>JBKPTD010000226.1:0-8915 GCA_046735375.1 Actinomycetota bacterium | reverse complement strand
GAGGGCAACGGCTGACCGAAGGGGTGGCGGACATGGCCGATCAGACACCGACCCGACTCCCGCGCAAGATCGGGCGACTCAGCCTGGCGATGGGCGCCGCCCTGGCGGTCGTCGGCGGCTTAGCTTCTCCGGCTTACGCCGATTTTCCACATTTCAAAAGCGCTTCGGTGAGCCTGGCGGGCAGCTCCGCGGCTGCTACCGGTCTCGCCGCAACATCGACAGCCAGCGCCGCAGCGGAGCTGCCGGACCTGTTGTACCTATGGACCGAGGTCGGTATTGGCACACCGGACGTCGTCTACCGCCTCGAGACGGTGGCGACTGCAACGTTCGGCTGCGTCAACGGCGGTACCAACCACCCGAAGGCCTCGAACAAGTTCACGATCACCGCGCCGCTCCAAACCACCCAGAACCTTGCCGCAGACCACAACGGACGGATCAGCGGCAGCGTCGTTCTCGACACCAGTTCGGTGTCGCCGACCGGCTTCTCGTGCCCGAACGGACAGACGCTGGCCGCACTCTCGGCGACCTTTACCAACAACACGATCACGGACACGACGAACGGTGTGACTGCCACGGATGACGACATCTCAGTCACCCTCGGGCCCTAACCCAGAGTCCGCGGCTGCGATCCGCTGCGACCGCTGCCAGGAGCTGACGGCACGGCCGGCTCGCTTCTGCCGGCAATGCGGCGCACCGCTGCCCGCCGACCGGGTCATCGCTGCTGCTGCCTCGCAGGAGGTGCGTAAGACCGTCACCTGCATGTTTTGCGATGTTGTCGAGTCCACCGCGCTCGGGGAGCGGCTCGATCCAGAGGCCGTTCGCCGGGTGATGTCGCTCTACTTCGACGAGATGCGCCGGGTGGTAGAGCGGCACGGCGGAACGGTGGAAAAGTTCATCGGTGACGCGGTGATGGCGGTCTTCGGCGTGCCGAAGCTCCACGAGGACGACGCGCTGAGGGCCGTCCGAGCGGCGCAGGAGATGTTCGCGGCCGTGCAAGACCTCAACGAGGAGGTGGGTGCTGCCTGGGGGGTGACCATCGCTGCGCGTATCGGCCTCAATACCGGTGAGGTCATCACGAGTGATGCCGAAGTCAATCAGCGGCTCGTCACCGGAGACGCGGTCAACGTGGCTGCCAGGCTGGAGCAGCACGCGGCCGCGGGCGAGATCTTGCTCGGCGAAACCACCTATCGGCTGGTTCGGGACGCCGTTGTCGCCGATCTCGTCGTTCCGATCGCCGTGAAGGGTAAGGCGGCTCCACTGACCGCCTGGCGGCTGCGCCAGGTCACTCCGGACGCTTCCTGGCTCCACCGTCGGCTGGACGCACCGATCGTCGGCCGCACGGAGGAGCTGGCAACACTCGAAGAACTGTTTCAGCAATGCTTGCCGGCCGCCTGTCGACTGGTGTCCATCGTTGCCCCCGCCGGGCTGGGAAAGTCGCGTCTCGTCCGTGAGTTCATCCAGCACATTCGCGGGCGGGCGAGGGTGGCCCGTGGCCACTGCCTGCCGTATGGCGAGGGGGTCACCTACTGGCCCATCGCGGAGCTGGTCCAGGATCTTGCCGGGTTCGCCCCGACCGATGACCTCGACCACGCCCGATCCCGGGTCCTCTCCCTCGTTCAGGCGATCGGGGCTGCGGGCGGTCATCACCACGAGGCTGAAGCCGAGCATGTCGCCGAGGTCGTCGCCGGCGCCGTCGGCCTCTCCGCGACGACGGCCGAGACCACCGAGATCGCCTGGGCCGTACGCCGGCTCCTCGAAACGACCGCGCTGACCGGCGGCCCACTCGTTGTCGTGATCGATGACATCCATTGGGCCGAGCCCGCCCTGCTCCACCTGATCGAGCACGTCGCGACGCTGACGTCCGACGTTCCCCTGCTCATCGTGTGTACGGCCAGACCGGAGCTCGGGGAGGTGGCACCTGGCTGGTCGGACGCGGTTCCGCACGCGTTGCGGCAGACGCTCGAGCCACTCGGTACG
Organism: Actinomycetota bacterium; assembly: GCA_046735375.1. Classification (GTDB taxonomy): domain Bacteria; phylum Actinomycetota; class Actinomycetes; order JAKEEW01; family JAKEEW01; genus DASYTV01. The sequence continues at coordinate 6,938 of JBKPTD010000226.1, read as the reverse complement.
ACAGACATCGACGCCCTGCTCAACCGCTTGCTGGACGGTATGCACCTACCTGAACAGCTACGAAGCCGCATCGTCACCGCGTCCGATGGGAACCCACTCTTCGTCGAGGAACTCGTCCGCATGCTCATCGATGACGGAATCCTCGTGCGTACCGACGACGGTTGGGTGGCGACAGCCGAGCTGACAGATCTGGTGATCCCGCCTAGCCTCACGGCCATCCTCGCCAGCCGGCTGGATCGGCTCGATCCATCCGAGCATGCATTGATCCAGCGAGCCGCCGTCATGGGTCGCGAGTTCTACCGGGACGCACTTGAGCATCTGTCCGGCGTCGCAGGTCTTCCGCGGCTCGAGGAAGACCTGCGCTCACTGGTGAGCAAGCAGCTGGTCCAGCGGGTGGGTCCGGGTTTCGGCGGATCGGAGACCTACCGCTTCTTCCACCTGCTCACCCGCGATGCGGCGTACGCGAGCGTTCCCAAGGAGACCCGGAGCGATCTGCATGAGTGGTGCGCAGACTGGCTCGAGGCGGGCGCCGGTACGCGGTCCACGGAGTACGAAGAGATCATCGGCTATCACCTGGAGCAGGCGGTCCGGCACCTCCGCGAGCTGGGCAGGCTCGACGGGCGCGCCGGCGCGCTCGGTACTCGCGCCGGACGGTGGCTGTCGGCCGCTGGGCGCCGGTCGCTTGCTCGCGACGACATGTCCGCCGCGGCGAATCTGCTCGAACGAGCCGTTTCCATGCTGCAACCCGCAGACCCGGAGCGTCCTGCCCTTCTCCGAGACCTCGCGATGGCCCTCGTCGCACGCGGCCGCTTCGATGAAGCCGAGAATGCGCTGACTCAGGCGAACGAATCCGCCCGAATGGCAGAAGATCACGCCCTTGCGGATCTTGCCACGCTGGACGGGCACTTCATCAGGCTGCGGATGGAGCCGGAGCGGGCGTTCGAGACGGTCAGGCAGGCAACCGATGACGCTTATCGCGCTTTCAGCGATGCTGCGAACGACATCGGGTTGGCTCGAGTGTGGCGGCTGCGCGCGGAGCTGGACTGGATGGCGTGCGCGTACGCGCGAACAACTGAGGCGTTGGATCGCGCACTCCGCCACGCGCGCCATGCGGGAGAGATCCGGGAGGAGTCGGCGATCACAGTCTGGCTCGCCTCCTGCCTGGCGCTTGGGCCCACCCCGGCCACCGAGGCGGTGGCTCGCTGCAATGAACTGCTCGACCGCATCCGGGGATCGCGGCGGGTGGAAGCGGCCGTCTGCACGGTACTGGCATACCTGTCCGCAATGGCTGGCGCGGAGGCCGACGCCCGGAGATACCTGGGGCGCAGCCGGCAGCGCCACGAGGAGCTCGGCCTGACCTTCAGTCGTGCCCATTGGACGGTGCTGTCCGGGATGGCGCTGCTCTATGTAGGCGATTTGCAGGCAGCGGAGGCGGACCTGCGCTGGGGATACGAGACCTTGCATGGGATGGGCGAGCGCGCTGCGCTGTCGACAGTGGCGGCGTATCTGGCCCGCGTCCTTGTCGCCCAGCACCGCTATGCCGAGGCAGAGGCTCTGACCGTGGAGTCGGAGCAGACCGCGGCTGCCGGCGATCTAGCCTCGCAGATCGCGTGGCGCGGCACCCGGCTGCCGTGCCGGCTCGCGGCCGGCGACACCACGGGCGCAGAGAACCTCGGCCGGGAGGCGCTAGCCCTGGCCGAGAACACCGACGATCTAGAGCTTCTGGGCTACGCCCACGCGGGGCTCGCCGCCGTACTGGCCGCGACTGGAGATTCGCACGGCGCAGCGGAAGAGGCGGCGGCGGCAGCATCCGCGTACCGCGCTAAGGGTGATGTCATGTCAGCGCCGATGCTCGACGTCGGTCCGGTAGCCGAGGTGAAGACCAGCACGGAGACGCTGCTCAAGAGCGGATAGCCGCATGACAGGATCCCAGCTCCGGCGGCAGGGCGACCGTCTAGCGGCCATCAGGGAGGCGCTTCGGTCGCCGGATGTGCGGCGGATCCAGCTTGGCTGGGGACTCTCCGTTGTGGGCGAGTTCGCGAGCACCGTAGCGCTCGTGGTGTTCGCGTACGCAGAGGGTGGGGCCGGGCTGGTTGCGGTGTACGGGTTCTTCCGTATGCTCGCTGGCATTGCGGTAGCGCTCGCGATCGCCGGCATCGGCGATCGCGTACGCGGCGAGGTCTTACTGCGGGGCTCGACCGCTCTGAAGGCCATCCTGCTCGCGCTCGCGGCGGTCGCTGCCGCTGTCGACGGGCCCGCGCTCGGCGTCGTCGCCCTGGCCGCGGGCGCCTCCGGGCTGGAGGGCGCCTACCGGCCGCTACAGGCCTCGATGCTGCCATGGCTCGTGCGGACACCTGCGGAGCTCACCGCGGCCAATGTCGTGGCCTCGATGATGGAGAGCAGCGGCGCGCTCGTCGGGCCGGTCCTGGCAGGTGTGCTGCTGGGGTTGGCTGACCCGACGGCGACGATCGCACTCGCAGCCACCTTCTTCGGATTCGCCTGGCTGTCCCTGCGCCGGCTGACCGTTGCGAGCCGTAGTCCCGCCGCGTCGAGGTCCACGCGGGTGCTGCACGACATGGCGACCGGCGTCAGGGCTTTCGTGCGGCTTGCTCCGCCCGGCGGCGTCACGATCCTCGTGTTCGCGCAGACCTTCGTCCGGGGTGCCGTCACCGTGCTGATCGCGGTGCTCGCGGTCGACGTGTTGGTCCTCGGCGAGCAGGGCGTGGGCTGGCTCAACGCCGCGCTTGGCGTCGGCGGACTGGTCGGTGGTGTGATCGCCGGTGCTGTCGTCCGGGTGACCCGGCTGGGCAGGAGCTTCATCGCCGGCCTGCTGTTGTGGGGCCTGCCGCTGGTCCTGCTGTCCCTCGTGATGGAACCAGTGGTCGCCTACCTGGCCTTTGTCGCAATCGGGATCGGCAACGCCGTGGAGGACATCGGCTGCTTTACGCTGCTTGCCCGGCTGTTGAGCCCACGTATGACGGCGAGGGTTCTGGGTGTGTTCGAGCTTGCCGCGCTGGGCGGGGTTGGCCTGGGATCGGTCGCGGCCCCATCGCTGCTCGACGCATTCGACATGCGCGGCACGCTCGCGCTGCTCGGACTCGGCTTGACAGCGCTGACGATTGCCCACGCCCGGCGCTTCGCGCGGATCGATCGAACGATGCCGCGGCCCGGCAAGGAGGTCGACCAGCTGCGGGGCCTCCCGATGTTCGCGCCGCTCCCGTTGGCGGTCATCGAGCTGCTCTCCACCGAACTCCGGCCGGATCGGTTCGCTCCCGGCACCGTTGTCATGAGAGAGGGCGACCCGGGCGAGGAATTCCACATCATCGCCAGCGGATCAGCGTCGGTGACGATACGGGGTTTGCCGCGCCCGCCTCTTGGGCCGGGCGACTGCTTCGGCGAAATCGCCCTGCTTCGTGATGTTCCCCGTACGGCGACGATCACCGCCATCGAGGAACTGCATACGCTCGCGCTTGGCCGCGAGGAGTTCTTGGCGGCCGTGACTGGTAACACGGCGAGCAGCCTCGCTGCCGAATCGCTCGTGACCCACCGACTCGGCCAGGACCCTCCCGCGGGGGTCGACGAAGGCGGCGATGTGTGGCCTGTCGACGAGCCTGGTGTGCAGGCTGAGCAACCAGCTGATCCGCGCCGGCCCCCACCGGCGGGTCACACGCACCCTTGACGTACGCCAGATGCGGGGCCGAGCGGCCGAGGCACAACGTTAAGTCCTCGTCGACCGCCCGGTCAGCGGCGTGTTTCTTCCTGTTCGAGTAGCTCCCGCCGGTGCTCGCTCCAGCGGTCGAGCAGCGCTTTGAGGTCGGAGCGAATAAAGCGGTAGAACTCGAGGGTCTCCCTGACCCGCCGACCGCCCGGCCTGGTCTCGTCGAGCAGCTCGAGCCCGCGCGCGAGCACCTCCTCCGTGCGCTTCAGTACGGGATCTTGCCGGCGCATGATCGCGGACCAGACGTCTTGGTCGTACACGCGGTAGTGATCACTACGCGAGCCAGGCTCGCGTTCCTTGCCCAGCAAGCCGACCTGGACCAGATACCGAACGGCACCCGAGATCGCGGCTGGGCTCACCCGCAGACCAGCGGCCAACTCCGCCGCGGTGTGCCGGTCGGCATCGGCCGCGAGCACGTAGGCGAAAACCCTGGCCGGCATTCGCGGGATGCCGGCCTCGACCAACACAAGCGCGAACTGCTCGACGAACCGCAGGACGGCTTGTTCGTCCGCGTCCGGCGTCTTGGCAATGGTCGCCACGCAGCCCTCCCCGCCGTTCCGGCTTCCACGACAGTCACATCATAGTGATGCTTCGCACATTTCACAGATTTCTAAAGAGAGTAAGCATACACTCAGACGTATGGCGGCAGCAGCAGCGATCTCCGTATCCGGCTTGGTGAAGACCTTTGGGAGGACCCGCGCACTCGACGGTCTGGATCTGTCCGTCGCCACCGGCGAGGTCCATGGCTTCCTCGGTCCCAACGGTGCGGGCAAGACAACGACGATCCGCATCTTGCTGGGTCTGCTGCGGGCCGATGCGGGCCACAGCGCGGTGCTCGACGGCGATCCATGGAAGGACGCCGTCAGCCTTCATCGGCGGCTGGCCTACGTTCCCGGCGACGTGAGCCTGTGGCCAAACCTGACTGGCGGCGAGGCGATCGACCTGCTTGGCCGCCTGCGTGGCGGGCTCGACCCGAAACGCCGCGCCGACCTGCTCGACCGCTTCGACCTCGACCCCACCAAGAAGGCCCGCAGCTATTCCAAGGGCAACCGGCAGAAGGTCGCGCTGATCGCGGGCCTGGCCTCCGACGTCGAACTCCTGCTGCTCGACGAACCAACCTCGGGTCTCGATCCGCTGATGGAGCTGGCGTTCCGCGAGTGTATCGACGAGCTCAAGGAAGAAGGCCGCACCGTCCTCCTGTCCAGCCACATCCTCTCCGAGGTCGAGGCTCTGTGCGATCGAGTCAGCATCATCCGGCTGGGCCGCACTGTCGAGACGGGGACGCTCAGCGAGATGCGGCACCTGACCCGTACTTCGATCGCGGTCGAAACCGAGCGACCGCCCACCGGCCTTGACCAGCTGCCTGGCGTCCACGACCTCAAGATCCAAGACAGCCGCGCTCACTTCGATGTCGATACCAACCATCTCGACGCGACCCTGCGCCGCCTTACCGAGTTCGGCGTTCGCAGCCTGACCAGCCAGCCCCCGACGCTGGAGGAGCTTTTCCTGCGCCACTACGGCGATGAGGTCGCGGAGCTCAACGGCGGGGGGCGGCCGCAGGCGCGGACCGGGGGCGGGCAATGACAACTGCCACCGCCGTTCCCCCGCGCGCGTACGCCCGGACCACGAGCCGCTGGGATTCGCTGGCCGGAACCGGAACACTCATCCGGTTCATCCTCCGCCGCGACCGGATCCGGCTGCCGGTGTGGATCCTCGCTATCGCGCTCTCGGTCATGGGCTCGGTCGCCAGCTTCGCCGACACATATCCGACCGCAGCAGACCGGCAGGCCAGAGCCGACGTGATGGGAAATGCAGTGGCGAGGCTGTTCACCGGCCCGGGATATGGCCTGGACAACTACACCTATGGCGCCATGACGGCGAACGAGTTGCTCCCCCTCACCGCTGTCGCCGTCGCGCTCATGAGCATCTTCCTCGTCGTCCGTCACACTCGCGCGGAAGAGGAAAGTGGCCGCGCCGATCTGGTGCGTGCGGCGGCCGTCGGCCGGCACGCTCCCACAGCGGCGGCGCTCACCGTGGTGGGGGGCGCGAATGCGGTGCTGTGCGGTCTGCTCACGATCGGCCTGCCCGCGAGCCTGCATGGGCTGTCCGCGATCGGCTCGCTGGCCTTTGCCCTCGCACTCCTCGGCGTCGGCTTCGTCTTCACCGCCGTGGGCGTTCTCGCGGCCCAGGTCAGCACGAATGCCCGCGGCGCAACCGGCCTCGCCGGGATGGTTCTCGGCGCCACCTACCTTGCCCGCGCCATCGGCGACCTTGGGAACGGCACCCTGTCCTGGTTCTCCCCCTTTGGCTGGGCCACGGAGATGAGGGCCTACGTGGACGAACGCTGGTGGCCGCTGCTCCTCTCCATCGGTACCTCCATCGTCGTCACGGCCGTGGCCATCAGGATCAGCGCCCGCCGCGACCTGGGAGCCGGACTCATCGCCGACCGTCCAGGTCCGGCAACGGCGTCCCCGCGTCTGGGCAGCCCCTTCGGTCTCGCGCTGCGGCTGCAGCGCGCCACGCTCGTCTGGTGGAGCGTCTCGCTGTTCCTCCTCGGGCTTATTTATGGCGGCGTCGCAAAGGAGGCATCCAAGCTCTACGAAGATGTCGACGCCATTGATAAGTACCTGGTACGCGTGGGCAATGCCGCGGCCGCCGACCAGTACCTCGCCCTCACCCTGTTCATCTCGGCGTTGATCGCCGTGGGATATGCGATCCAATCGGCGTCGCGCCCGCGAGGTGAAGAGACCGCATCGCGGGCAGAACCAGTCCTGGCCGCGGCGGTCAGTCGCGGCCGGTTCGTCGGCAGTCACCTGGCCATGGCTCTTGGCGGCAGCGTGACATTGCTCTTCGCGTACGGCCTTGGGGCCGGAATCACCCGCTCGATCAGTGTGAGCGATGCCGCCCAGCTTCCCCGGCTGGTCGGCTCCGCCGTGGCTTACGCGCCCGCGCTGTGGGTTTTCGTCGGCCTCGTCACCGCGATATTCGGACTGGCGCCCCGGGCGATCGGCGCGATCTGGGCGGTGTTCGGGGCGTTCGCGTTCATCGGGTTCCTCGGGCCGCTGCTCAAGCTCCCCGATTGGGTGTACAACCTTTCGCCATTCGAGCACATCCCGCGCCTGCCGGTCGCCGACTTCACGTCGATGCCGATCGTCGTGCTCGTCCTCCTCGCGGCCGGACTCATCGGCATCGGTCTGGCCGGCTTCTATCGTCGGGACGT
>JBKPTD010000225.1:0-7347 GCA_046735375.1 Actinomycetota bacterium | reverse complement strand
CACCACCGTGCGGAAGCCCGCGTCGGTGACCGTCAGACTCGTCGAACGCACGATCACGACATCGCTGACAGCCTGCCGCGGATCGGGCGGGAAAGCCGCGCTAAGCCGCTCATCCGCGCGGTCGGACTCAGGGTTGTTCGAAGCAGTCGCCTCGGTCGTGAACCCGGTCAGCATGAACATGAGAGCCGCGATCGACGCGACCAGCACGACGCCCCAGACGGCCAGAGTACGGCCCGGATGGCGGCTGCACGCGCGGGCCAAAGAAGTAGTTGAGAACCTCATAGCGCGTCCCCCAAAGTCCCGTCCATGGTCCGCAGGCCGCCGTCGTCGTGTGAGAGGAATGCCTCATAGCTGGTGCTGTCCACGGCGGTCACGCTAGCTGCGGCTCGGTGAACGGCGCTTCTCGATTCCTGACGGGTCTGGTGGCTTGAGTCATCGGGGCTCGACGACTCCATCAATGGTGGCTGATTTCTGCCGTAGTGGCAGCTTTATTTACCTGCCAAATCGGCTTGATAAGCAGGCTGCGATGGGAACGACGGGCCTTCCATGATTTCGGTTCGGCCGAATCCAGCACCCGACGTGTTGTTATGGCTTCCCGAGCGAGAGTTCGGCGACGGTCTGCCAGGAGCCAGGCGCGTGGCGGCCCTGGATGAGCAAGGCGCCCCTGATGTGCGCCTCGATGGGTAGTTGCGGCTCCACCGCCGCTGCAGCGGCGCGCAGAGCGTCGACGGGTGCGCTCTGGCCGACGGTGAGGTGCGGCATCACCTCAGCATGACCGCCGCCGTACGGCGGATGGCCGGGGAAGCGCGCCACCAAGGCGTTGGTGAGCATCCGGAAAGGCTCGTCGGGCTCAGGTGCCAGCCAGACCACGCGGTCCCCGAACCAGGCGACACGGGACAAGGTGATCCCGAAGGCGGGCACCGATCGGAGTACGTCCGCGAGGGCAGCGATAACGCCATCGTCGATCTCCGGCGGTGAGACGAAGGGGTACAGCAGAGTCACGTGTGCAGGCACGCCCCAGCTCGCGTACCGGTCCAGCGCTGCCCGGTGCGGTCCGACAACGTGCTCCGCCTCCGGCACCGCCACGATCACGGCGCTTTCTACCGACTCCATGGCTATCTCCCGTCAGACATGCGGCCGGATCTCGTGGCTCTGAGCATCATCAAGGAGTCAGAAGCGTTCCGAGGCCAGGCGCGTTTGGGATCACATGGCGCAGATTCTTCACACCAGCAAAACCAGGATCGACAGAAACGAGTGCGCTGGCCTCAATCGATAGGGCAGCCGCCGCCAGCACTGCGTCGAAGGCGCCCATCTCAGGATGACGCTGGAAAAGCGCGAGCCCATTTCGAAGGTCAGACTCCTCCACGACAAGGAGTGGCGAGAGCAGCGAAATGTACGCCTCGGCAGTACGCGCCGCGTCCTCCCGACTGCGCCGACGTGCGCGCACGTGCGCGAACTCCTGGATCACCTCGACCGTGGTCGTCGCTGCGATGTCGCCTCGTTCGATGGCTACGACAAGGCTCTGGCACGGCTCACGAAACTCGTGGAGCTCACCCACTGCGTAGACGAGAACCGTCGTGTCCAGGACGATCACCCGTGCCGTCCTCGTATCTCATCCAACTCAATTCGAAGCTCGTCTGGGGTCGGGACACTCATTGGCTCGGCCGAAAGAATGATGCGGGCTGCCGCGCTGCGCCGCCGCTGAGTCGCCGGGAGACCACGGTCAATGGCCTCCCGGATGACTGCTCCGACGGACATCCCGCGCTGCCGTGCCGCCGTGCTAACCCGCTGGTAGCGCTCGTCATCCAGAAGGATCTGAAGTCGATGACTCAACATACACATACATTAGCATGTGTATACCAGGGGGCCGGTGATGCGTGCGCTGGCCACACAGCTCTTGCATCGATGTTCAGAGGGACTCGCGAGCCCACCACCATCTCAAGCTCAGCGTGACGGTTTCTGGCGCTCGTGACTTGCTCAGTAGTTATTGGTAGGTCTACGCTTACCGTTCGTGGACACTTACGGAGGCGATAGCCTCGGGCTGCTCGGAGATCCCACGCGGCGGGCGATCTTCGAGTTGCTGGCACGGCGCCCGTACTCGGTGGGTGAGTTGGCCAACCAACTGCCGATCAGCCGTCCGGCGGTGTCCCAACACCTGCGTGTGCTCATGGACGGCGGGCTCCTCACGTGCCGGCCCGAGGGAACGCGCCGCGTGTATCAGCTCAACCCGGATGGGGTGGCGGCGCTGCGTGTCTGGCTGGACCGCATCTGGGATGAGGCACTCACCGCGTATCAGAAGGCCGCGGAGGCGGCACCGGTCGACCCATAGAGGAGAGCGATGAGCACCGCAACGATCCCGGCGATCCACGGAACGGTCACTGTCACCGCACCTATCGAGCGGGCGTTCCGCATTTTCACCGAGTCGTTCACGACCTGGTGGCCGGCGGACTACCACATCGGCGAGGCCGACATGGCCGAGGCGATCATTGAACCCAGAGAAGGCGGCCGGTGGTACGAGCGAGGCGTCGACGGCAGTGAATGCGATTGGGGGCACGTACTCACGTGGGAACCGCCACAGCGCTTTGTCGTCACCTGGCAGATCAATGGCCAATGGCAGTACGACCCCGATCCCGAGCACGCCAGCGAGATCGAGGTGCGATTCACCCCCGAAGGATCCGATCAGACAACGGTGACGCTAGAGCACCGCCTGCTTCACAAGCTTGTCGGCGGCGAGGCCATCCGCGACTCGATCAGCGGTGGCGGAGGCTGGAGCGCCGTCCTGGCCAAGTACGCCAAGGCCGTCGCGAACGAGGGTTGATCCACACCGCCTCCGTCTCCACGCATCAACTGCAAGCCCAGGCCAGCCCCCACGCCGGGGGCTGGCTTCTCGCTGCATACCACTAGGGGGTATTCTCGGCATCGACCTAGTAATACGGGGGAGGGGTAAGTCTGTGAGGGCGACATGACGACGAGCGCGACCAGCACGGCTCCGGGCTACATGGAGAACAAGGACAGTCACCTCAAGCGATTGCGCCGCATCGAGGGTCAGATCCGGGGCCTGCAGCGGATGGTCGAGGAGGACAAGTACTGCATCGACGTCCTCACTCAGGTCTCCGCGGCCACGAAGGCTCTGCAGGCCTTCTCCCTGGAGCTGCTTGAGGAGCACCTTTCCCACTGCGTGGCCCAAGCCGTGCAGCGGGGTGGCGCCGAGGCGGACCTCAAGGTCCGTGAGGCTTCGGATGCCATCGCGCGGCTGGTCCGCAGCTGACGTAGCGCGGGCGCCGTTCTCCCACCGATCCCGACCGCACCACGTTTGGAGGAGCAGCTCATGACCACCACGACGACCTATGGCGTGGACGGCATGACGTGCGGCCACTGCACATCGGCGGTGATCGAGGAGCTCACCAAGCTGCCGGGCGTCCGCGAGGTGGCGGTCGAGCTTTCCGCCGGCGCGACCTCGCGGGTCCGAGTCGTCAGCGATGCCGAGCTCGACAAGTCTCAAGTCCGCGATGCAGTCGAGGAGGCCGGCTACGAGCTGGCCGACAGCAAGGCTTGGGACGCCTCCCGCCCCGGCCGCTCCGTGCAACTCCGGTGAGGAGGACGTCATGGCCACCGGCACGCCGGTGACGGGCACTCCGCCCCCTGTGCCTGCACGCACGATCGAGCTGTCGATCGGTGGCATGACCTGCGCCTCCTGCGCAGCCCGGATCGAGAAGAAGCTCAACAGGATCGACGGGGTCGCAGCCAGCGTGAACCTTGCGACCGAGAAGGCACGCGTCGTCCTGACTGCCTCGGTCTCCCCCGAGGATCTCATCGCGGCGATTCAGGCGACCGGATATACCGCAGCGCTACCGCAACAGGTACCCGCCACGACGACAGCTCGGACGAGCGAGGTCGAGGGGACCGAGCTGCCACCGGTGCGGCAACGCCTGCTAACCGGCTTCATCCTCACCGTGCCTGTTCTGGTCTTGGCGATGGTTCCGGCCCTCCAATTCGACTACTGGCAATGGCTGTCGCTGGCTCTGACCGTGCCCGTCGTGACCTGGGGCGCCTGGCCCTTCCACCAGGCGGCCTGGGTCAACCTGCGCCATCGCGCCGTGACGATGGACACTCTCATCTCGATCAGTGTGCTGGCTGCGTTCGGCTGGTCGTTGTACGCGCTCTTCCTCGGCGATGCCGGTGAGCCGGGGATGGGAATGTCTTTCGCCCTGGTGCCGTCACGCGGCCCTGGCGTCGACGACATCTATCTCGAAGTCGCGGCCGGTATCACGATGGCCATCCTGACCGGCCGTTACCTTGAGGCGCGAGCGAAGCGGCGGTCCGGCGCAGCGCTGCGCGCACTGCTGTCACTGGGTGCGAAGGATGCTGCCGTGCTCCGCGATGGCGTCGAGGTACGTGTTCCCATCGACCAGCTGAGCGTGGGCGACGAGTTCGTCGTACGCCCCGGCGAGAAGGTCGCCACCGACGGGGTCGTCCTGTCCGGCGCATCAGCGGTTGACATGTCGATGCTGACGGGCGAGTCGATGCCGGTCGACGTCGGTCCAGATGACTCAGTCGTCGGCGCCACCGTTAATGCGGGTGGTCGGCTGGTTGTCCGGGCGACGCGGGTCGGTGCCGACACGCAGCTAGCCCAGATGGCACGGCTGGTCGAGCAGGCACAGAACGGCAAGGCGCCAGTGCAGCGGCTCGTGGACCGGATCTCTGCGGTCTTCGTTCCCTTCGTCCTCGCTCTCGCCGCGGCCACCCTCGTGTTCTGGCTGGCCGTGGGCGAGCCCGCTGAGGTCGCGTTCACCGCGGCGGTCGCGGTGTTGATCATCGCTTGCCCGTGCGCGCTGGGGCTCGCGACGCCGACCGCGCTCCTGGTTGGTACGGGACGCGGCGCGCAGCTCGGCATCCTCCTCAAAGGTGCGGAGGTCCTGGAGTCCACCCGCCGCATCGACACGGTCGTTCTGGATAAGACGGGCACCGTCACCACCGGCCGGATGGCTCTTGTCGACCTGCTGCTCGCGGCTGGCGAGGACCGTACCCATGTGCTTCGCCTCGCCGGCGCCGTCGAAGACGCCAGCGAGCACCCGATCGCTCAGGCCATCGCCGCAGAAGCGCGCCGTGAGGTGGGCACCCTGCCAAGGGTCGAGGACTTCACCACCATCGAAGGGCTCGGCGTCCACGGCATCGTCCTCGGCGAGGACACAAGGTGTGAAGTGCTCGTCGGGCAGCCTCGGCTCCTCGAGGTCCGAGGTCAGCCGCTGCCACCCGAGCTCGCAGTGGCCACAGCAGCGGCCGAGGCCAATGGTGCGACTGCCGTCTCAGCGGGGTGGGACGGCAAGGCCCGCGCCGTGCTCGTCGTGGCCGACACAGTCAAACCGACCAGTGCTCAGGCGATCGCCGAGCTTCGCAACCTCGGCCTGCGACCCATGCTGCTGACCGGCGACAATGCCGCCGCCGCCCGGACGGTCGCCAGTCAGGTCGGGATCGCACCGGACGACGTCGTCGCTGATGTCTTGCCTGCCGACAAGGTTGACGTGATCAAGGGTCTCCAGGACGACGGCCGCGTTGTCGCCATGGTGGGCGACGGTGTCAACGACGCGGCAGCCCTCGCCCAAGCCGATCTCGGGCTAGCCATGGGCACCGGCACCGATGTTGCCATCGAGGCGAGCGACCTCACCCTTGTTCGCGGCGACCTGCGTGCGGCTGCGGACGCCATCCGGCTTTCTCGGCGCACCCTGCGCACGATCAAGGGCAACCTGTTCTGGGCGTTCGCGTACAACATCGCGGCGATCCCGCTGGCGGCTGCCGGCCTGCTCAACCCACTGATCGCGGGTGTCGCGATGGCGTTCAGCTCGGTCTTCGTCGTCTCCAACAGCCTCCGGCTGCGGCGCTTTACTCCACTGGCGTGACGCGTCATTCGCGAGTTGCGGCTCATCCCCAGCCGACCGCGACGACGCCGGTCATCGTTCCGATGTAGGCATGGTTGCGGGCCAGGGTGGGCGATGCGAAGTGCGGCGCCGAGCCGATGCGTATCTGCTGGCGCATGGCGCCAGTCGCCGGGTCCAGGGTGTTGAGCAGGCCGCCGTCATAGTCGACCACCCAGATCTGACCTCCGCCAACCACCGGTGAACCCACGGCCTGAACACTCGCGCGCCAGCGGACAGTGACGTGGCCGCCACCGTCGATGCTGATCGCTCGGAGGCCGTCGGTGCACGGCACATAGACGGTGTGGCCCTTGACGGCGGTGCCGCCGAAGGCGGAGCAAGTCGAGAGTTGGGATAGCTCGCCGCCGATCCCGCCGAGGTGGTTGGCGCGCAGCGCGTACCCGACGCCCCGCTTGCCGTTCGCATATACCCACGGCCCCACGATCGCCGGTCCCATCGAGCCGAGGTCCAGGTCGCCGGCATTGTCGTCGGCCCAGGTGGCGGGCACGAACCGGTCGGCCAACGTGAGGTCGGATCGCAATGCGATGACCGAGTCGCTGCCGTCGTAGCCCGTGGTCGACTCGCCGTTGCCGACCGTGTAGTACAACCTCCCGCGAGCAACGGCCGCACCGCCCGGAGCCCAGATTCCACCTTCCCTGGGTGTCGGGACGACGTAGCTGGCCAGTGTTCCATGGCCGGTGGTGGGGACCGAGACGACCGAGCCGATGTAGTTTCCGCAGTCGCCAAAGAGCCCTCCGTACGCGATATAGACCCTGTCGCCCAGCAGAGTCAGGGCGGAGCGCTGCTGATGCGCCACCCGGTCCCCACGCGGCGGTTCGGCTGGACGGCGCAACCGCACCGCGCCGGTTGACGCGTCGACGCCGAACAGCACATGCCTGCCGCCGGTCATCTCCGCCAGCGCGAAGACCAGCCCCGTGGCCTTGTCGTAGACCATCGTGCTGGTGATCCCTAGCGGATCGATGTTGCCGCAGGGCAGCTGCGAGCCCGGCATCGGTGTGCCCAGGTGAACCGACCACACCACGGTGCCGCTGCTTGCCCGCAGGGCGTAGATCGAATCGCGCTCGGTGGCGGCGAAGACCAGGTCACCCACGACAAGCGGCTGCCCGTACACCGGGCCGTCCAGCTTGGCCTGCCAAGCCCGCGACAGCCTCCCAACGGGTGTGAGGTCGGTCGCCACCCCGGTTCGCGCGTTGTCGTGGTGGTAGGTCGGCCAGTCCGACTCGGGCGCCGGCACCACGCTCGCCGGCGAGCCTGCGGGAGTCGGAGTGGGACTTGCCCTGTTCATCGGGCTGGCGCTGCAGCCGGCAAGGAGCGCGGCCAGCGCGGCCGCGGCGGCCAGAGACCTCTTGCCGCCTAGCACGAGACCGGTCTCAGACTGCTCGCCGCTCGCGGCGGGTGAGGTCGCTGCGCTTGT
>JBKPTD010000224.1:0-13663 GCA_046735375.1 Actinomycetota bacterium | reverse complement strand
GGCTGCGACTCGTAGTCGTAGAGCAGGGTCTTACCGTCTGGTGTCGCGTAACAGCCGTGGTAGAGGTTGGCCCGAGTGTTGCTGTCGTACAGCAGCTTGCCGGTCGCGTCATATGCGCGAACCCGCGGCCCCTCGTCGGGTGTGTCGACGATTGCCGATCCATCGGGCGCGGTCGTGACGCGAAGCCTGCTGGAGGTGTCGGCCCACCAAATCCCATCCCGCATGACGGCCGCCCGCTCGGTCCTCTCTCCGGAGCGTTGGACAGTGATCGCGGCGACAGCCGCGGCGTACCGCCAGCCGTCGATCGGCCAGAACAGGTATGGGTGGTCCTTCCTGGAGGCTTGGCCGAACACCTCGGCTCCGTTGGGATCGCACATGATGTACGCCCCGCGAAGGTCCCCGCTCGTGAACTGACCAACGAGGACGTTCCGCCAGCGTGCGCCATCGCGGAACCGGAATCCGGTGTAGGGCCGCGTGGCCTCGGTCCAGCCTTCCTCGTGGTTTGCCGGGTCTGGCTTGATGCACTTCTCCAGCAATGCCTCGGTCCTGGCGCTGCTTAGTGGCTGGGCTGGGGGTGCCGGAATGATCCGGTTGAAGGGATCGGGCGTGGAGGTCGGGGTCGACGAGGTCGGCCGGGGGGTAGCCGGCTGGCTGGCGGTGCTCGTCCTCTCCGGTGCTGGATGGTCTCGAACGGCCGCGACGGCGATGGTCGTCCCGGCTAGGCAGATCGCCATCGCTGCAGCGCTGGCCGCAACGGTCAGGCTGGGGCGGCGGCGGGGCGAGAACGCATCTACAGCGATGATGTCAAGCAGTTCGCTGCGGCGGCGGTGGTGTTCGGCCGGGTCCCGTACGGGGCTTCTCATGATGATCCCTCAAGCTTTGTGGCATGGGCTGTGGCTCCCGGCCCAACCGCAGCCGCCGACGCGGCAAGACGCGACCGTGCACGGGACAGGCGTGACTTGACCGTGCCGACTGCGACGCCGAGGACGGCCGCCGCCGCGTGCTGGTCTAGTCCCGTCCATAGGCACAGCTCGACGACTTCGCGCTGCTGACGCGGGAGCCGGCGGATCTGTTCTTTGAGTGCTGCCGCCTCCCGCTCTGCATCGAGTCGTTGGGCCACCGACTCGGCGTGATCGGGCATGTCTTCACGCGTTAGCTTGGCCACCGCGTCGCGGTAGCGCGCCGCCATCCGCCGCTGATTGGCCAGGACACGACGCGCAACACCAAGAAGCCAGGGCAAAGCGCTCGCCCGATCGAAGACGACTTGATCGCGCTTATGCCAGGCGAGCAGGAACACCGCCGAAGTTAGATCCTCGGCGTCGGACCAGCTGACCGTCCTCCGTAACAGGTAGCCGTACACTCGCGAGGCATAGCGGTCGTAGAGCACACCAAAACATTCATGATCACCCCCACATGCACCCCGCCACATTTCCTCGTCGGTCAGCGTCATCCTCACACCTAACCTATGTACGCAAAGAGCCCCATGGTTCCCCAAAACGCGGCTACACGATCAGGCGCAAGCAACACCTGGATCTTCCATCGCTGGGCTTATCAGGCGTACGACGTGCGGGTGATCTGGGCGTAGTCCGGCGGAGTCTTCGACGAGGAAGATCCGTTCCGCGGGCGGCGCCTGGGGGTGGCGAGCACGGTGGTCTTAACCAGACACAGAAAGTGCGCCGCACAGCCGCTACACAGGCGCAGGTCCGAGGCCGCAGTAAAAAGCTATAAGCACGATCGCGTCGAGGTCGGTGGTATGCCGGTGCGATTCATGCGCAAGCTCGCCCTCACCTCGAAGCCGACACCTGTGGTCCTCACGCGCGGCTGGCCGCGGACCCTTTGGCACTGGTCCAAGGTCATCGTCCCCCCGGACCGGTAGATCCCGGTCAACCGTATCGGTGTCGGTGGAGTTTGCCATTTCCGTCTCGATTCCCTTGGTTCTGGATGGCAAGGCGGGTGGACTGTCCCGGCTGCCCGCGCGGCGACCCACCGGTCTCGGCAACGGCCACTGGCGGGCCCGCGACCGGCCCCGGCAACCACGGCCGCGATAGTCCGATTGGCGCCTTCATCGGTCAGAAGGGAAGGATGCGGCCGGCAGGGGTTCGACGGTCGAGGTCATGCACCGTGGTCCGCTTGGGCGGCTTGTGGATCTTAATCTGTCGCATCTGGGCACCCCCTCTCGTCTGTCGAACGTCGATAGACATCATTGGACGTCTTCGGCTTGATCGGCTTCTGGATCTGGCGCATCGCGGGTAACTCTCCGGTTGGTCTCAGCCGCCCCGTCACTGGACAGCGGTCGATCGGCCGGCCGGCGGCGGCGCGGCGCTCCGCCCGTCCGTGGCGGCTTCGTCACGCGGCAAGCGCTGGTAGGGACCGGCGAACGTAGTCACGCCCGGTGCCGGCGATCACGCGGGCGCCGCAGTAGCACTCGACGTCGAGGACGATTCCACTGTCGGTGTTGATCAGCGACCGGATCCGGCGGGTTCCGACCAGGACCTTTGATGCGTGTATCGGGCAGTTGATGGTGAACATGGGTCTCGCCTCAATCTTCGTTGGTTATGTCATCAACGGTAGGAAGGAATTGGGTCACTGATCAGATCCACCTGCCCGCCAGTTGAGTGGTCCGGTGCGCCGGAGCCTGAGCGGCCTGCAGGTCAGCGAGGCGGTGGGTCTCCTGGTCGAGGAGCTTGGTGACCAGGTGGTGGCTGACGTGGTCCTTGCCGAGAGTCAGATCCAGGAATCGTCGTAGGCGTCGGTGATCGTGGCCAGACCTGGTGATGCGGCAAGCGGGTGTCCGGACGTCTGACCACCACCAGGTGCCCGGACCCAAAGCAGATGGCCAATCCAGGGGCACGGCGCGTGTGCCGCGACGAAAGCCTCTCGGCGATGGCCTGCGGCCGGAGAGTGGGGATCTGGCGTCGTTTGCGCCACCGATTGTCACGACCGGGCAACGAACCTGATCGCGGCGTTCGGTCCCGTGTGGTCGGGTGCGTGGCGAGGGATGACCGGTGGCGATCTGGGTGTTCATATCGCCAGGGTCGGTCCTGTGTGCGGGGTCAGCCTTGAACGTATCCGCTGACTTTGTCTTCGCCGGTTGTCGTGCGCCCGCCGGCTGCCCGGGCCGCCTCGCTGGGGGTGATGCCGAACATCGCCCGACAGGATCGGGTCAGGTGGGCACTGTCGGCGAAACCCGCCGCATGCGCCGCGGCGGTCAGCGACGCGCCGGATTGGATCGCCGTGAGCGCCAGTTGCAGCCGCAACCAGCGCCGCCACACCGGATATGGCACGCCGACCTGCTCGGCGAACAGGTGTCCCAGCCGGCTAGCCGACAGGCCAACCCGGCTGGCAACCTCGCCGAGAAGCATCGGCCCATCGGCCAGGGCAGGCGCCAGCCGTAGCGCGTCGGTAACTGCCGGATGTAGGACCGCAGCGGTCGATCTGGCCGTCCTCAGCGCCGTGACATCGACATCGACCAACCATGCGTCGACTCCGTCGATGTCCAGACCAGTTTCGACCACCCGCCGTGTCGCCAACCGGCCGATCGGACTTACCGGATCGAGGTAGGTGATCGTGCCGCGCGCGCCGCCCGAGGCGAACATCCCGTGTCGAACTCCGGCTGGAACGACCGCCGCGGCCGCCGGCCGCTCGGCGTTGGCGGCGTCGCACAGGACCACCTCCCCGTGGCTGACCAGCAGCACCTTCACCGCTGCGTGTGCATGCGCGGCTGCCGGGCCGATCCAGCCGGAGAACTCGAGTAGTCCCGGCCCCGTGACCACCGACCCGCGCCAGCCGCCAGTTGTGGTGTTAGCCGTCACCTCGCACCCCTGCGAACCTCTCCCTAGCATCATCTCGCGAGGAGACAGTCGTCCCCCACAACGCCATCGCCGTCCGCCGAGGGCGTACGAATCTTTGGCCAATCGATCACGCCTATGCGACTTGATTACAAGTGATCTTGACTGGAAATCTTACGGCGGAAGCTCCGTCTCGGGGCCCTCATGGCGAGCCGTTGAGGCCTGGTAACCACCGCCCACCCCGCGATGGACTGGGCGCTGACGGTGGATCTTCCTGCCAAGATCACTTGCGATCGCTCAATGCGCCGATGTGCGCGGGCCAGCCCGGCGAGAAGTTAGCCGCGAGAGACTCGGACAGCACCGGGCACGGGATGATCGTGTCTTCTCGCCGATGGCGTTTCGCTCACGCAGCAGCTTGGCAATGTGTCTAGCTCGTCACCCCTTTCGGGAGAATGGCACGGCCCGGCGGTCAGAACCAGACGCGCTTCGACACCGCCGAAGCGTCGAGCCTGAATGTCCGCTATGTCGTGAGAGCCCTGTCCGGGATGTGTTGATGGACCACCCTGCCGGGGCGCATCGGGGACACCTCATGTTGCTCTTTCGAACTGACGCTGCCGAGGCGCCGGTGCCCATTAGCCAGTACAGTCACCCACCACCCAGGAAAGCAGCCGATCGGCGGCGGATTGCCGGCTGGCTAACTGCCGTGCGTGACCGCCTATTGGTCGTAAAAGCGGTGAGCAGTTCTGCTCCTCGTCCAGGCGAGGTCGCCCGGGCTCGCGCCGGTGTTCGGTCGGAGCCCGTCCGCCTTATCGGCTTGGCCCGTCCCGGAGCTGACGACCCTGCATTCTGCGTTCAGGCACATTGGGCGCGGCCGGATTGGAGGAGATCGGATGAGAGAGTTCACCGTCCCGCGGGTAACAGCGGAGGATCACGTGCGCGGCCACGCAGGCGCTGCGGTGACGGTTCTCGAATATGGCGATTACGAGTGCCCGTATTGCCGAGGTGCGGCTCGAGACCTGCACCTGCTGCTCGACGACTACCCCGATACGGTCCGGTTCGTGTTCCGCAACTTTCCCATCCCGCAACTCCACCCGCACGCGGAGCAGGCCGCCGAGGCGGCCGAGGCAGCCGCCTCGCAGGGGATGTTCTGGCAGATGTACGAGCTCTTGCTGCAGACCTCATCCCACCTGGATACCGACGCGCTGGTGAACTACGCGGGGCTCCTCGGCTTGGATGTCACCCGGTTCCGCAGCGACCTCGCCAGCCACACGTACGCCGCGAGGATCCAAGCCGACGTGCAGGAAGGAATCCGCAATGGGGTGAACGCCACCCCCAAGTTCTATGTGAACGGCGAGCGCGTCGACGGCAAGTTCCCGTTGGAGGGCCTGGTCGACGCCGTCCGCAGGGCGGTGACAGCCACCCCGGCAAAGCTCACCACTGAGTCCGGGGCCACGGATGGTTGACTTGAGGCGGGTGATTCCGGGCAGGTCAAGCGAGGCCCGGCCGGTGGCGCGAACAATCCTCGGCCCCCCGATGCCGGGAGTGCTCGTCAACCAGCGAAAGGAGCTCCAAGGGAGATAATGATCATGATGGCGCTAAGGGCACACAAGCGTGGTGGTCCCGAGCAGCTGGTCTACGAGGAAGCGCCGCGCCCTACGCCCGGGGAGTCCGAGATATTGGTTGCCGTTCGGGCGGCTGCCATCACCTTCGCCGAGCTCACTTGGCCGGAGACATGGGAGGCAGGCGGAGTCGACAGGACCCCGATCATCCCGTCCCACGAGTTTGCTGGCGTGGTGGCCGAGGTCGGGCCGGGTGTCGACGACCTGGTCGCGGGCGACGAGGTGTTCGGCCTCGCGCCCTTCGACCGTGACGGAGCGGCCGCGGAGTACGTCGTCGTCCCGTCGTCGAGTGTGGTGAAAAGGCCTCCCGACGTGCCGGACATCGTGGCGGCCGCGGCAACACTTCCCGCGCTCACGGCATGGGAGGCGCTGAGTGAGCATGCGCAGCTGCAGCGCGGCCAGCGCATCCTGATCCGTGGAGGCACGGGCGGCGTGGGGTCTTTCTTGACCCAGTTCGCGCGCGACCGGGGGGCACACGTCACCGTGACCGCCCCAGCGCGTGCCGTGGCCCGCGCGGCCGCCCTGGGGGCAGAGCGCGTCATCGAGGCAGGAACGGAGTCCACGCAGGCCGACCTGGAGCAATTCGATGTGGCCATCGACGCCGTAGGTGCTGACACGCCCGAGTGGCTCTTCGCGCTGGTGCGGCCAGGTGGTCGGGTCATCACCCTCCAGGAGCCGGCTGACCCTGCGCTAGCCACCAAGTACGGGGTCATGGCCGAGTTCTTTGTCGTCACGCCCCGTCGCGAGAAGCTCAACCAGCTGGCGTCGATCCTTTCCGGGGGTCACGTCGAGGTCGCAGTGGGCGCTACTTTCCCGCTGTCCGAGGGCCGGGCGGCCTACGAGAGCGGGGGTCGCGCGGGGCGTGCCGAGGGCAAGACAGTGCTCGTCGTCGGAGAGCACAATCGATCGTGAAGTCTCGTCAGTCGGTGATGACCTCGTTGCTGTTGCCTTGCACTTGGAGCGGTTCATGACCACACCGCGGGACCTTCTGATGGTCGCGCTGGACATGGAATCCGGTCGTACTCCGGAGCAGGGCGACCTGTCGCTCGCGCTCGCGGGAGCCGAGTTGATCGATCTTCTCGGCGTCCGCGCGATCAGGCTAGACGGCGAGCGCATCGCGCCGCTCCAGCGGCCAGCGACAGGTGATCGCCTGCTGGATGAGGCTGCGTCGTTGCTTGTTCGACACGAGCCGTATGAGTCGGTCGGCGACTGGCTGTGGCGCAGAGGTCGCGGCCTGTTCTCCTCCTATCTGGCCGCACTTGAGGCCGAAGGACAGGTCACTCCGCAACGCCTCCGCTGGAGGCTCTTCCGAACCGGTCGCACGATGCTGGTCGACTCACCCGCTCACCGCGAGGCCGCCAAGCGCTGGAAGGCCGACGATCCCGTTCTCGCCGCACTTGCTGCGGCCGTCGGCATTCAGCGCGAGCGGACGGCGGACTCCCCGGGCATCGCCGACGACGCGGTGGCGACTGTGCTGGCCGCGGTCAATGCCGCCGCGATGGAACTCGGACTCGCGCGGCAACGGCGAGACATCGAGGATGCGGCTTTCGACAATATCTGGCGAGGCGGGTGACGGACGCACAGAGACGTATCGTCGCTCCGTGGAAGTCGAGATCCCATTCGTGACGGACGAGCTGGTGCGCCGTCTCGAAAGATCTATCGACGCATTCGCAGTCGCGTGGCTCGAAGGCCACGCATCGGGTGATAATCCGGCCGGGATCCTCCTTGAGCGGTTTGGGGATGTGGTCGCGGCGGCCACACCCGGTCGTCCCGATCTCGACTTCATGAACCGCATTCACGGCCTCGCCTTCGCGGATCCCGCCGTGCTCCTGGAGGTGTTGTCCTTCTACGGCTCGCTGGGACTGCGGCCGTGGATTGAGCTGCCACCGGGCGCCGAGGAGGTCGCGGCGCACCTCGCGGCGGCGGGTGCGCGTCCCGTCGGGAGTCCCACCGTCCTCTTCGGGACCGCCGACGCACGCCCGTCGCCCTCGAACATCGAGATTCGCCGCATTGGCCGTGCGGACGCACGACGATTTGCGGATCTCTTGCTCGCCGGCCACGGCGTTTCGTCCGTGGCGCGTGCGGTTGACGCTCCCAGAATCGCCGCTGCCGGGTTACGGAGCGACATCGCCTTCTATATCGCGGCGGTCGACGGTCAGGAGGCGGGCGCGGGCGTGCTCGCGGTGCACGACCGCGTCGGCTACCTGGCGAACGCCTCCACCCTTCCCGCGTTCCGGCGGCGAGGCTGCCAGACGGCGCTCGTCGCGCGACGCATCGCCGACTCGGCCGACCTCGGCTGCGACCTCGTCGCTTCGCTGACAAGCTTCGGCTCAGCGCGCCAGCACACGCTCCAGCGTGCCGGCCTCCGAGTCGCCTACATCCGCACGGTGTGGCGCCTTAGCGAGCCGACCCACTGCTGATAGCTGGAACCAGAGTTCGCGCGAGCCATCGCGGCTGAGCCGCGAGCGTAACGTCGCCTCGGCGGACGCTTACGCCAGGATGCGTTGCGTTGAGACCAGGTCGCCGACGCTGCCGGCCAAAGAATCGGCCGGGATACCGGGCCACCCACGGCTGGCCGAGCTTCAGGAGCTGGCCGCCGTGGGCTCTAGCACCAGCGCCTCGGCTTCCGCCGCCAGGGCGCAGGCTCCGAGCGAGAGGAAGATCTGCTGCGCCTCCCGCGCAGGCTCAGACGCTTCGGCCGATCGCTGCAGGGCCGCCAGGCACCGCGCCTCCCCGAGCAGGGCTAGCCCGCGGTGGAAGACGTGGTCCAACGCGGTCCAGGACGATTCGGCACGCTCGAACCCGGCGAGGGCGTCCTCGTAGCGGCCGCGCATCTCGGCCACCTCGGCCTGGCTGGCCTCGATCAACGCCTTTCCCACGGGGTAGCCGGGGACGAACGGTTCCTCCACGCTGGCGATGCGTTCGGCGCGGTCCGGGTCCTCCAGCGCCCGCGCCACCAGTACCCCGTCGAGGATGCCGTACGCGCGGACGTAGCCTGCGCCCGAAAGATCCTCCTGCAGCTCGTCGAGTAGCTCGGCCGCTCGGTCCCGCCGGCCCGTCTGCTGGGCGATCAGGGCAGCCGTCGTGAGCGCTGGGTAGTACGTCTGGATGTCGCCGCCCTGCCTGGCCGCGGGCAGCAACTCCTCCATCAGCTCCGCAGCGCGAGCGAACTCGCCGCGATAGCCCCGTACCCGGGCCTCCTGGGTCCCGGCCATCACGACCTGCATCCAATGGCTCTGGCCGCCGAACCACCGCCGGATCTCCTCAGCCGCCTCGAGGATTTCGTCCCACCTGCCGAGGTCGAACAGCCGCCACGTGGTCTCCGCCAGCTGCCACATCCGAGCCCCGCCGATGCCACGGCGCTCGGCGAAGGCCATGCCCTCTTGATACAGAGCGAGCCCCGCGCCTGGCCCATCGATGCTGGAGACGCCGTCAGCGAGGTTCGTGAAGGCGATAGCGGTCTCCCTACCCAGCCCCAACTGCAGGCCGAGGCGGAGTGCCTCATCGAGGTCCGCCCGGCCATCCAGGTCCCCGGCCATGATGCGATAGCTCCCGCGATACTGCAGAGCCCGCATCCGGTAGTCGTCGAGGCCGAGGCGCTCGGCGAGGTCCAGCGTGGTCTGGGTCCAGGTCTTCCACCCCGAGTACCGCCCGGCGAGCATGTGACCACCGGCCCGGGCGGAATAGGCCGCGACCAGTTCGCGGCTCGGTCCGACAGGCTCGAGGAGTTCGATGGCCTCATCGTTGATCCGCTCAGCCTGTTCGGTGAAGCCCGCGGCCCTCACAGCGGCTCCATACTCACGCAGCATGTCCCCCGCCCTCACGAGGTCACCCTGCGCCCGCAGCTGGCCGATGGCCGCCTCGTACGCGTCGGCCTGCTCCGCCCAAGTTGCCTCCCGCAGCTCGCCTGCCGCAGCCAGAGTTCGCACGTGAAGAACGGGAAACGACGGATCATTCGGCTGGAGGAGGGCCTCAGCCCGTCGATAGAAGTCCAACGCCTTGACGATGTCGAGTTGCTGAGCTCTGTCGCCAGCCATCTCAAGGGCTCTCGCTGCCTTCTTTCGAAGCGCCTCGCCGGCATCGCTGCCAGCGGCCGCCGAGAGTTCCAGGGCTCGCTCGTAGTGGTAGGCGAGGAACTCGGCCTGGTCCGTCATTCGCTCGCCGACGGCGGATTCGATCCACTCCGCAACGGCCAAGTGCTTCGCCGCGCGTTCGGCCCGGGGGATCTGCCCGTAGGCCACATCCCGTACCAGCGCATGCCAGAACGAGTATTCAACCTGGTCCTGGACGGAGGTGACCCGCAATGTTCGCACCAGGTCCTTCCGGGAGAGGTCGTGAAGGCCGGTCCGGACGTTGTGCTCGTCGACGCCGGCCATCGCGGCGACCGCGCCCGACCAGAACACCTTTCCGACCACCGCGGCGTTCCGCAGCAGGTCCTTCCGCTCTGCGCTCAGCGTGTCGAGCCGAGCGCCGATCAACGCCTGCACCGTCTCGGGGATGGGGATGCCCCCGGTCCCAGCCATGATCCGAAGGGCTCGACCATGACGCTGCAGGATGTCCCGGTCGATGAGCATCCGGACGAACTCCTCCGCGTACAGGGGGTTGCCTCCGGCCCGTTCGAGGAGTTCCGCCTGAACCTCGGCGGGCAGCACCGCTTGCTCAAGGAGCGCCGAAAGGAGCCTGGCGGTGTCCTGCCCGGAGAGCGGCGACAGCGAAATGGTCGTGGAGTTTCGCTGGCCGCCGCCCCAGCGTGGATGCCGCTCGTAAAGTTCTGGGCGGGCCAGGCACACCACGAACATGGGAACCCCGCTGGACCACTCGACAAGATGCTCGACGAACTCCACCAGCGGGCCGTCCGCCCAGTGGAGGTCCTCGAATACCAAGACCAGTGGCCGCCGGGCGGCGATCCATTCCAGGAACCGAGCCCACGCAGTGAACGCTTCGTCGCGACTGTCCCGCTCCGATTCGGACCCGCTTGCCCCCACCAGGGGGGCCAGCCGCCCCCGGAGCCAATCGCGCTCGGCCTCATCCGCGGTGACCGCAGAGAGCGCTGTCTGCAGCTTCGACATGACGGCCTCTGCCGGGTCCGAGTCGAGCACGCCAGCCTGCGCCTTGATCATCTCGCCAAGCGCCCAGTAGGTCACTCCTTCCCCGTAGGGGAGGCACCGGCCCTGCCGCCAGTCGATGCGCTCGGGTTGGTCGTCCAGGTGGCCGCGGAACTCCCACAGGAGCCGCGTCTTCCCGACCCCCGGCTCGCCAGTGATGGTGACGAGCTGGACCGAGGGCTCGTCCACCGCACGGGCGAACGTCTCGACGAGGAGCGCGAGCTCGTGGTCACGGCCGACAAACGCCGTTCGCGCGCGCTGCTCAACGTCGACGCCGAATCGGGTCCGGACCTGCACCGCCCGCCAGATAGCGATGGGCCTCGCTTTGCCTTTGACCGTGACCGTGTCGAGGGCCTCGTACTGGATCAGCTCCTTCGTGGCCCGGTAGGTGACCTCCCCCACGACGACGCCGTCGACGGGTGCCACCGTCTGAAGCCGAGCGGCGGTGTTGACCACGTCGCCGGTGACCAGGCCCTCGCCCTTCTCCGGGTGCGCCCCAAGGGCGACAACCGCCTCGCCGGTGTTGATCCCGATACGGACGGCCAGGCTTCCGTCCGCCTGCTCCGCGTTGAGCTCTGCCATCGACTCAATGATGCGGAGCGCGGCCCGAACGGCCCTTTCGGCGTCGTCCTCGTGGGCGACTGGAGCCCCGAACACCGCCATTACAGCGTCACCGATGAACTTCTCGCTGGTGCCGCCGTACCGTTCGATTTCCCTCCGCAGACGTGCATGGTAGGGGGCGAGGGTGGCGCGGATATCCTCGGGATCCGCTTCATCGGACCGCGCCGTGAAACCGACCAGGTCGCAGAACAGGACGGAGATGAGCTTTCGCTCTTCTCTGCCACCGGCCCGCTCGGGAGCCAGCGCAGAGCCGCAGGCCAGGCAGAATCGAGCCCGGGCCGGATTCTCTTCTCCGCAGACCGGGCAAACGACCACGCGAGAAGTCTAGAAGGCCGCCTCCCTGTGGGCCGTTCCTTGGTCACCCCGCTGAGTCCGGCCGATCAACTTGCTCTCATGTCACCGAGAGGCGCCCTCCTCGGCTCCTCAGCGCGGCCGGCCGGCCGCTACCGCCTGGACGCGAACCGGCCAGGAGGGATGCCATTCAGCAACAGTCAGTTGATGTCGAACTCGTTTCCTTCGGGATCGATCATCGCGACCGCATAGTGGTCCAGACCCTCCTCGACGTTTGTACGCAGCCGCGTAGCGCCGAGAGACACGAGCCGTGTTGCCTCAGCCTCGACCCGCTCGCGCCTGGTGTCGAGGGACAAATCGCGGCCACCGCTCGCGTTCACGTCGATGTGGATGCGGTTCTTGATCGACTTCTTCTCGGGGACGATCTGGAACCAGATGCGCGGACCCTCACCGTTCGGATCCTCGATGCGGTCGGCGCCAATGCCAAGCTCGGCCTCGGGCACACCAATCGACCTGTAGAAGTCATCCCACGAGTCGAAGTTGGGCGGCGGAGGCGCGATGACGTAGTGCAAGGCCGCGGCCCAAAAATGCGCGAGCGGTTCGGGTGATGTGCAGTCGATCACCAGCTGGTACGACACCGCCATCGGACACCCCCAGGAATATCGATTCCGAGTCTGGCACGCCCGACCGACAGCCACCCGAGCTCGACCAGTCGCTCAGGTTGAGTGCTGACATCGCGAACTGACATCAACAACGCCGATCCCAGGACGCACCGGGGATGGACCTCCACGAGCGGGCGGATTGCCTGTGACCTGCGCCTGGACAGCTCGCGCCTCGCTGGCTTTGTAGCTCCTTGGGTCAGCCCTGGCGTGTCATGCGGATGCGTACCGAGCGGCGGGATGTCACATCTGGAGCCGTCGTTTGGTCTAACGGTAGAGGACCGAAGTTGAGCCCAGAGCAGGCGGGAAGGAGGTGGCGCGCATGACCGAGACCGCGCGATCCATCGGTTGTTCTGGCGGACCTCGCCAAGCTCACCGTGTCTTGTCGGCGGGAGCGGACACGGCCGGTGACGGACTGCGCCGCGAGACCACAGTGGCGCGGACCGCTCGCTTCGAGCGGGACACGCTGCCGCATCTGGGGCGGCTCTACGCAGCGGCGCTGCAGATGACCGGCAAACCGACCGACGCAGAAGATCTGGTCCAGGACACCTATCTGAGGGCGTACGCCTCGTTCCACCAGTTCCGCCCGGGCACGAACCTGAGGGCCTGGCTGCACCGGGTGCTGACCACCACCTTCATCGACGGCTACCGGGCCCGGCAGGGACAGCCGTTCCCGGTCAGCACCGAGGAGATCGAGGGCCGGCAGCTGGCCCGGCCGGCATCCCCGCTGGCGGGCTGCTCGGCCGAGGCCGAGGTGCTCCACCGGCTGCCGGACGCGGCCGTCCGGCAGGCGCTGCAGGCGGTGCCGGCGGAGTTCCGGGTGGCCGTCTACCTCGCCGACGTCGAGGGCTTCGCCTACAAGGAGATCGCCCAGATCACCAACAGCCCGATCGGCACCGTCATGTCCCGACTGCACCGCGGCCGGCACAAGCTGCGCGAACTGCTCGAGGACCACGCCCGCCAGGACGGCCTCCTCACCGCCGACCCGCCGGACTCCGGCACACTCCCACAGTCCGAGATCGACTGACCGAGGCGTCGCACAGTCAGGAGGCTTCTATCTCGTCGTCGCCGAGGCTGACCGTGGTCCGGCCCGGCGAGGGGAGGGTCCGGCGCCCCACCCGCCGAGCCACGCGCTGAAGGCGATGGTACGAATCGCACTAGGCTTCGTCGCCGTGGGATCGCGAACGCTAGACCGCACTTCCGAGGTCACGCGGAGATGGGTCGACGAGGCCATTCGGCGCGTTGACGCCGACGCCAATCGTTCGGCCGATACCCACCTACATGTCTTCCCTCTCCCCGCCGGCTGGGGGGTCGACCTCTACCTGAAGGATGAGTCGGTTCATCCCACGGGCTCTCTCAAGCACCGCCTGGCGAGGTCCTTGTTCCTGTACGGCCTGTGCAACGGGTGGATCGGGCCGGACACCACGATCGTGGAGGCGTCCAGCGGCTCAACCGCGGTCTCTGAGGCGTATTTCGCGCGCCTGCTTGGGTTGCCGTTCGTCGCTGTCATGCCCGCGTCGACGAGTCCTAGCAAGATCGCGCTGATCGAGTTCCAGGGTGGTCGCTGCCATCTCGTCGAT
>JBKPTD010000223.1:0-6693 GCA_046735375.1 Actinomycetota bacterium | reverse complement strand
CTCACGTGCGGTCGTGCCCCCAACGGGATTCGAACCCGTGCTACCGCCTTGAAAGGGCGGCGTCCTAGGCCTCTAGACGATGAGGGCTGGCCTGCCCACGGCCGTCTTAACCGTCGGGGACTCCCCGAATATAGGGGACGCTGCGGGCCAACGGCAAAGCGAATGTGACAGGAGCGGCGCTCGATTCGATCGGTCGACGAAGCGCAGCGACATGGTCCGGGGCTTCGATCGTGGCGGACGCCGCCACGACCAGGCAGCTCTGGGCCGCGTGGCGGTGCTGAGCACAGGCGTGGACACATCGCAGCTGAGCGACTAGGGGGAACTCGTTGCTGGCGTCGGGCTCGGGCTGACCCCGCTCGGAGGCGTCGAGCCAGGAGAAACCGACGCAGGTGTCGATTCCCCTGGCGACGGCTTCACGCCTGCCTCCTCCGGTTGCGCCTGCGTACGAGTGATCGTCGACGTCGGGTTCTTCTCCCCGAAGCCGCTGATTGTCACGTCGTCCCAGGCCACGAGCCGCTTGGTCGCACGGTCGAAATAGAGCACCGAGCACTCGATCGGCGTCGGCTTCTCTGTTTCCAGCGCGCGCAGGCCGGCGCCGCCGGTGGATCCCTGGACGAAGAGCCGGGTCCCCGACTGCATGATCCGAGTCGACCGGCGGTGGGTGTGCCCGGCGAGGATCAACGGGACTCGACCATCCAGCGGGGCGGCTGCCGACGGATCGTGGATGACCGCGATGTCCGGCGGAGGCGCGCCGAACGGGATGGCCGAGGCGAGGCGCTCTCCCATTTGGATCACGCTCTCCTCGTTGGCGGCAACGGCCCGGTCCGGCGTGAAGCGTGGATCACCGGCGCCGATGAGCCTCATCCCGCCCACGGTTACCGTCTTGCCGTCGAGCACGACGCCATTCGGCAGCGCGGCGACGGCGTCCTGAGTGATCAGCGAGTCGTGATTGCCGCGTACGAAGACATAGGGCACCCCCAGCGAACCGATCTCACGGACGAGCCGGTTCTCCGGTGCGGATCCGTGGTCGGTCAGGTCGCCGGAATCCACAATGAACGAAATGTCGTACTGCTTCAGCATCGATCTGATGATCTCGAACGCGGCCGGGTTGAGATGGATATCGGAGACGTGAAGCACCCGGATCGTGGACGGATCCGGCGCGGCCGGGAGCGCGCTGGCCGTGTCGTACAAACGAGAGACGTTCGTGACGAGCTTGGCCAGCTCCTGCTCGTAGTTGCCGAAGTTTTGGACGATGTTCTGCGCACTGCCGATAACCGATGGTGCGCTTGCCAGGAGGCCGCTAAATCGCGGCTCCGCAACCGATCGCGGGTTCCAGGTCGCCGCGCTGAGGCCGGCGCTTGCGGCCACCACGCCAAAGGCGACTCCTCCCGTGACCAGAATCCGCCGCCAGTTGCGGCGCCACAGCACAAGACCGATAAGGAGGCCGCCGAGCGTGGCCACCAGGAGGCTGCGGAGAACGAGCCGCACCAGCCCGTCCCTCACGTCATGAGTGAGCTCTTCGCCCAGTCTGTCGAGGCGGCTGGGATCTTTGATGATCGCCCGGGCGGCCGTCTCGTTCAGGCGGGTGACGTTCACCCGGAAGTCCACGGGCGCGTTGTGGCTGTTCAGCGTCAACGACCCGAGGGGCGGGATGTCCACGTCGGTCTGCCCGGTCAGTGACGGCGCGAGCGTCATCCGGGTCTCCACTGGCCCGACCGGAGCGTCCACGCTGCCGGCCACGACGATGCCGAGCCATGCGCCTATCAAGCCGCCGGCGATGATGGCCAGCACCCGTCCGGTTCGTACCCCGCCGAGCGCGCGCCCGAGTCGGCGTACTCGCCTGTTCCGGAAGGGCTTCGCTAGCGAGCGTGTCGCCCGATCAAGCCCCCCCGCGACTGTCACTGCGATATCGCGAGCACGCTCCCGCAGCGCAACCCACGTGGTGGGACTCCGCTGGACCTCAGTCACACTCCTCCTCTTGCCCTCTCGCGCCGGCATGTCCGCCGGGCATCAGGTCAGCCGGATCTCTCCACGGAACAACGTCGGCGACAATGACGCAATGCTCGACATGACGCGGGAGGAGTTTGAAGGCCTTGTGAGCGAGGCCCTCGACCTGATCCCGCCCGAGCTCACGGCCCTGATGCGCAATGTCGTCGTCCTCGTCGAGGACGACCCGCCGGCCCATGATCCGGACCTGCTTGGTCTCTATGACGGGGTGCCGCTGACCGAGCGCGGATCGTGGTACGGCGGCGTGCTGCCCGACCGGATCCTCATCTTCCGCAATCCCACCCTACGTATCTGCCCAACGCGCGACGACGTGGTCACCGAAGTGGAGATCACGGTCGTCCACGAGATCGCCCATCATTTCGGTATCAATGACGAGCGGCTACACGAACTGGGATATTCCTGACCTACCCGGTGGGTGGCCGTTCGGTCGAACTTCACTGCCACCTGTTTCTGTGTAACTGTCGGAGAACAGGTCAAGTAGTGGCTGACGAGCCTGCCTGGACGGGAGAGACGGATCCCGTTCTGTGCCAGCTCGACGAGGGTGGTCGCAGTGCCCGACAGAGCAAGTGACTTTTCCACAGTCGACGATGCCGTCATCTCCGAGCTGACCCGGATCGTGGGCGCGGAGTGGGTACAGACGGCCGAGGGCGAGCTCGAGGCATACTCCCGGGACGCCACGCCGCTTTTCCGGCACCGACCGGACGTGGTGGTGCTGCCGCGTACGCCGGGCGAGATCTCGGCCATCCTCCGGATGGCGACCGCCCGGAGGATTCCCGTCGTCCCGCGAGGCGCGGGATCGAATCTGTGCGCCGCCACCGTGCCGGTCGCCGGCGGCATCGTGCTGGGCTTGAGCCGGATGAACCGGATCAAGGAAGTCTCTGCGGACGAGATGCTCGCTGTCTGCGAACCGGGCGTCATTAACAACGACCTCACCGCGGAGGCGGCCCGCCACGGCCTGCTGTACGTCCCCGATCCGGGCTCACGGCAGGTGTCCACGATCGGTGGCAACGTCGGCACCAACGCAGGCGGCCTGCGCGGTCTGAAGTACGGCGTGACCCGCAATTACGTTCTCGGCATCGAGGCGGTCCTGCCGACCGGTGAGGTCATGCGCTGCGGGGGTCGGCTGGCCAAGGACGTTGCGGGCTACGACCTCACCCGGCTGATCTGCGGGTCCGAGGGGACGCTCGCCGTCATCACCGAGATCACGCTGGCGCTCATGCCACTCCCGCCCGCGACCGGTACCGGCCTCGCGTACTTCTCGACACTCGCCGACGCGTCCCGTGCCGTCGCTGCGACGACCGCCGCGGGACTGGTGCCCGCCACCTTGGAGTTCCTCGATCAGACCTGTATCGAGGCGGTAGAGGAGTACGCCGGCCTGGGCCTGAAGACTGACGCTGGTGCACTGCTCCTTTTCGGCGACGACGGTGACGCCGAGACAGTGAGCCGTAACCTCGACGTGCTCGGCGACGTGTGTACGGCGGCCGACGGGTACGGCATCGAGATCGCAAGCACAGCAGCCCAGTCGGAGGAACTGCTCGCCGCACGCCGCTGCTCGCTCCCCGCCCTCTCGCGCCGCGGCAACATCACAATGCTCGAGGACGTCAGCGTCCCGCGCCCGCTCCTCGCGCCAATGGTGGATCGGATCGCCGCGATCGCCGCGGAGCACGACGTGCTGTGCGGCACGTTCGGCCACGCGGGCGACGGCAATCTGCACCCGACGGTCGTCGTGGACGGTGCCGATGCCGATGCCGTGGGGAGAGCGGAGAAGGCGATCGGCGCCATCTTCCACGCCGCGATCGACTTCGGCGGCACGATCAGCGGGGAGCACGGGGTGGGCTTGGCCAAGCTGCCCTATCTGCAGGCACGCCTCGGCGCTGATCAAATGGCCCTGCTGCGCCGGGTCAAGGCTGCCTTTGACCCGTCGGGGATCCTCAATCCGGGAAAGCTCGGCTCGTGACCTCTAGCGCTCCGACCGGCGGCCCAGGTGGTCCGGGGTCGAGCGATGGATCAGCGGTGCCGCCGCGGGGCGCTCCGGCCGATGACATCTCCGCTGCGACGCGGACGGGGGAGGCCCCCGCTTTGCCGGTCTCTGTCCTCGAGATGGCAACGATGGCGCCCTCAGCGAGCGCAGTCGACAGCAGCGGTGCGCCCAGCGGTGACCTGCGTGGCATCTTCAGCCCGGACCTGCTCGGCCGGTGCATCTCCTGCGGGTTCTGCCTGCCGAGCTGCCCGACGTACCGCCTGACCGGTCGCGAGTCCTCCTCCCCGCGCGGACGGATCACGCTCATGCGGGCGCTGGAGTCCGGCCGCCTGCCGGACGACGACCCCACGCTCGCCGAGGAGTCGTCGTTCTGTCTGGGCTGCCGCGCCTGCGAGCCGGTGTGTCCGGCCGGAGTGCAGTACGGCGCATTGCTCGAGGAGTGGCGCAGCCATCAGTGGCGCCGCCGGCCGCTCCTGCTGCGCTTGCTGCTCTTCGCGGTCGCTCGTCGGTGGCGGGTGCGGTTGCTCGGCATGCTCCGCCGCCATGCGCGCAGCAAGGCCCCGCGGATCGTGGTCACGGGGAGCCGTCCGCGGCTCGCGAGGCGCACTGACAGCCCGTCGCTCCTGCTCGGTTGCTTCGAGCGGGTGATGTACCCCGGTGTTTCGCTGGCCGCCGAACGGGTGTCACCGGTTTTGGCGTGCCCAGCAGCCCAAGGCTGCTGCGGTGCGCTGCACGCGCACAACGGCGACCTGGAACGCGGCCGCGCGATGGCGCGTCGGCTTGGCACGTCGCTGCCGGGACCGATCGTCACCACCTCGGGCGGCTGCGCCGCACACCTCGCGACAGTCCTCGGGCGGGACCGCGTCCACGAGATCTCGGCATGGCTGCTGGCCACCTCGGATCTGTCCCTTCTGCGGCGCGTGACTGTGCAGGGGCGGCCGGTACGCGTCGCGCTGCAGGACTCGTGCCACCTACGCAACGGACTGGGCGGTAGCTCCCCACCCCGCGAGATCCTGCGGGCGATCGCGGACTATGTGGAGCTGCCATCCGCGGGCTCATGCTGCGGCGCTGCCGGGACGTACTCCCTGCTCCGTCCGGGCGACGCCCGACGGGTGTTCGCGCCCAAGCTGCGCGAGATCGAGGCGGCCGACCTCGACTATGTCGTTGCGGTGAATCCGGGCTGCCTGCGCCAGCTGCAAACCGAGCTGGGTCGGGCCAAATCTCCGGTGCGGGCCATCCACCTCATCGAGCTAGTCGATCAGGCGCAATCCCAGACCCGCTGAGCGCAAGGGGCGCTCAGCGGCGGACATACCGACACGGTCAATCCGCGATCCCTTGGCTGGTATCGCACTGTATGCCCTAGGTTGTCGCGTCGATTGCCATGTTTCTTTGTACGGCCGTCCTCGCTTCAGGGTGTGCGCTGATCTAGATCGGCCGTGATCGCCCCGATCCGCCCGTGCCCTTGGCTCCGGTCAGCGCCGGATGTACAGATGATCACCAAAATGTGATCGGCGTTTCGCTAGCCAACGCGGTATCAGACGCGGAATCATATGTGCGCTCAAGATAGTTTCACGCTCAACTAGCAGGAGGACGGTAGTGGACATCATTGTCCTGATCGGACGGATCCTGTTCGTCGTACTCTTCCTCTACTCGGCACTCGGTCACCTCACCGCGACCGATCAGCTCGCGGGCTACGCCGCCAGCAAGGGCGTGCCATTTCCGAAGCCCGCCGTTCTGATCAGCGGAGTGTTGCTGCTCTTGGGCGGCATCTCCGTGCTGTTCGGGATCTGGGCGGACCTCGGTGCCTTGTTCCTCGTGATCTTCCTCTTGCCGACGGCCTACCTGATGCACGGCTTCTGGCGGGACTCGGGGGAAGCTCGCATGAACGAGCAGGTCCAGTTCAACAAGGACCTCGCCCTCGGGGGCGCCTCTTTGATGCTGTTCGCCTTCTTCTCGTTCGTGGGCCACGATCTCGGCCTGACGATCACCGGCCCACTTTTCAACATCTCCTAGGCCGACTGCAGACCCGCCGCTCCTCCTACCGGGTCGATCGCCCGCCGCCTGTCCGGCTAGCCTGGACGAGCGGCGGGCGACCTGTGCATTGACACCTGCGCGCCGGCCAGCTGGGCCTCTAGCTCAATGGCAGAGCTGCGGACTTTTAATCCGTAGGTTCCGGGTTCGAGTCCCGGGGGGCCCACCCTCTGAGCGCGTGTCCGTACAGCTCGCCGATCGTCTCGATGCCCGGCTTGCGGTCGCTGGATCTCGTCAGGGGACGTGGGCGCTTGAGCGCGGGCCCGCTGATGTGCCGAGTCGACAACCACCGAACGTCGGCGCTGGCGCTGACGAACACCCGACCTGGGGTCGGCCGACCGGCCGGTCCTCAATTCAACACCAACCACGTACCGTTCGATCAAGGAACCTCTGGGGGGAGGAACCATGACGGGAGCGACGGAGACCACACACTCGCCGTGGTGCCCTGACCATGACCACGTGGAGCACGACGAGGTGCACTTCTACACCGCCGTGTGGGACCTATGCGAGCAGCGGACCGGCCGGACCCCGATTGTGTCGGCAACGGCGGTCCGCGCTGCCGCGATCCTGCTCACCGCGCTAGAGGAGGCTCCGGAGGACAAGCCGATTCGTCCTCCGCTCCGCCCTGTTGGATGATGTCGCCGCCGGAGTCACGGCAGGCTTCAAGCGCTGAA
>JBKPTD010000222.1:0-17397 GCA_046735375.1 Actinomycetota bacterium | reverse complement strand
CGGACGGCTGGAAGTTCACCGAGCGGGTCTTTGAGGTCAGGTACCTCGACACCACTCCGCTGGCGGGCTCGCCGCCCCACGCAACGTCCGAGTCGATTCGCGAATCATGACCGGCTCACAACCGAAGGATTGACTAGCGCCCTCTCTGCGGAGCGACCACGCAACGACAACTACGACCAAGCTCGCAGAACTGACCGGCGACTACCCTCGTTGATCCGGGTGCGCGCGGGGAAACCATTGCCCATCGTCGTTGCGTCGCCGCACGTTGGCGTCATGAAGCGCCTGGTCGGTCGTGCGCTGGGTTTGTACCTCCTCTTCGCGATCATCGGTCGGTTCGTCGAAGGCATGGGCGCAGTCGAATGCGGTTGTTCCTCGGACTGCTGGTGTCGCCGTCCCGTCCTGAGCAATACAAAGAATGGTAGTCACTATGCGACATCGTGGGAGAAGAAACCTTGGTCGAATTGATCTTCGCCGCAACCGCTAGGAAACGCCCAGGAGCCGAAGCCCGGCCGCGGTCATCGCTGCTCCTACGACCACGACGACGAACGGTGCTTTCCTCCACGCCAGCACTCCGCCCACGCCGACTCCGGTGGCCCGGGCGATCCCGGCGAAATGATGTCCGTCCAGGAGTGACGCGGTCCCGACCAGCGCGGTGAGGAGGACGACGGCCGCGAGGACCAGAAGCCTCTCAACGCCTGGGGGGAGGTCGACTCGCGTACGCAGAGCGGGACCGGCGAAGCGGAACGCGAACGTACCCGCGCCGAGCAGGACGGCAGCAAGGACGAGGCTCGTTGATCCGGTCATGAGACCGTCTCCAGGTCGGCTTGCGCAGGCTTGTCCTTGCGACGACGCAGTCCGGCGGTGAGTCCTAGCAGGGCAAGCAGGACGGGAAGCCCGGCGGGCAGGAAAGGCGCCGTCGCCAGCGCGATCACTACGCCGACGAGCGAGGCGCGGCGGGTGGCGGAATCGCGAAGAGACGGCAGAACCACCGCGAGCAGCACTGCCGGGAAGGCCGCGTCCATCCCGAACGCGTCGGTGTCATTGACGACCGTGCCGCCGAACGCGCCGATGATCACTCCGAGGTTCCAGCACACGAACAGGCTGATTCCGCACGCCCAATAAACCGCGCGGCGTCGCTCCGGATCGCGTTGTACGAGGGCAAAGGCCACGGATTCATCGACCATGAGATGACTGCCGGCAACCCGCCCGGCCCAACCCTTGCCGAGCAGATCGCCGACGGCAAACCCGAAGGGCACGTGTCGGACATTGACCAGCAGGCCGGTAACAGCTGCTGCGATCGGGTTGCCACCAGATGCCACCAGGCCCACGAACATGAACTGCGCTGCGCCGGCGAAGACGGCGACCGACAGCAGCATGGGGAGCCACACCGGGAGCCCCGAGCTCACCGCGATGGCTCCGAATGAGACACCGACGATTCCGTCGGCAAAACAGACCAGCGCGACGTCCCGGGCTAGGCCTTCATCGAGTGTTCGCCATATCGAACGCATAGGATTCCATGGTGAACGGAGACACCTCCGTTCGTCAACCCGAACGCATCGACTTCTGGAGCGAACGAAATGGCGACAAAGGACGCGTCAACTCGGGCCCCGCTTGCGGTGATCGCCTCCTCGCTGCAGCGGGAGCGTCGCCGCGCCGGGCTATCGCTCGCCGAGGTCGCGCGCCGCGCGGGTCTCGCGAAATCGACCCTGTCGCAGCTCGAGTCGGGCACCGGCAACCCGAGCATCGAGACACTGTGGGCGCTGAGCCTGGCGTTGGACGTCCCGTTCGCGCAGCTGGTCCAGCCGAGCCGCCCCTCGGTTCAGGTGATCCGCGCGGGCGAAGGTCCCGCTGTCGCCTCCGATCGGGCCAACTACGTTGCGACGTTGCTGGCGTCCTGCCCGCCAAACGCCCGCCGCGACATTTACCTGATCTCGATGCAGCCGGGGACGCCGCGCGAGTCCGAACCACACATGCCGGGCGTGGTCGAGCATGTCGTGCTTAGTACCGGAAGAGCGCTCGTCGGCCTGGCCGAGAGTCCTGTCGAGCTTCACCCCGGGGACTACATCGCCTACCCGGGCGATGTAGCACACGTCTTTAAAGCCTTGGAACCCGACACCGCGGCTGTGCTGGTCTCCGAACATGTCTGAGGTATGTCCGGTGTCAGGCGATCAACTCGTGCGGCGGTGACGATGTGCGCTTGGGTCGAAGTTCCTGACAAGGGCGCGCGGAGCCTGGCAGAGCCATGCGTCCGTGATCAGTTCAGCAAGCTCGTCAGGATCGACTGCGGCTAGCCGGACCAACACCGCGGGAAAGCCGTTGTAGTGCGGTTCGGTGAAGTACTTCTCGGGACTTGAGGCCAGCAGCGCCTCCTTCTCTGCTCCATTCGCGACCCGTATGGCGACGACGTCGGGGCGGGGCACGCGCGGCTTCTTTGGCTCCACGCGCTCCTGCCAGACCCAGAGGATTCCCTTCTGCTTGCCGTTGTGGACGACCGAGAACGCGAATCGATCCTCCGCTTCAACCGTTCGCGGCAGCGACAGCGCGATCCGGCGAACATCATCTTGATCAGCCATAGTCACACCCCGTACCAGATCTCATGGAGACCAGCCCATCGCCCCATCGTGCACAACAGGCGCGGGCGTGTTCTTACGCCTCACGCCGGTCACGGCGAAACTCCGCGCGCCAGCGCCGCGCATCCGGGTCGGGGAGATCCTCCAGGCTCACCACCTCAAGGTCGTCGCAGGCAAATGACTCGACCTCGGCGCGGGTCAGCGGCCATGGCCCTCCGTTCGGGTCGTCATCAGCCGGGACTTGATCGGTTGCCCCGGCGATGACCCGCATCGCCACCCAGGCCGCACCCCACGACCATCGCCGAACGCCCGGCGCCGAGGAGCCCATGCTGACGAGCCCACTGGTCGAGGAGCCGGTGCGGCTCGCCGCTGCGATCCCAAGGGACGACCACTTCTCCGTCGTCCGCCGCTACGTACAGGCGCTCAAACCACTCCTGATGATCGCCGATCGCCGGCGACTCGGGTCTCGGCCGCCATCGTGGAATGGCGGCGCTGGGTTGTCCCACGTCACCTCCTGAAGATCCGCAAGGGGCTGCGACTGTGGCTCGCGATGCCGGACGCTGGCCCGGTCGCACGGATGGACTGCATGGATACCACGACACAAGCCCGAGCGCGCCTACCAGTCTCAATACGGAAGGATCTTGCCGGACGGAGTCCGCAGGTCCAGCTCGAGGACTGTCGTTGGCTTGACCGGCTTGCGGATCTGGACCTGACGCATCTCAAGCACCCTCTCGCGTGACTCAGGCGGCCATGGGCAGGTGGGCGGCGGCACGCTGTGGGAGCACCATCCGACCATCAGGGAGCAACTCTCCGAGGTCGTCGAAGAGGATCACGCCGTTGCACAGAAGGCTCCATCCCTGCTCGGGGTGGGAGGCAATGGTGTGAGCCGCCTCGCGGTCGGGGCTATCGGCTGATGGGCACTGAGGCTGGTGTGAACACATTTCGCACCTCTAGGTCTGCCGCTGCGATCTATCTGGTCTTCGTCACCGAGCCCGTTCTGGACTGGTTATCAGTTATGACGCAGCAGCCGACCGAAACTCATCTGTCGGGCGGGCGAAATGGCGAAAATCCGAACTGGGCCGGGCTCCGCTGTTCCGTGGCCAGCATCGACGCTAGTCAATGAGGGCGTACGCACGCACCGAGACGGTGCCCATGCCTTCGACCGCAAGTGGCGCCGCCGAGAAGCGGAAGCCATGGGGCGGCAGCCGGTCGAGACCACACAGGTGCTCGACGATCGGGATACCGGCCCGAAGCAGCGTCGTGTGGGCCGGCCGGGTGCCGTCGGTCTTGTCGTCGATGTTGATCGAGTCAATGCCGACCAACGCAGCGCCATGCTCGGCAAGCCAGGCGGCAGCGGACCCGGTGACGAACGGATGTGCCTCGCTGCCGTACTCGGCCGCTCCCCAATGGCGGTCCCAACCTGTGTGGATCAGCACGGCACGTCCGGTGACATCGAGTGGCGTGAGCAAAGCCCGGTCCACCTCCCGCGCCTGACTGCCAAGGACGCGGACGACGATGCCGTCCAGGTCAACGCTCCGCTCCAGCGGAAGGGCAGCCAGATCCGCACCATCGGCGAAGCGATGCGACGGGGCGTCGAGATAGGTGCCGGTGTTGGCGACCATGGAGATGTGGCCGATCTG
This sequence comes from Actinomycetota bacterium, assembly GCA_046735375.1. GTDB lineage: Bacteria > Actinomycetota > Actinomycetes > JAKEEW01 > JAKEEW01 > DASYTV01. The sequence goes on along the minus strand of JBKPTD010000222.1, from coordinate 13,187 downwards.
GAATTCGGTGCCGGCTGCATAGACCGCGCGCGATGCCTCCCTGCTCAGGTGCTCTGTGACGGACGGACCGGGGAGGCCGGGATAGGTGATCATGCCGTCGCGGATCACATGGCTGAGCTCGACCAGCCGCGGAGATCGCTGCTCAGGTTCGCGAGCCGCGGCCGCACGTGACCCCTTGTGCGGCTCGCGCAGCAGGGCCTTGTTCGTGATGCGCACCTGATCGACCATCAGTAGGCCGAGATGGCGAACGAAAAGCTCGCCGAGTGCATTGTCGTCGATGTCCGCGCCGGGCATGTCCAGCCGGAAGCCCTGCGTTTGCAGACCGCCGCCGTTGCGGAAAGTCACCTCAGCGTCGAACTGCACGCGCCACTCGTCTTCGCCGGTCGACATTGCGGCGATCCCTCCTCACATATCGCCCAGCGGAACGTCGCTGCGGTTAGACATCCAGGATTCCGGCGACCACCAGCAGCACGCTGGTGGCAAGCAGCGCCGCCGCCGTGAAGTGTCCAGCCCAACGCATCACCCTGGCCTTGACATCGCGCAGTGGTGCGAGGCATGCGAGCACGAGAAGCGCCGCGCCCATCGCAACCGCGCCCACGACGAAGCCCGTACCGCGGTCGGCATTCGCACTCACCGCCAACGCGACAACGGCGGGAGCGATGAAGAGCGGGATCGCGACGGGAACGACGGCGGCGCCCCAACCTGGCAGGGAGGGCTCAGGGCTCGGCGGTCGGCGGATCATCTGCACTGCTCCGGCCACCGCCGCGACAGTGCCCGCGGCTATCCGTGCGGCCGGGCTGCTCACGTCGGCCGCGTCCAAGAGTGGATCGATACCGATCGCCAGCAGCGCGACGACCGCAGCGCCGAGTGCTGCACCGATGGCCGCGACCGCAAGGACGCCGCGCCGCGAAGCCCCGCGGCGTGGTACGCCGAAGGCTGCTCGGCACGGGTTGACCGCCGCGACGATGGCTATCAGCCACAACCACACAGCGGGCACGTGCCGTCCCGATCCTTGATCACTGTTCGCCTCCACGATCGGGATCGTGCGCAGCAGCGCGGCGAGGGCATGCTGCTGATCATCCATCCGGGTGACCCCACCGCGGAACCACGCACCTTCGACCTTCGCCGGGGCGATGAAGCGCGCGGCTTCCGGCGCATCCGATTGCGCTCGGATTGCCAGTCCCGCGTCGCATACTGCGCGCTCCGCGATCTGCTTACGGAGATCGGCCAGTCGCGGGTCGGCTTCGGAAACGCGCCACAGCCCCGTCAATCCTTCTCCGATGACGCCGTAGCCACCGCCGCGCGGAACTGGGTGGCCACGGACGACCTGCCCCCAGGGCCCGAACCGCTGGCTGATCCACCGCACCTGGCCGCCGAACAACTCGGCCTGCCGTCGTGCGTACGCCACCTCGTCGGTGGTGAGCGGTCGGTCCGGCGCCCGATCGGCGAAATGGACGGTCTCGGCGAGCCCATAAGCGGCCCAGTGGTCGGGGATGGGCGGCCAGTAGTCTTCCCGCGCGTCCCGTTCAGTCGCCAGGTAGGCGCCGATCCGGTTAGCCGTCTCACCCCAGCCCTGATCAGGGAAAAGCTGGTTCATCCTGGCGAGCGCCCAATAGGTCTCGCCGGTGTAGTACTTCGAGTACGACCCTGCGACAGGGGCGTTGGTGACCATGTCGTAGTACGCGCGTACGGCGCCGGACGGCTCGGTCTGGGCCACCAGGAACCGGGCGAGCCGGGCCATCACGGCGTCATAGCGCGGGTCGTTCGTCACCAGCCGCCGCTCGGCAAGCCCAGCCACGAGGAGGGCGGTCGAGCCGGTCGAGGTGCCGCCGTCGACGCTTACCGCCGACCAGCCGTCATGCCCGAATAGCCGGGCCAACGCCCATCTGGTTCCCCGGTCTGCCGATTCGAGCGCACCGGGAATGCCGGCCGCTGCGGCCTGATAAAGACCCATGACCGCGCCGGCGTGGCGGACATCGTTGTATGTGGGCGTTGCCCGATCTGCGTCAGCGTTGTACTCGTAGAGCCACGCGCCATCCGGCTGCTGGTTCCGTACGAACCAGGTCGCCGCCGCGGTGGCCGATGCCCGCAGGTCAGCGACGCTCACCGAGGGGCAGAGTTGGGGCGGCGAGAGCGTCGCGAATGCAGCTCCGCTTACCGCGACGAGGGCAGCCGCAGCCAGAGCCGCGCGCCAGATGGCGCTCCTGCTCACGCCCGGTCCGGGAGCGGCAGCGGGCGAGGGGCCACCGGTGAGGACTGGACGATCGAGCTCGTCGTCTGGCCGTAGAGCAGGAACCGATCCAGCACGTACTCGAGCTCGTCGACGGCGGCTACATAGATCTTCATGAGGAAGCAATCTTCGCCCGTGATGCGGTAGCACTCAACAACCTGCGGAATCTCCTTGGTCAGCTCAGCGACCTTCATCAGCATGCCCGGAGCTGGCCGGATCCGGACGAACGCGGCGACGGGCAGGCCGAGTGCCGCAGGGTCGACCTCCGTACGGAACCCGGCGATCACTCCTGCGCGCTGCATGCGCTGGACGCGCTCCGTCGTGGCTGGTGGCGAGAGGCCGATCCGGCGACCGAGCGCAGACATCGTGATCCGTGGATCTGCTTGTAGCTCCTTGAGCAATCGGAGGTTCACTGCATCGCGCAGCAGCTCTCCTGCGTTATCACGGTGCTGGGGCAGTCTTGGCGACGATGTTTTCGGCACTCAGACTCCAACTGCTTCAGATCGGCATTCCGGCCACGGTTGCTGAGGCGAAGTATGAACTCATGGTGTTGCTTCGGCAACGGGGTGCCACGCCTGGCGTGACGGCTCTCGATGTCGACAGCCCGCACAGTCGGCCACACCAAGCGGTCCAGTCGTTGACTGGTCGGACGGTGTCGCGCCCTTTCGGCGCGCGGAGACTCGGTTTGCGCAGCGGAGTGACCCGGGTACCGCCGCATGCCTATTTCCTCGTCAGCGCGATCTTTCACTATCTCGGCCCTGCCTTCGCGGTCATGCTCTTCGCGCAGGTTGCGGTGTTGGGGGTCGCCTGGCTGCGGATCGCGACCGCCGCCGTCGTCTTCGCGGCCTGGCGTCGACCCTGGCGGATGTTTCTCGCGGCCGGCGGCTCGGAGCGGTTGCTGCTGGTCGCCCTTGGCGCGGTCCTTGCCGCGATGAATGCCTCCTTCTATCTGGCGATCGCCCGGTTGCCGCTGAGCACGGTCGGGGCCATCGAGTTCCTCGGGCCGATCGCCCTCGCCGCTGCGGGAGTCCGCAGCGCGCGAAACCTCCTGGCGCTCACGACCGCTGCATCCGGCGTCTATCTCATCACTGACCTACGGCTCGCGGCCAAGCCGCTCGGCTTTATGTTCGCCTTCGCCAACTGCGGGCTCTTCGCGCTATACGTGGTGCTCGGCCATCGAGCAGCGAACACCGGCGGCGGGAGTGGGGTTGACCGTTTGGGTGCGGCGATGATGATCGCAATGGTGATAGCGGCGCCTATCGGGCTGCGGGACGCGACGGCCGCGTTCACCGATCCTGTCCTGCTGCTGGCCGGCGTCGGTGTTGGACTGAGCTCGTCTGTCATCCCTTACGTCTGTGACCAGCTGGCCATGGCACGTCTCGCGCGGCCGACCTTCGCGCTGCTCCTGTCGCTGCTTCCTGCAACCGCCACGGTGATCGGGCTCGTCGTCCTCGCCCAGGTTCCTAGCCGGCCAGAGATAGCCGGGATCGCCCTGGTAGTTGCCGGGGTCGCGCTGCACCGCGAGCGCGCTGCACGGTGATCGTTGGATCTGTGCGCAGCGTATGGCACCGAAGCAGGAGCTACCAGGCTCGCCGGCGCCGTGGTTGAGCTCCTCCGGTATTCACTCGGTCTATCGCATGGACGAGGACGGCCCCGTCCCTTGCATCGAGTGCACGGGACGGGGCCGACGAGGAGCTGGTGTGGCGGTCGCCTCTCGGCGAATGGCACGACGCGGCTCCAGCCGTACGGTATTCCGCGAAGGCTTAGTTAGTTGAGGCCCGGGGACACAGTCCACACCAACCTCGACCCACAACCGCTGGCGCCCCCGCACTTGTTCCCCGACCGCCAAACTCCTTCAATCCGGATCCTCGCTTCGCCAGCGGAAGATCTTGATCGTGCTGTGTTCGCCCGGGCGAAGGCGCTGTTCGCCTGAGCAGGATCCGGCGTCGCGGAGGAGCCGTGCCAGTCGGGGCAGATGCAGGCTGGGCCCGCTGTTCGCTCTGAGGGAAGACCTGGGCCCTCCACTGTGTTATTTCGGTCGACTCAGTAATCCTGTAATCATGCGGACGGACCTGAAATGAGCAAGGAAGACGGGACCCCGATCGCGGGGTTCGAGACACCTGAGGAGCCGCTGGACGCGTACTCCAGAATCGTGACGGAAGTCGCGCGTGAGCTGTTGCCGCATGTGGCCAGCGTTCGAGTCCGTGGCTCCCGGGGCGGCTATGCCTACGAAGGAGCCGGTTCCGCCGTCGTCTTCACCGACGATGGCTACCTCATCACGAACGCTCACGTTGTCGGCCGTACGAAGCGCGGAGCAGTCGCATTCTCCGATGGAAGTGAGACCCAGTTCGATGTGGTCGGTTCAGATCCGCTTTCCGATCTGGCCGTGATCCGCGCGCGGGGAGACACACCGCCCGCCGCGCAGTTCGGTGACGCCGAGTCGCTGCGGGTCGGACAGCTCGTCGTTGCCGTTGGCAGCCCGCTGGGCTTGGCGGGCTCGGTGACCGCCGGAGTGGTCAGTGGGCTCGGCCGGTCGTTGCCGGCTCGGAGCGGCCAGGCGGCCCGTCTTGTCGAGGACGTGATCCAGACCGATGCCGCCCTCAACCCGGGCAACTCCGGCGGTGCGCTCGCGGACGCAAACGCCCGCGTGGTCGGCATCAACACAGCCGTAGCGGGAGTCGGCCTAGGTCTGGCTGTGCCGATCAACAGCACCAGTCGGCGGATCATCGGCACCCTCATGCGGGAGGGACGAGTCCGCCGTGCCTACCTGGGGGTGGTCAACACTCCGGCACCGCTGCCAGCCGCTCTTGCGGCTCGGACCGGCCAGCGTCAAGGCTTGCGGATCATCGAGGTTGTTCCTGGCGGTCCGGCCGATAGGGCTGGGCTCAAGGCTGGCGATCTCGTGCTGTCCGCCGGCCGCACGCCCGTAGCGGAGGCGGAGAGCCTGCAGCGACTGCTCTTCGCCGATGCGATCGGCGAACCGCTTCCGCTGACCGTGTTCAGAAACGGCGCGATGGTCGATGTCATCGCCGTTCCTGGTGAGCTTGAACGCGTGTGACCGCGCCGACTTTCACGCGACGCTGTCTTCTCAGTCCCGTTGGGGGTTGAAAAGCAGTTCACAGACCTCGCGGTAGAGCTGGTCCGGTTCGGGCAAGAATGGGATCGAGCTGAGGGCCTGGTCCTGTCCGGCCGACTCGAGGACGAACGTGCCATAGCCGAGCACACGGCCGAGGAACGAGCGCTCGTATCTCATATCAGTGACGCGGGTCAGCGGCATCATGCCTACCTGCCGAGTGAGCACTCCCCAGGCGCGTACGAACCGCTTGTCCGTAACCACGAACCAGTCCAGATGCCAGTCGACTATTCGCCAGATGAAGAAGACAAGTAGTGCCACCCACGAAAGCCACATGATGATCCGGACCGGTTGCGCGAGTGGCATGACCGTGTCGAGCAGCAGCGCAACCACGAGGCCGACGAAGACTGAGACCGCGGGCCAGAACATCTCAGCCCAATGCCGGCGGACCTGGATTTCAATGCGCTCTGTGGGCAGGAGAAACGCGTTGATGGCTCCCGCCACGCCTGCCGGAGGAGCCGTCGCCGCCATTGTCAGACCAGCGCATTGAAGAAGTCGAACAGACCCTGGAACGCCTGCTGGATCCAGTCGAACCCCTGGTGGACCCAGTTAGCGGAGGTCTGCGGCTTGTTCGCGATCATGAAGACGACAAAGAGGATGAAGAGCCAAAAGAGAACTCTCCTAGTTCCCGGTTTCATCTGTGCCCGCCTTCCCGCGTACCACGCCGTAGACGTTCATTGTTAGCGCCCAGAGCGTCAAGATCGAGTACCGACACCAAACGACCTTCGGCGCCACCCAAGCTAATCCGGGTTAACCCGCGTGGATACTCGGCGTGGTGCCTATCCGGGGTTGTGATCACTCAGGGTTACCAATCCTGTGACTCTGCCTTCGATCGGTGACAGTATGGCCGCTTTGCCGCGTTCTGACGATCCCTTCTACCGCCGCCGAAACCAGTCCGTTTCGCAGGTGGAGCCGACTTAGTGCGCATGAGTACGGCACCGGGCAGCCGTTCCGGCTGCTTCTCGCCAGTTGGGTGATTCCCGCATTCGGCGCCAAGACCACGCCCGAAAGCCGGTTATCCGGAGCGAGGAACCGCCGGGGAGCGACACTTGCGGCCGCATGAGGTCGAGCCAGGAATGCGCGGCGCGGAGTCGTGGCCGGCACGCTGGACGGCCGGCAAGGAAGCCGATAGCAGCGGCATCGGCCGCGACGATCCATCGGCTGGCGCCCTCGGTGCGGAGCCGAACGTCGGAGCCGTGCCGAGAGGCGCTAGTGTGCCGAGCCGGACATTCGGTGCCTAGATTCGTGGCCAGGTGGAGGCATCGCAAGGCCGAGGAGGAGGCCGCTAGCAGCGCTAACGGCGACGACGAGAACGCCGCGAGGCGCCGCCTGGGCGCGGAGATAGGAAGCGAATGTGTGGCGAGGGACACTAGGTTGCGATCCGTGAAGGTCGTCATCCCTGCCGAGACCAGCGAGTACGAGCGACGTGTTGCACTCGTGCCCGACGTCGTGCCACGGATCGTGCGCGCCGGGCTCGAGGTACTTGTCGAGGGCGGTGCTGGACTCCCGTCGTATGCGACAGACGACGACTTTCGCGCGGCTGGTGCTGCTATCGCGGCCGGCGGTGCACTCGACTTGGCAGAGGCGGCAGCCGTGGCCAGTGTCCAGCCGCTGACGGTCCAGCAGGCTGGTGAGCTGTCCGAGCGTGCGGTCACGATCTCGTTCCTGCAGCCTGCCGCCGAGCCGGAGCTCGTCGACATCTTCGCTCGGCGCAAGGTCACCGCATTCTCGCTGGATCGCGTCCCGAGGATTACCCGAGCCCAGCCCGCCGATGCGCTCTCATCGCAGGCGCTCGTGGCGGGCTACCGCGCGGTCCTCGTTGCCGCTGCCCGGCTGCCAAAGTTCTTTCCTCTTTTTATGACTGCCGCGGGAACCGTTCCGCCGGCGCGTGTCCTCGTACTCGGGGCCGGAGTCGCGGGCCTCCAGGCGATCGCGACCGCCCGTCGGCTCGGCGCAGTGGTCGAGGCGTACGACGTCCGTGCGGCGGCGGCCGAAGAGGTCCGCTCGCTTGGTGCGCAGTTCATCGAGATCGAGCTGGAGACTCAGGAGGGGGCCGGCGGGTACGCCCGCGAACAGTCAGCGGAGTTCCTTGCCCGGCAGCGCGAGCTGATCGGCGAGCGGGTGGCAGCCGCGGATGTCGTGATCACTACTGCCGCGATCCCGGGCCGTCCAGCCCCACGCCTGGTCGCCACCGCAATGATCGAGGCCATGCGGCCGGGCTCGGTCATCGTGGACCTTGCCGCGGAGAGCGGCGGCAACTGTGAGCTGTCCAGGCCGGGTGAGGAGATCCGGCATCACGGCGTGCTGGTGTGGGGGGCGCGCAATATCTGGTCCGACATGCCCGCGCATGCGAGCAAGCTTTACGCCAATAATGTCGCTGCCTTGTTGCTACTGATGACAAAGGACGGCGAGGTGAGCCCGGACCTCGACGACGAGGTGCTGGCGGGCTGCTGTGTCACCCACGCCGGCGAGGTACGGGTGTGAGCCCGGTCTAGCCCCATGGAAGGAGCGTGCACGTGACGGAAGGGATGGCGCTGCTGACGATCTTCGTGCTGGCGGCGTTCGTCGGCTTCGAGGTCATCTCCAAGGTCTCCACGACCCTGCATACGCCCCTGATGTCGGGGGCGAACGCGATCCACGGCGTCATCCTTGTCGGCGCCATCCTGGTCGCCGGTGAGGCCGACACAACGGGCGAGCTGGTGGTCGCGCTGGTGGCGGTGGTCCTCGCAACGCTCAACATGGTCGGCGGCTTCGTGGTCACCGACCGGATGCTCGAGATGTTCGGCAGGGGCGCGCCGGCGGCCAGGTCGTCACAGGGGAAGCCGGAGGATGGCGACTCTGGAGAGGCCGCGTGAGAGATTTCGCCTACCTCGTATCCGCGGTTTGTTTCATCCTGGCACTGAAAGGGCTGTCGTCACCCCGCACTGCCCGAAACGGGAACCTTGTAGGTGCCGCGGGCGCCGTCCTGGCCGTGATCGTCGTCTTCACGACCAAGGGTCTCGACCACCTGCTTCCGATCCTCGTCGCGGTGGCCGCCGGGACCGTGGTCGGAGCTCTGGTGGCCCGGCGTGTCCAGATGACTGCCATGCCGCAGCTTGTGGCGATTTTCAATGGAGTCGGCGGCGGCGCAGCTGCATTGGTGGCCCTGCTCGAGCTGGCGAGCACCGATGACGGTCTTCCCTTGGCTGCCGCCATCTTTTCGCTGATCGTCGGTTCGGTGTCCTTCTCCGGATCGGCGGTGACGTTCGCCAAGCTGCAGGAGCTGATGACGGGCCGTTCGGTGATCTTCCCTGGCGGACCGCTCGTCTTCGGCGGCACGCTTGCCGTCGCGATCGGTTTGGGGCTCGTCGTCTATGTCGGCGATGGTCAGGGAACAGCTGCGTCTGTAGCAGCGGTCGCCGTCGTCCTGGTCTCGCTTATTGTCGGCGTGTTGTTCGTCCTGCCGGTCGGCGGCGCGGACGTGCCCATTGTGATTTCGTTGCTCAATGCCTTCACCGGGTTGACCGTGGCGGCATCCGGCTACGTCCTCAGCAACACGTTGCTGATCGTCGCGGGTACTCTCGTCGGCGCGTCAGGCACGTTGCTCACCCGCATGATGGCGGCGGCCATGGGACGCTCCATCACCAACATCCTCTTCGGCGCGTTCACGGCGCGTGGCCCGGCGGGTGCAGCCGCCGGCGGTGAGGCGCGACCAGTGCGTTCGGTCGGTCCGGAGGATGTGGCGATCCTGCTCGGCTATGCCAGGAAGGTCGTCGTGGTCCCCGGCTATGGGCTTGCGGTCGCCCAAGCGCAGCACACGGTGCGCGAACTCGCCGACCTCCTGGCTGCCCGCGGTGTCGCCGTTTCGTACGGCATCCATCCCGTCGCCGGCCGGATGCCAGGGCACATGAACGTGCTGCTTGCCGAGGCCAATGTGCCCTATGACCAGCTTGTTGAGATGGACGACATCAACCCGCAGTTGCCGTACACCGATGTCGCCCTTGTCGTCGGCGCCAACGATGTGGTGAACCCTGCGGCCAAGACATCCCCGGGGAGCCCTATCTACGGAATGCCGATCATCGAGGTCGGCCAAGCCGGCGCGGTCGTGTTCCTGAAGCGGTCAATGCGTCCCGGTTTCGCTGGCATCGAAAACGAGCTGATGTACGACCCCAAGACCATGATGCTCTTCGGCGACGCCAAGGAATCGCTCGCCAAGGTGGCAGCCGCCGTCAAGGCGCTCTAACCCAACCGGCACCGCTGGATGTGGGCGTGCTGCCTTTGATCGGTGGACCGTGAGCCCGACCCACGCAGGTTAGCCGGCTAGTCGTTGGACAATCAGCCGCAGTGCGTGGGCGATTTGTTCTGGCTAAGTGTCCAACGATCACCCAGCCAGTGGCACCACCACGACGCGTCCCCGTGCCGGGTGATGATCACTCGGGCCGATACGCACTCCGAAGCACGTCGTTGATCCTGTCCCGGAGCGCCCTGGCTTGATCCGGCATGACACCGAGCCTGATATCGAACTCCCAGTCCTCGACTGCCTCAAGCGCCTCACCGATCGCGTTCGCAAGGAGTGCGAGTTCGCCGCGGGTCGTTGCGACGACGAACTCGTCGTCGACCACCTCGTCATCGCCGATCCACGGACTGTCGGGGTGGAGCCGTCTCATTCGAACAACTACCTCAGCGCATCGGGGTTCATGCCTTTGATCGGTGGACCATGAGCCGGACGAAAGCAGGTCAGGCGGGTCTTCGGTGGACAGCCAACCAGGGTGCATGGGCGTTTTGCTCTGGCTAGAGGTCCAATGATCACGCAGCTGGCCCGAACCGGTATGGGTGACGGGACACCGTTCAGTGGAGGCTCTGGGTGAGCGGACACCGTTCAGTGGAGGCTCTGTGGTGAGCGGACACCGTTCCGGCTCGCTGGTCGCGCACGCGTTAGACGACGCCGTAGAGGCGGTCTCCTGCGTCGCCGAGGCCGGGGACGATGTAGCCGTACTCGTTGAGCCGTTCATCCAGTGCGGCAGTGACGATGGTGACCGGAAGGTCGACGCCCGTCAGGGTCTTCTCCAGATGGCTGACGCCTTCGGGTGCGGCGAGAAGACAGATCGCGACAATGCCGTTGGCCCCTCGCTCCACCAGGTATTGGATCGCCGCCGCCAGGGTGCCACCAGTCGCGAGCATGGGATCGAGCACGTAGCACTGCCGGCCCGACAGGTCATCGGGCAACCGCGTCGCATAGGTCGACGCCTTTAGCGTCTCCTCGTCTCGGATCATGCCGAGGAAACCGACCTCGGCGGTCGGCAGTAGCCGCGTCATGCCGTCGAGCATCCCAAGGCCCGCCCGCAAGATCGGCACAACCAGCGGCTTCGGCGCCGCCAGCTTGACGCCCCGGGCAGGGGCGACCGGCGTGACGATCTCGATGGGGTCGACCCGGACGTCCCGCGTGGCCTCGTACGCCAAGAGCGTGACTAACTCATCGGCCAGCCTGCGGAAGGTAGGCGAATCGGTGCGCTCGTCGCGAAGTGCGGTGAGCTTATGCGCCACGAGCGGGTGGTCGAGGACGAGGAGTCGCATGACCGGCAACCGTAAGCGAAAACTGATCGCGACAATAGGTCCGGCACTTTGCCCAGGTCCGCGCCGGTCGATGACACCAACCTCCGGGCAGGCGGCGGCGCCCACCATCCGACGGTGCGGCAGGACGACGGATAGTGCGGGGGTGACGACCGATCTGCCACCATGCCGGTAAGAACTGCAAACAGGACTTCGCAGGGACAGCCGCCGTGCGGGTGCCGGTTTGATCACACATCGTGCGGTGGCGACGGTCGGCCCGCTATGGTCGCCGCAGCAATTGCGGTGAGCTGTGCGGCGCGGGCCATTCCTGCGGGTCAGCGGTAGTGTCCTGCGCTCGGTACTTGATACATCCGACACTGGACATCCGAGTCAGGACACCTTGTCCGGGCAAGGAGAGCGCATGGAGCAGGGCGGCACAGACTTCGCCGTCGTCGCATATCGCGAGGACGGTGCATGGCAGGTCGCGCCGCTCCCCGCTCGCGTGACCGGTGGGCTCGAATTGTTGCTGGCGGCATTGCGGGCTCAACCCAGCGAGGGCGAGACGATCGGCCTTGCCTCCATTGACGACGACTATTTCGTCGCGATCCGGCTGACCGGTGATCACGTTAAGGCGCTGCTGTCCGACGTGACCGCTGCCGAGGAGTCGACGCTCGCCCGCGAGGTTCTTGACGGCTTGGACCTAGGGGTCCAAGATCCGGACGACTTCGACGAGGTGCAGCCGGCCGGCGAATTGGGCATCTTCGCCGACCTCGGGATGGACGCAATGGAGATGGGGACCCTCGTCGACGACCTCGATCTCTACCCGGACGAGATGCTCGCGAGTATCTCGTCTCGGCTTGGATTTGGTGATTCGTTCCAGCGCGCGGTGGATCCGGGGGCTGGCTGACGACCAGGGAGTGAGTGAACCAGGTGGCGTACTTCGCCGCGCTGCTCGCGCGTTCCGACGAGGGATGGGATGCCAGCGACGTCGACCTCGATGACGTTGCGGATATTGACAGCCTGGCCGACGTGCTGCGGTCGTCGGCGTACGACGATGAGCCGGTGCTGCTGTTCCTCGAGCAGGAGGACATGTGGTTTGCCGTCGTCCGGGTTGATGGTGAGGACGATCCGCGGGTTTTCGTCTCCGACGCCGCAGCCGTCGCTCGGTCGGCATACGGTGACGTCCTCCTTAACAGGCTGACCGAGGACCTGGACGAGTTGGCCGTCCTCGGCCTCGCCGAGGACTATGCGAGCGACGGCGGGGACGAGGACGAGAACGGCCCGAGGTCCCGACTCGACAACCGGCCCCTTGGCGACGCGGATCTGCTGACGGATCTCGGCGTGCCGGCGACCATGCTGTACGAGCTGTGCTCGGGCGACGGCATGTTGCCGACGGATGCTCTCGCAGAGATCGCCGACCGAGCCGGATTCGCCGATGCGCTGGAGTCGATGCGCTGACGTGTCCGGTGCGGCCGAGACGCCGTCGGTCCGTTCCGGAATTGCGCTCGCGTACCCCTCACCAGAGTCCGTCCACGTCGTGCGGGACGTGGGCCGCCCAATGACGCGAGGATATGTAAGCAGGTCGCCGTCATCGGGAGGTGCGACCGGTGCTTGTTCACGAGCGGTACGTCGAGGCGATGCGGCATGCCATCGAAGAGGCGATGCGGGCGCCGGCGACCGGCGACATACCGGTCGGAGCCGTCGTCCTCGGCTCGACAGGACACATCATCGGCCGCGGTCACAACGAGCGCGAGGCGCTGGCTGATCCGACCGCCCACGCTGAGATGATCGCCTTGCGTCAGGCGGCCGAGGCCGCCGGCGAATGGCGGCTGGGAGGCTGCACCCTCGTTGTCACCCTCGAGCCCTGCACGATGTGCGCCGGCGCGCTCATTCAGGCGCGGATCGACCGCCTGGTCTTCGGCGCGGTCGACGAGAAGGCCGGCGCTGTCGGTTCGCTGTGGGATGTCGTGCGCGATCGTCGGCTCAACCATCGGCCCGAAGTCATCGGCGGTGTGCTGGCCGATGAGTGTGGCGAGTTGTTGATCAATTTTTTCCGCGATCACCGGGTGGTCGGGTAACCTGTCCGGCGGTGGCGTGTCCGAGCGGCCTAAGGAGCACGCCTCGAAAGCGTGTGAGGGGGCAACTCCTCCGTGGGTTCAAATCCCACCGCCACCGCTCTCTGACCAGGTAAAACGCTGATGCTCACGTGGGACTGGTCGAAGCACCGCTCTCATCGAGCCGGGCGCTACGGAGAGTTGGCGCCACATCAACCGTCCTCCAAATAGCGAACTCCGA
>JBKPTD010000221.1:0-4485 GCA_046735375.1 Actinomycetota bacterium | reverse complement strand
CGGGGTGAGGGTGCCCTTCATGCGGCATGGGATCGACTAATGGCGCCCCTCACGAACCGGCGCCCGTCATATGGCGCACCTCCGTACGGCGCCAGATCCGGGAGATGGGCGGCCTCTGGCGGTGATGCGTCCCCGTGCACGGGTGGGAACCTCGGGCATACCCTGTGCCGTCTCAGTACCCGGCGCAGTGCAACGCAAAGGGAGGCGCGGCGGCGGTGAAACGGTTAAACGTCGCGGTGACGGTGCCCGTCTTGGTCGTTGCTGCGATGGTGGCGGCGTGCGGCTCGGACGACCAAGGCCGGGCGGACAGCGCGCCGGCGGTCACGGCGACGAGCACAGCCTCCCCTGCGCCAAGCGGAAGCGCGACCACCGCACCGACCACATCGCCCACGTCCAAGCCGCCGTCGAGCACTCCGTCCGGCAGCCGTACGCATGTCTCCGGCCATCGCGTACTCACTCTCGCTGACCACGGCAAGACGGTGTCGCTCGCGGCCGGCGATTCGGTATCCGTCCGGCTCGGCGGTCCGTGGCTCTGGAGAGACCCGGTGGTCGATGGTGGCGCCATCGAGGTTGCACAGGTGAACTTCTTCGTGGATCCGGGCTACAGCGAATGGACGGTTCTAGGCCTGCAGGCCGGTCGCGCCACGTTGCAGATCAACGGCGAGGCCAACTGCCCGACCGAGGGCGACACCGTCTGCATCCTCGGCGCCAAGGTGTTTATGGTCACCTTCGTGGTGCGCTGACCCCCGGCACCCAAGCCCATCAGGTGTGTGTAGGGGGGCCCGCCGGCTACATGTTGTGCAGGATCGGATGGATCCAGCCGGCTTCCTCGAGTACGTTGCGGGCGGCCGGACTGATCGCCGTGAGATCCACTTGCCAGCCGTCGACCCGGCCTCGCCTGCGCAGCGCGTCGAGGAACTGCACGCCCATGGGCCCGAGGCTCGTACAGTCGTGCAGGTCGATCACCACCCGAGGCGGTTCGAGCGATGCCACCTCCTCGATCGCCAGGTCCAGTTGGCGCCCCATGCTGTCGTCGATGTCCCCGGAGAGGAAGACGACGATCTCCTGACTGCCACGGTCGACGACCTCGACACTGCCCATGCCGCGTCACCTCCGCTTCTGACTGTGCCACCACAGAAGCTGGACGGGAACTGCGGGACGGCCTTGATCAGCAGGAGGCGGCGGGAGACGGCGACATGCCCTCTCCATGATCACTGGCATTCGCAAGCTGGAAATCCGACCTCAACCCACCAGTGATGATGCCTGGGCCGGGATCACGGATCTTCCGTTGGCGGGGTGTAGGCGATCCCAAGCTTGGTGCAGAGCTGCTCCAGCTCGTACTCGAAGAAGGGTGCGGAATCCTTGAGCGCCCAGCCGAGGTGGCCGAAGACCTCCATGGTCACGAGGCCGTACAAGCTCACCCACGCGGACAGGAAGTGCAGCCGGGCGCCGGGAGGTATCTCCTCCGCACCAGGCAGATTCCAGTCGAGCTGTTGCCTCAGAGCCGGCGCGATCTCCTCGTCGGTCGGGACGGGGAACGGCTCGGTGTGCCACAAGGCGACGAACAGCCGCATGAAGATCGCGCCGAACTTTATCCCAGCCGCGTGTGCCGGGTTATCTGGGTCGAAGCCCTCCGGGGTGTACGTGTCCGGTCCGAAGACGCCTGGGATTGGGCTGCCGAAGAGGTGGGTGAACTCGGCCGGGTGCTCGTAGGACCAGCGCCGGAACGCCCTGCTCGCCACCATAAGCTGGCCGGCGATGTCGTCATCGGCCTCGGCGTCGCAGGCCGCCTGGAGCATGTCGCTCAGCTCGTTGAAGAACATCGCGCACATGTCGGCGAGCAGGTGCTCGCGGCTCTCGTAGTAGCGATAGAGCGCGGGTGCGGTCATGCCCATCTCCCGGGCGATCGCACGAAGGCTCACGCCGTCCAGGCCCTCTGTCGCTAGCAATTGCCGGCCAACGCTCCTGATCTCGTCGTACGCCGCGGCGCGGACACGCTCGCGCCGGGATGCCGGCTCGGGCGAGCCGTCTCTCGGGGCCCAGACTTCCGCCTCGGTCATGCGATACCCCTTGACCACCGCGAACAACTAGTGCAAGTGTTTACGACGTAAACAATGCGAACAATGCTAACACTTGTTCACACGTCAACTTTAGCGCCGACGACTCGCTGAGGAGACTGCACATGTTTGCTGCACTTGGCCATTTCGCCTATCGGCGTCGACGCATCGTCCTCGTGGGCGCACTGCTTTTCGTCGCGGTCGCCGTGATTTGGGGAACGGGAGTCTTCGGCTCGCTTGCGTCTGGCGGCTTCGACGATCCGGGGAGCGAGTCCAGCAAGGCGGCCGACGTCGCCGCGGCCACGGTGGGGAGTGGCGAACCCGACGTTGTCGTCCTCTACCGGAGCGCGGACCATACAGTCGACCAGCCGGCGTTCCGTACCGCGGTGGAGCAGTCGCTCGCCGACCTGCCCACGAATGCGGTGAGGCAGACGACGACCTACTGGTCGTCGAAGGCACCGCAGCTCGCCTCCACCGACCGGCATTCCACCTACGCCGTCCTCCAGCTCACCGCGACCGACGACGCGGTTGCGAACGACCTGTACAAGAAGATCGAACCGCAGCTGCGCGACGCGCCAGCTGGCTACACGGTCGAGCTTGGCGGCAACCGAGCGCTCTTCCACGACGTGAACAGCACGGTCGAGAAGGACATCCAGCGCGCCGAGACGCTGTCGATGCCGATCGTGCTCGTCTTGCTCGTCATCATTTTCGGTGGCCTGGTCGCGGCGAGCCTTCCGCTGGCGATCGGTGGGCTGGCGATCCTCGGCGCCTTCACAGTGGTCCGGTTGCTGACCCAGATCACCGACGTCTCGATCTTCTCGATCAACATCATCACCATGCTTGGTCTCGGGCTCGCGATCGACTATGCGCTGTTCATCGTCAGCAGGTTCCGCGAGGAGATTCGGCAGCGGGACGACGTGCCGTCCGCTCTGGCGACGACGATGCGTACCGCGGGCCGTACCGTCGCCTTCTCCGGGTTGACGGTGGCAATGTCGCTCGCGTCGTTGCTCCTCTTCCCGCAGATGTTCCTGCGATCGATGGGCCTTGGGGGCATTGCGGCCGTGCTCGTCGCGATGCTGGGTGCGCTGACGGTGCTGCCCGCGCTGCTCGCCGTACTCGGGCGCCGAGTCAACTCGTTGCGCGTCCCCCGGCTGTGGCGCCGCCGCGCTCGCGTGCTGCCGACTGCGGATCACGCCGGGGTCTGGTACCGGATCGGCCGCGCTGTCATGCGCCGGCCAGTGGCCTTCATTGCCGTGATTGTGCCGCTGTTGCTGCTGCTCGGCGCGCCGTTCCTGCGTATCCAGTTCGGTGGGATTGACGAGCGGGTTCTGCCCGAAGGCGCTGAGGCGAGGACGGTCGCGGAGACGCTCGACCGTGACTTCGCCGGCTCCTCGCTCGCCGACATCGAGTCGATCGTCACGATGCCGACCGGTGTCGACCGATCCGCGCTCGACGCCTACGTGAACCGGGTGCGGGAGGTACCCGGGGTGACCGATGCCCGGGTGACCGGCCAGGCGAGCTCCACTGCCCGGGTCGACGTCTTCACCAGTGCCGAGCCGCTGTCCGACAAGCAGCGCGAGGTGCTCGCTGATGTACGAGATGTTCCCGGGCCGGCCGGTGCAGAGACGTTGGTCGGCGGCCGTACGGCCGTGTTCGCCGACCTGCTGGCGAGCCTGGGCAAGGCACTGCCATGGATGGCTCTCGCGGCGGTCGCGGTCACGCTGGTGCTGCTCTTCTTCGCGTTCGGCTCGGTCGTGCTGCCGATCAAGGCGGTCGTGATGAACGTCCTGTCGCTGATGGCGACCTTCGGCGCGGTCGTCTGGATATTCCAGGAGGGCCACCTGGCGAGCTGGCTCGGCTTCACGCCTACCGGCACGATCGAGGCATCGATGCCGATCCTCATGCTGGCGATCGCCTTCGGCCTTTCGATGGACTATGAGGTCTTCTTGCTCAGCCGCATCCGCGAGGAGTGGGACCAGAGCCATGACAACCCAACGGCTGTCGCAACCGGGCTCGAGCGCACCGGCCGCATCATCACCAGCCTCGCGGTCCTGCTCGCGGTCGTGATCGGCGCGTTCGCGACCTCGGACATTGTCTTCATCAAGATGATCGGGGTCGGCCTGCTCATCGCGGTGCTCGTCGACGCGACGATCGTCCGGGCGCTTCTGGTGCCGGCGACGATGCGCCTACTCGGGCGGGCCAACTGGTGGGCGCCGAGACCGCTGGCGAGGCTATGGAACCGGTATGGCGTACGGGAGACGGACGCCGACTGTGGGGCACCGCGCGAGCTCGTCGGCGTGTGAGCTTCTGGCGGTCGCTGCTGCCTGCGCCCCCTCGGTGGTGCGCGGGCAGCAGCTTCGATAGACCCCCGGACTGCTCGCTCATGAACGGTGGACACTGGCCAAGACCAAAACGGTCGGACTCATCC
>JBKPTD010000220.1:0-34446 GCA_046735375.1 Actinomycetota bacterium | reverse complement strand
CGCGCCGAGGCCGTATACCTCGTTGATGAAGTGGCCGAGGTCGGCGCGATAGTCATGGCCGTCGGCCACGAACTGGCCTGGCACAACATGCATGGAGTTCTTCATGTCGACGAGGGTTTGCACGAACGTGAGCAGCGGCGCATAACGCTGAGCCCTCGGAACGCCAGGAGGCCGCGGCTCCTGCAGCCAGTTCGGCGCCGCGACGAGCAGATCGGCACCGAAGTACCCAACCGCGTCGTTGTCGTGAGAAACCATCACGAAGCGCAGTGCACCGCGCACCGCTGGGTCGAGGGCCTCCACCTCCTCGAAGCTGTTGAACCGCCCGACCAGCGCACGATCGACATTCCACCGGTCATCGCGCAGCACTTCCTCCTTCCACTTGCTGAAGTAGGGCGTGCCGATCCACAATGCGCGATCGATGCCGAACATGCGAAGCCCAACCGTGCCTTCGTGCACGAATACGTCCTGGCTTGTCTGGGCACCGAGACTTTCACCGAAAAGCACGACGCGCGGTCGCCGCTCAGGCGGCATGCCATAGAGCCGATCGTGGATGGCAAGCCACAGCTTGCGGTTCTGCAGGCGGCCCTCGTCGATGCGGTCAAGCGAGAGCGGTGACGGGCGCTTGGAGTATTGCATGGTGATCGTGGCGCAATCGCCAAGCGTGAGCAGTTCGATCGCCTGCATGGTCGTGTGGTTCACGTAGCCGGTGCCCGTCGGCGATACCAGGACAACCAAGCGTCGATCGAGTGCTCCTGTCCGGTCGATCTCGGCGAGCGCGAGCGCTACCCGTTCGTCGTCGGTCGGGGCAGTGTCGAGGCCGACGTACACCCTGATTGGGGTGGCCCGCGCCGGCTCGCCCATCGACTCCTCGATCCACTCCGGCCGCAGGTAGGTGAGAACGTGCCGGCGTGCCTCCCTGGTCAAGCTGGCATAAGGCACGACACTGCCAGGACCTCCGCTGACGAGCGGCGATGTCGGCGCCTCCTCGAACCCTGGCTCCGGCTTGTCTGCGCCCGACTCGGCGCGGTGGTAGGCGTTCTGGACGGCCGCCGTGATCCCGAACCCGAGTGCGCCCAATGCCGCCAGCCTGCCCACCGGCCGCCACTGTCGTTCGCTGCCGGGAAAGATCCTCGCAAGCGCCGTGGCGATGGCGGCGGCGGCGCCCCGCTGGACGACTGACACGCCCAGCAGCCCGGCTGCTACAGCTCCACCAATGCCGAGAGCCTTCGCCAATGACTCATGGGATGTCTGGCCACCGTCGCCTGGCGCATCGTCGTGCAGGCGTCGCCGTCGCTGATATTCCATGATCGCGGAGAGCGCAGCTCCCGCCGGGATTGCCAGCGGCGGAGCGAAGCGCAACCGGCGGCTGAGTTCGGACCCCGCCTCCTGGCTCGCAGCGGCCGCCAATCCTGCCAGGCCCGCCGTCGAGAGATACCAGCCGCTGGTACGCAAGGCACCCCGCGGCAAGCCCTCGTTCGGCTGTTGAGGTAGGGCCGCCTGGATCGCGATTCCGGCGCCGATCGCTGCCAGGTCGGCGAGCGCTGTCAGTCGGCGCCAGGCCGACTTGTCCTCGTGATAGGCGCGACCGCCAAACCGCTCGGCGAGGGCCTCGATGACGTCCTGCAAGAACGCGGCGGTCGCGTAGTTGCCGCTGACGAGAACGCCGGTAACCACGCCCTGGTCCACTGCCGAGCGGGGCATGAGGGTGTGCTGGAACGACCGGGGGACCGAGGCGGCAGCGATGAACATGCCAGCCTGCTCTGCCCGGCTCGTCAGCGGCGGCCGGGTACGCCTAGGCGGGGCCATGCGGCCATGCTGAGGCCACAGCCTCTGTCTCGACCTCATCCGGGCGGGGTGATTCACATCGTTGGTGGCCCGTAGGTCATGCTGCGAGCGCTCCGATACCGAGCACGACGACGGTAAGCCCCGCCAGCATGGCGAGCAGCGGCCAGACCCAGCGAAGGTAGGCCCCGTACGGAACACGAGCGATGGCGAGTCCACCCATCACGACTGCCGATGTAGGGATGAAGAGATTCATGAGGCCGGACGCGCTCTGGTACGCCGTCACAACCAAAGACGCCGGTACGTTCACGAAGTCCGCCAATGGGGCCATGATCGGCATCGACACCGTCGCCAGTCCCGACGAGGAAGGGATCAGGAATGACAGCGGCAGGAATAGCAGGTACATCACAACCGAGAACCCGGCCTTTCCAACGTCGCCCAACGCGGTTTCGGCCCAGTGGAGCACCGTGTCAGTGATCTGCCCGTTGTTCATGATCACAGTAATGCCGCGGGCGATCCCGATGATGAGTGCTACCCCGAGCAGGTCGCGGGCCCCGTTAACGAATGCTTCGGTCAGCTCGGCCTCGCGCATCCGACCGATGAGACCGATCACGATGGCAAACAATAGGAACGATGCCGTCATCTCCGGGAACCACCACCAGAGGGTGGGCAACCCGACCCCGATGTCCTCCCAGGGGATTACGCCGTACATCATCACACCGAACGCGAGCCCGAAGACGGTCAGGATCGTCTTGTGCCTGGCCGTCAAGGCATGAATTTCACCCCCCTCCTCTTGCGCCTGGAAGCGTGCCTCGTTCTCGGCCTTCAGGTCATAGACCACGGACGCCGATGGGTCCTTCTTCACTCGGTCCGCATAACGCAGCACGAAGAAGATCCCAATCGCCAGGCCTATCAGCAGGATGATCAAGCGGGAGACGAGGCCGTCACTGATCGAGATGCCGGCGAACCCAGAGGCGATGCCGGTCGCGAACGGGTTGAGCGTCGAGCCGAGGGTACCGATCCCGCAACCGAGCAGGACCACGGCGGCCCCGGTCAGCGCGTCGTAACCGGCGGCGATCATCACGGTGATCACGAGGGCATAGAACGCCAGGCTCTCCTCAGCCATCCCGTACGTCGTGCCGCCGAGAGCGAAGATTCCCATGAGGATCGGGATCATCCACCGCTCCCGGCCCTTGAGTCGGACGACCACCCTGCCGATGCCGGCCTGGATCGCCCCAGTCTTCATCGTGACGCCGAGGAACCCCCCGATGATGATGATGAACAGTGCGACGTCGATCGCGCCGAAGAGCGTCCCGGAGTTGTAGTAGTTGATGTTTCCTTTGTCGTTTTCGATCCCGTAGAGGCCGTTGATCGGTGCGGTGAGCGAGTCGATCAGGATCCGCTGCGGGTGAGATTTAACCTCGTGGTACGTGCCCGGGATAGGGGACCCTTCTTTGTCCAGGTCGTAGGTTCCGGCCGGGATGATCCACGTCGCGATAGCCATCAGCACGATTAACGCGAACAGGATGGTGTATGCCGAAGGAAGCGTGAACCGCCGCTTCTCGCCCGTCGGCTCGGCCTCAACGTTCGTCTGAACGGCCATGGGATCTCCTAGATCAGTGAGGAGCGCCTTCTCGTGCGTCGGGTGCGGAGTCCCCCCAGGGCGCGGTCGCGTTTGGGACCTTGAACCCGATGAAGCCATAGAGGATGTCCAGCACGGGGCTAAGGAAATTGAAGAAGCAGTACGGGAAGTAGCTCCCAGTCGGGACACCCAGCACACCCGAGATGTAGGCGCCACAGGTGTTCCACGGCACCAGGACAGATGTCACCGTGCCCGAGTCCTCGACGGCCCTGGACAGCACTTGCGGCGCCAGCCCGCGTCGGGCGAACTCTCCGCGGAACATACGGCTGGGCAGCACAACGGCGACGTATTGGTCCCCGGCGATCACGTTCAGCCCCACCCCACTCGCATTGACCGCGACGATAAGACGACCTCTGGTCCTCGCGCGCGTAACGATCGGCGCCAGTAGCCGGTCCAGGAAGCCGGCATGCTCGATGACCGCCGCGAACGCGAGCGCTCCAAGGATGAGCCAGACCGTCGTCAACAGGCTCGCCATTCCTCCTCGCGAGAAGAGTTCGTCGATCGGCTCAACGCCGGTGACGCTGACGAAGCCTGTGCCCATCGCGGCGAAGATCGCCTTGATGCCGGTTGCGACAGATCCGAGTCCGGGCTCTCCGACGAAGGCTTTAACAGCGTCGGGTTGCGTGAACGACGCCAGGATGCCGGCGAAGAGCGCGGACCCGAGGATCGCCAGGAAGGGCGGGGTCTTCCGGATTGTGAAGACCAGGAGGAGCACGAGCGGGAGCAAGTTCAGGAGGGAGATGTTGAATTCGCTCCCTAACGCGTCCTGGGCGGCGTCTGTGCTAATCGCCCCGCTGGGCTCCGCGTTTAAGCCGATGATCAGGAAGATGACGAGGCTCAACCCGAGCGCTGGACCTGCGGTCCAGAACATGTTCCGTATGTGCTCGGAGACGGTGAGACCACCCCCGACGAGCTTTGGGACCAGAATCGTCGTCTCAGACAGGGGCGTCATCTTGTCGCCGAAGTATGCGCCGCAAATCACGGCTCCTGCTGCGATCGCCCTTGAAAGGCCCAGGACATCTGCCATCCCCACGAATGCGACCCCCAGCGTGCCGGCGGTAGTCCACGAGCTGCCGGTGATCGTCCCAACCAGTGCGCAGATCACCGCCGACGCCAGGTAGAACCAGGTCGGAGTCAGGACTCCGATCCCGTAATACACGACTGTGGGGATCGTGCCGGCCATGTTCCACGTGCCGATCAGCGCTCCCACGGCGAGCAGGATGAAGATCGCTCCGATCGCCGAGGTCACGCCGCCGACCGCCGCGTCTGCGACTGCCGCAACTGTGTGCCCGTTCTTGAACGCCACCAAAGCCGCGAATGCCGCACTGAGCAGCAACGCGACCTGCAGCGGTCCGTTGGTGGCATCGATCCCGAAGTACGCGATCGTGAGAGCGAGCAGCCCGATCAGCACGATGATGGGAAGCAGTGCGTCGAGCAGACTCGGTGGACGAGGTTGCTGGAACGCCTGAGGCTCCTCGCCGTCCGGCGCGACTGGCGGAGCGGCTGTGTCGGACATGGTGTCCTACGCGATGGTGGTCGACGCGGCGGAGACGCCGGAGCCGAGTGCCCCGACCTCCTGGGGACCACGGTGGTGATCGTGACCGCGTGCGTACGCGATGAGACCAACCACGAGCACCAGCAACAGGACCACAATCAGCCACCGTGGCGTGTCGTTCATATCGGACCCTCCCCCGTGCCTAGAGGGGGTCGCGTACGAGCGGGCAGGTCATGCAGTGCCCGCCGCCGCGACCTTTGCCAAGCTCAAAGCCCTCAATGGTGACGACCTCGACGCCGGCCTGGCGCATCTTCGCGATCGTGTAGGTGTTCCGCTCGTAAGCGACGACCACGCCGGGCTCGAGCGCGACGACGTTGTTGCCGTCGTCCCATTGCTCACGCTCCTGTTGATACCTGTCACCTCCGGTGTCGACCACTTGGAGATCGGAGACGCCAAGCGCGTCGGCCAGCGCAGGGAGGAGCCCCTCCTCCTCCGTGACGTGAAAGCGTCCCCCTGAGCCCGGGCGGAGGCTGATCGCCCGGACGTCCCGAGTCACTTTGGGATACGCCGTGACCTTGTCTCGATCGAGCATCGTGAAGACGGTGTCGAGATGCATGTGCGCGCGATCCTTGGTCATCACGACACAGATCACGCGCTCGGCGGCACCTTTCGCGAAGAGCGCCCGGGCGATCTGCTCGATCATCCTGGCCTGCGTGCGCTCACTGAGACCGATCAAAACGGTGCCGTTACCGATCGGCTGCACATCGCCCCCCTCGAGCGAGGAGCGGCCGAAGTCCACAGCATTGAATCGCCCGTCGTCGCCGAGCTCCGGATACCAGTAGTCGAACCCCGCGTCTTGGAACATCGGGTGGTACCGGTAAATCGCCGCGACGTTATAGGCCTCGAGCCGGCGCGCAGGCCAGTACATCGGGTTGATCGAGACCCCGCCATACATCCAGCACGACGAGTCACGGGTGAACAGTGTGTTGGGGAGCGGAGGAAGGACAAAGGCGCTCGTATCTTCCAGAGCAGCGGCCCCTAGTGAACTCCCGCCGAGCCTGCCGAGGTCGATCCCGGCCTCTGCCACGGTCAGCCCCCCGATTTGGTGCTTCGCGAGCTCGTCCGGCTTCATCTCCCACAAGATGGCGCGAACGTCATCCACGAGCGACACGCCGACTGTGTACTCGGACACCGCCAACTCGATGAGCCGGCGGCGTCCCTCGTCGCTCGCGGCCAGCGCCTCGGCGAGCAGGTCCCTGAACAGGAAGACCTCGACGCCGCGCTCGCGCATCCTGGCGACGAACTGGTCGTGTTCATACTGAGCGCGCTCGACCCAAAGGACGTCGTCGAAGAGCAGCTCGTCGTGGTTGGAAGGGGTCAACCGCTGGAGGCTGAGCTCCGGCCGGTGAACCATGACCTTCCGCAACTTACCTACCTCGGAATGAACCCCGAAGGTGCCCATCTTTCCTCCGTTCCGACGAATGCGACGATCATCCGGCCACGACCTGAGTGCCCGCGTCGCCGGCCACGATCGCCTCGATGTCGGCCAGGCTTCCGATCGCGGCCCGCCCGCCGGTGTGCTCGACGAATCGGATCGCTGCTCCGACCTTTGGCCCCATCGACCCGGCCGCGAAGGGCAGCTCGCGCAGTTCACCTGGCGTCACCCGGCCGAGCCGGCGCTGCTGCGGAGTCCCCCAGTCCGTGTAGACGGCGTCGATGTCGGTCGCCATGACCAACAGGTCGGCGCCCACCTCGCGGGCGAGTAGCTCGCTCGCGAGATCCTTATCGATCACCGCCTCGACACCGACGAGGATTCGATCGTCGCCAGGCAGATACATCGTGGGGACGCCACCCCCGCCCGCACAGATCACAATGACGTTCTTGTCGAGTAGCCACCGAATCGGCCGGATCTCGAAGATGCGCTTCGGCTCCGGTGACGGGACCACGCGCCGCCAGCGATCCCCGTCCTGCTTGAAAACCCACCCCTTCTCGCTTGCGAGCTTGTCCGCTTCGTCCTTGTCGTAGACGGGCCCGACGAACTTCGTTGGGTCGTTGAAGGCCGGATCCGAGGGGTCGACCTCAACCATCGTGAGGATCGTCGCGAATGGCACCTCGAACGGGAGTGCGTTGCCCAGCTCCTGCTCGAGAACGTAACCGATCATGCCTTCGGTCTGCGCCCCGAGAACATCGAGGGGATACGGTTCGACCTCGGTGAACGCGGCGGCCTGCAGCGCCAGCAATCCGACCTGTGGCCCGTTGCCATGTGACAGCACCAACTGGTGGACAAGGGCCACCGATGCGAGGGCAGGGACGGCGTGCTTGACATTGCTGCGCTGCACGTCGGCTGTCATCGGCTCCCCGCGCTTGAGGAGCGCGTTGCCTCCTAGCGCCACGACCACTCTCATCGCTGTCCCCGATCACTCGCCGAGGGTGGCCACCATCACGGCCTTTATGGTGTGCATCCGGTTCTCGGCCTGATCGAAGACGATCGAGTGCTCGGACTCGAAGACGTCGTCCGTGACTTCCATGCCGTCAAGGCCGTACCCCTGGAAGATCTCTTCGCCGACCTTGGTCTCGCGGTTGTGGAAGGCCGGTAGACAGTGCAGAAACTTGACGTTCGGGTTCCCGGTCCGGCGGACGACGTCCGCGTTCACCTGATAGGGCGTGAGCAGCCTGACCCGCTCCTCCCACACAGAGCCGGCCTCACCCATCGAGACCCAGACGTCGGTGTAGAGGTAGTCGACGCCACTCACGCCTTCGTCTACGTCCTCCGTCAGGGTCAATCGTGCGCCGGTGTCCGCGGCGATGTCGCGGCACGTCTTGACGAGTTCCTCCTTGGGCCACAGATGCTCCGGCGCGCACAGCCGAACGTCCATGCCGAGCTTGCAGCCGCCGACCATGAGCGAGTTGCCCATGTTGTTGCGCGCGTCGCCCAAGTAGCAGTAGGCGATCTCGCGCACATGCTTGTCACTGTGCTCGGTCATCGTGAGAACGTCGGCCAGGATCTGCGTGGGGTGGAACTCGTTGGTCAGTCCGTTCCACACGGGGACGCCGGAATACTCAGCGAGGATCTCAACGGTCTCTTGTGCGTAACCCCGGTACTCGATGCCGTCGAAGGTCCGGCCGAGCACACGGGCCGTGTCTTTCATGGACTCTTTATGGCCGATCTGCGAGCCGCCTGGCTCGAGGTAGGTCACGTGAGCTCCTTGGTCGTGCGCCGCGACTTCGAATGCCGTCCTGGTGCGGGTGGACGTCTTCTCGAAAATCAGAGCAATGTTCTTGCCGGCCAGGCGCGGCTGCTCGTAGCCGCCATACTTAGCGGCCTTGAGCTCGGCCGAGAGCTTCAGGAGGAACCGCAACTCGTCAGGGGTGAAGTCCAGCTCCTTGAGAAAGCTTCGGTTCCGAAGATTGAACGCCATAGTGGTCCTCCTTTAGGTGGCGGCCAGGGCGGGCTCGGCTGGCACGGCGACATTCCGGCTGTCCCTTCGCCTGATGACGAACTTGATGGCCTCCTCGATGACCACGAGGCTTGCCGCGATCCCGACGCAGATCGACCATTGCGAGAAGCTCAGCTCAGTGGTGTCGAAGATGCGCTTGAGCAGGTCGATCGTGGTGACCGCGATGATCGCCAGGAGCGCGATCCCATACCGGCGAAGCTGCGTCGGCCCGGGGATCGCCGCGCGGCTGAAAATGGTGTTCCGCTGGTCACGCGACAGCAGACCGACGGCCAGGTGAAAGAGCGACAGCGTCGTCAGCAACATCGTGGAGGCGACGACGGCATTGTCCTGGATTTCCCCGATCCGGTAGGCGACGAGCGAGCCGACCGACATGACGAATCCCTGGATACACAGCCGGACCCAGTCGGTTCTCGATAGCACCGGTGCGCCGACGGGCCGAGGTGAGCGATTCATCAAGCCGGCGGTCGGCCGGTCGAAGCCGAGCGCGACCGCGATGGGAATGTCGATGACCATGTTCAGCCACAGAATCTGCAGCGGGTTGAGCGGGATCCCACCGGCGATGTTGAAGATGCCCGCCCCGATGAAGACGGCGATGTACGCGACCAGTGTCGACATCTGGAAGCGCAGATACTTCAGCAGGTTGTCGTAAAGATTGCGGCCGTACTCCACGGCGTTCACGATCGTGGCGAAGTTGTCGTCAGTGAGGATCATGACCGCGGCTTCTTTGGATACCTCGGTGCCGGTGATGCCCATCGCGACGCCGATGTCCGCCGCCTTGAGTGCGGGCGCGTCGTTCACTCCGTCCCCGGTCATGGCGACGACGTTCTCGCTCCGCTTGAGGAGCCGGACCAAGCGCAGCTTGTCCTCGGGTGCGACCCGGGCGATGACGCCGATCTGCGGCAGCTGGGCGAGCAGCTCGTCGTCGCTCATGGCTGCGAATGTCGCGCCGGTGATGGCCCGACCCTCGATGCCGAGTTCTTTGGCGATGGCGGCTGCGGTCGTCGCATGGTCGCCGGTGATCATCCGCACCCGGATGCCCGCGCTCTTGCACTCCGCGATCGCGTCCCTGGCCTCCGAACGGGGAGGGTCCACGATTCCGACCATTGCAAGCAGGGTGAGTTCCCGCACGAGAGCGATGAGATCGCCACTGGGATCGAACGACGCTGGGTCGAAGTCGCGCTGGCCGACCACCATCACGCGCATGCCTTGCTTGGCCAGGCGGTCGTTTGCCTCAGTCGCCAGCGGGCGGTTTTCGTCGGTCACCGGGATCACGGTCCCGTCGGGATCCCGATAGGAGCCTCCGCGGGAGATCAGCACGTCCGGAGCGCCCTTCACGTAGCACCGGATGACACGATCGCCCCGCTCGCCGTGCATCTCATGGAAGGTCGCCATGAACTTGTAGTCGGAGTCGAACGGCACCTCGGCGACCCGGGGATAGGACCTCCTGGTCTCTTCAATGTCCAGTCCGCCTTTGGCCGCGAGCACGATCAGGGCGCCCTCGGTCGGATCACCGATGAGCTTGTCCCCGTCGAGTACCGCGTCGGCGCAAAGGACCATCGGCAGCAGGTAAGGATCCAGATCGATGTGCGACCCGCCGACGTGCTTGATCTCGCCGTCCGTCCGGTACCCCTCGCCCGAGACGGTGAACAGGTTCTGCCCCGGGATCGCCAATTCCCGAGCGGTCATCTGATTCAGCGTCAGCGTGCCTGTCTTGTCCGAGCAGATCATGGACGTCGACCCCAGAGTCTCGACGGCCGGAAGGCGTTTGACGATCGCGTTTCGGCGTGCGATCTCACGGGTGCCGATGGAGAGAAGCGCGGTGACAACCGCGGGAAGTCCGGTCGGGATCGCGGCGACCGCGAGCGCCACACCGGTGATGAATAGCGTGTCGAACGACTCACCCCGAATCAGCCCGATCAGGATGACCAGGAGCAGCGCAACGCAGGCGATCGCGGCAATGATCTTCGACAGGCTGTCGAGTTGCTTCTGCAGTGGCGTCTTATCGGTCTCCGTCGTGGAGAGCAGATTCGCGATGTGACCGATCTCGGTGTCCATCCCGGTCGCGGTCACGATCATCTCGCCGCGCCCGCGTGTCACGGAGGTATTCATGAAGGCCATGCAGGTGCGATCACCGAGCGGTACGTCACCTTGAACCGGCTCGGTTCCCTTGGCCACCGGCAAACTTTCCCCGGTGAGGGCGGCCTCCTCGATCTCGAGGGTCGCGGCGACGCAAATCCGGCCGTCCGCGGGAACGCGATTGCCGGCCTCCATCAGTACCACGTCGCCTGGCACGAGTTCTTGGGCGTCGATCTCGAACGCCTGACCATCCCGCCGAACCCGGGCGACAGTCTTGAGCATCTGCGCCAGCGCCTTGACGCTTTCCTCCGCTTTGGACTCCTGGCGCAGACCGATCACCGCGTTGAAGACGGTGAGGCCGGCGAGCACGGCAGAGGTTGCGGCGTCTCCCGTGACGATCAGGTTGATCACGGCGGCCGCAAGCAAGATGATCTGCATGAAGTCCCGGTACTGCCGCAGGAACGCCTCAAGACCCGACTCTTTCTTTGCACCGGCAAGGCGGTTCGGGCCGTGGGACTCGAGTCGACTGCGTGCCTCGCTGATGCTGAGCCCACGCTCGAAATCGACGCCGAACTCTTGGGCAACTGCGGATGCGTCGTGCTCGTGCCAGCCCGCTCGGGCCACGACCGCATTCTTCGTCTCTTGGCTCACATCCACGGCCTTTCCTCCACTCGTATGAATGGATTCGCCCGCCGAGCAGCCGCAGGGACTTATACGGGTACGAGGCGGCGTGGTGACGGTAGGGCCGGGAAAGCAGACAAGCATCACCACATGCGGGTGATTCTGCGGACTGGCTTGATGTACGCCCCCCGGCGAGTGCCCGTCAGAAAGCGGTCTCGTGGCTCTGACCAGCGCCGACACGCTTTGATCCCGCCGCCTGAACCTCTAATGACGGATCCGAGCAGCCCGCGCCGTTGGCATCGTCGTCGCTGTTTTCAGCGCCATCGCGAACTTTCTCTGGCTGCCGTATTACCCAGTCTGGTCGATCATCCTCATCGGCCTCGCCATCACCGTGATCTGGGCGCTGACCAGATACGAACCAGCCGGCCTGCAATAGATGACCACGGCTTGCCTCCCGATGATCCAGTTACGGGATCCTCCGTGCCCCACCAAGACGGTTAGGGGCTATCCAGCTCGTGAGAGACGGGCGCCGAGATGCGCCTGCGGGGAGGACCACTCACCCGCATCGGGTGATCCAACGTGGATGCCCGTGAGGTGAGGTACACCGTAGAAATCCCGTCACGGCGATGCCGCGTGCCCTCGCCGTGAATAAAAGGAGGCGGCGGCGATGCCCCTGTTGGATCTGCTCTGGACGATGTTCTGGTTCTTCCTCTTCATCGCCTGGATCTGGCTGCTGGTCGTAATCCTCACGGACGTGTTCCGCGACCGTGAGCTGTCCGGCTGGGGGAAGGCACTATGGACGTTGTTCATCTTCGCCCTCCCGATGATCGGCGTGCTCGTATACCTGATCGTCCGCGGTGACAGGATGAGCGAGCGCTCGGAGCGGCGCGCCATGGGCTGGGATCAGCCGACCAGCGACTCCGCCAGCGCCCCGGCTATAGATGGCGGTACGTCGAAGGCGGATGAACTCGACAAGCTGGCTCGCCTTCGCAACTCGGGCACGCTCAGCGAGGAGGAGTTCCAAGCGCAAAAGGCGAAGCTGCTGGCGCAAGCCTGAGCTTGTCGCCCACACATCCTTGCCTCGACTCGCGGCAATTCGCCCTGTTCGAGAGCGTCGAGATCAGGCGGGGGGAGACGGTCGC
Source organism: Actinomycetota bacterium (assembly GCA_046735375.1). Lineage (GTDB taxonomy): Bacteria > Actinomycetota > Actinomycetes > JAKEEW01 > JAKEEW01 > DASYTV01. The sequence continues at coordinate 22,230 of JBKPTD010000220.1, read as the reverse complement.
GCTCGTCGGCGAGAACGGGTCGGGAAAGACCACCCTGGCGAAGATGCTGGCGGGCCTGTACGCACCCGAATCGGGTGTCGTTCGATGGGCTCGTTCGACCTGCTGCAGGCCGATCCGGATGCGCTATGGGATCGGATCGCACTCGTCGAGCAGGACTTCACACGCTGGCCCATGACGCTGCGCCACAACATCTCGATGGGCAAGGCTGGCGGCGACCGGCAGGTCAGAGTGGCCGCAGCCGCGTCGGGGGCCGACGAGATCGCAGCTGAGCTTCCACAGGGATACGAGACCCTGCTTGCGCAAACATTGTTCGGCGGCCACGAGCTCTCCGGCGGTCAGTGGCAGCGCGTCGCTGTGGCGCGAGGCTTCTACCGCGCGGCCGACCTGCTGATCTGCGACGAGCCGACTGCCGCGCTGGATGCGCGGGCCGAGCACGCGGTCTACGAGCGAATCAGGCAGCTCGCAGCCGATAGAACCGTGCTGCTGATCACGCATCGGCTGGCGAGCGTCCGCTCGGCTGACCGGATCTACGTCCTCGACCATGGACGGGTCGGCGAGATCGGTACCCACGCTGAACTGATGACCCGCCGTGGTACCTACTCCGATCTCTACACGCTTCAGGCCCAGGCGTACGCGGACGAGTCACAGGAGCCGGCCGCCTGACCGGCGCTGCCGGATTTCGCCGGGACGTCTATCCCGTCACTTTGGTGGCCCGGCGGAACAAACTGGCCCGCTGCGGAGTCGAACTGTGCGGGTGGTCACGACGTACTCACCGGTGAGAGTGCGCTGGTGACGGCCCGAAAGATGATCGCGGAGGGGGTTGTGATCGGGAATCTTCACCGGGTCTGAGGGGTTGTTAGGACTGGGTTGATTGAGTTGACACAGACGATTGATTACATGCAGCACGGCAACACCGGAGGGAGGTGACGCACATGACCGTAATGACAACGGAGATGGCGGACGAGCGCCTCGAGCGGATGGACCGCGACGAGGTGGCAGAAGAGCGTGATCTTGTTGGAATGTACCTCGATGAGATCGCGCGGACTCCGCTGCTCACGGCCGCGCAGGAAGTCGACCTTGCCGCAGCGATCGAGGCTGGTCTGTACGCCGAGCAGCTGCTCGACCAGGGCCAGGTCCCTCGGCGAGTTCAGCGGGACGAGCTCGACCAGCTCGTCAAGCTTGGCCGCGAGGCCAAGATGCGGTTCATCGCGGCGAACCTCCGGCTGGTCGTTTCCGTGGCGCGAAAGTACACGCGCAGCCAGATGCCGCTGCTTGACCTCATCCAGGAGGGCAACACCGGCCTCGTGCGCGCGGTGGAGAAGTTCGACTATCAGCGTGGCTATAAGTTCTCGACGTACGCGACATGGTGGATCCGGCAGGCCATCAGCCGGGCGATCGCCCAGCAGGGCCGCACGGTCAGGCTCCCGGTCCACGTCGTAGAGGACCTGAACAGGGTCACGCGGGTACGCCGGGAACTGACCCGCGACCTCGGCCGTGAGGCGGAGATCAGCGAGGTGGCGGCCGAGCTGGGCATGGATGTCGAGGCAGTCGAGGACCTTCTCGCGCTCGGCCGTGACCCGGTCAGCCTTGACACGCCCGTCGGTGATGACGGCGAGACCCGGCTGGGCGACCTCGTTCACGAGATCGACCAGGCGACCCCGGAAGCGGTCGTGCTCGCCGGCTTGCACGACGAGCGGGTACGCGGGCTGCTCGATCGGCTCGACCCGCGGTCGGCGGACATCGTGCGATACCGCTATGGCCTCGCGGACGGTCGGGAGCACTCGCTGGCCGAGATCGCTCAGCGGATCGGGCTGTCGAGGGAGCGGGTACGCCAGCTCGAGGCAGAGGCACTGCGTCGGCTGCGCCGCTTCGCTGCCACCGAGCCCGACCTCGACGCCGCCTAACGGCTCCACCCGCCCGTCCTGGTCGGCGGCACCGTTTTACGCATGAAGGGCCCCTTCACCCCGTAAGTTGGGGTGAAGGGGTCCTTCATGCGACAAAAGGGCGGGCCTGCAGTCGGTAGGGTGGCGGCGTGGCGACGACCAAGATCTTGACCGTCCCCAACGTGCTCAGTGTGCTCCGGCTCCTCGGGGTGCCGCTCTTCTTCTATTTGGTTCTCGGCCCCGAGGCTGATGGCTGGGCGGTGGTCCTCCTCGGCGTCAGCGGGGCCACGGATTACCTCGACGGCGTGATCGCGCGCAGGTACGGCCAGGAGAGCGCGCTCGGCCGGCTGCTGGATCCAGCCGTCGACCGGCTCTACATCATCGCAGTGATCGTCGGCCTCGCGCTCCGCGACATCGTTCCGTGGTGGCTCGTCATCGGCCTACTCGCCCGTGACGTCGTGCTCGGGGTGGCATTGCTTGTCCTCAGAAGACACGGTTACGGGCCGCCCCCGGTGCATTTCATCGGTAAGGCCGCCACATTTTGCCTGCTGTACGCGTTTCCGCTGCTCTTCCTCGGTGATGGTGAGGGCGCAGTGGCCACGGTGGCCCGGGTACTCGGTTGGGCTGTCGCCGTGTGGGGTACCGGGCTCTACTGGTGGGCGGGCGTCCTCTACCTCGTCCAGGTACGCAGGCTCATCTCGGCGACCGCAGCCGTCAAGCACGACGACTCGAGCGGGATTGCGTCACCTCGCGGCGGGGAGTCCGAGCCCGGATCCCAGCCCGCCGGGACCACCGGGAGGTGATCGCATGAGGGCAGTTGTGATGGCCGGCGGGGAAGGCACCCGACTCCGGCCAATGACCTCGAGCATGCCCAAACCGCTGCTGCCCATCGTCAACAAGCCGATCATGGAGCACGTGCTGCGGCTCCTGCAGCGGCATGGCTACGACGAGACCGTGGTCACCGTCCAGTTCCTCGCATCGCTCATCCGCAACTATTTCGGCGACGGCGAAGACTTCGGCATGACGCTGCATTATGCGACGGAGGAGTCGCCGCTCGGGACCGCCGGCAGCGTCAAGAATGCCGAGGAGGCACTGCGCGACGAGCCCTTCCTCGTCATATCCGGTGATGCGCTCACCGACTTCGACCTCACTGCGCTGTCCGACTTCCACCGCAAGAACGGTGCGCTCGTGACGGTCTGTCTCAAGCGGGTGCCCAATCCGCTCGAGTTCGGCATCACGATCGTGGGCGATGACGGGCGTGTTGAGCGCTTCCTCGAGAAGCCCACGTGGGGCCAGGTCTTTTCCGACACGGTCAATACCGGCATCTACATGATGGAGCCGGAGATCTTCGACCGCGTCGCCAGGGGCGAGGTTGTCGACTGGTCCGGTGATGTCTTCCCAGCGCTGCTCAAGCAGGGCGCGCCGATCTATGGCTACGTCGCCGACGGTTACTGGGAGGATGTCGGCACTCACGAGAGCTACATCAGGGCACAGGCGGACGTTCTCTCCGGCCTGGTTGACGTCGAAATCGACGGGTTCGAGGTCGGGCCGGGAATCTGGGTGGCCGAGGGCGCAGACGTCGATCCCGATGCCGTGCTGAAGGGCCCTCTCTACGTCGGCGACTACGCGAAGGTGGAGGGCGGAGCCGAGCTGCGGGAGTACACCGTGCTCGGAAGCAACGTCGTGGTAAAGAGCGGCGCATTCCTGCACCGGGCGGTGATCCACGACAACGTTTACATCGGTCCGCAGACCAACCTGCGCGGCTGCGTCATCGGCAAGAACGCGGACGTGATGCGCGGGGCTCGGATCGAGGAGGCCGCGATCGTCGGCGACGAGTGCCTCATCGAGGAGGAGGCCAGCGTTTCGGCCGGCGTCAAGATCTATCCATTCAAGACCATCGAGGCCGGTGCGGTGGTCACGGCAAGCGTGATCTGGGAAGCGCGCGGGCACACCGCCCTGTTCGGGCCCCGTGGGGTTTCCGGCATCGTCAACGTCGAGATCACGCCAGAGCTTGCGGTACGGCTGGCCAGCGCCTTCGCCACCACGCTTCGGAAGGGTTCCACGGTTGTCACGGCTCGGGATCACTCGCGCGCGGCCAGGGCACTCAAGCGTGCGGTGATCGCCGCGCTCACCTCGAGTGCTATCGACGTGCGTGACCTCGAGTGTCAGCCGCTCCCCGTTGCGCGCCTCGAGACCAGCCGGGCGAGCGCCGGCGGCGTCATGATCAGGACAACCTCCGGTGTCCCCGACAGCGTCGACATCCTCTTCCTCAGCGAGCGGGGGGCGGACCTGTCCCCAGCCGCCCAGCGGAAGCTGGAGCGGATCTTCAACCGGCAGGAGTACCGGCGAGCATTTCCTGGTGAGATCGGCGACCTGACCTTCCCACCGCGGGCGCTGGAGAACTATGTCCAGCTCCTGCTCCAATCGGTGGACACGACAGGTATCGCCGAGTCAGGCCTCAAGCTGGTCGTGGACGCAGGTGGGGGAGCAGCGGCCCTGCTGCTGCCAACCCTCCTCGGGCGGCTCGGCGTCGATTCGCACGTCGTGGGTCTCGGGATGGATGAGGCCCGGCCGACCGAGACGCCGGATGAGCTGGTCGCCTCGCTTAACCGGCTGTCAAGCATCGTCTCGTCCTCTCAGGCTGCGGTCGGCGTGCATTTCGGTCCCGTCGGCGAGCGGCTGTCGATCGTTGACGAGCGGGGGCGGATCATCGACGACAGCCGTGCGCTGCTCGTCTTCATGGATCTGGTTGCCGCCGAGCGCAAAACCGGCCGGGTTGCCATGCCCGTGACAACCACTCGGGTGGCCGAGAAGGTGGCCAAGTTCCACGGCGTGGAGGTCGAGTGGACGACCACCTCTCCCGATGACCTGTCCGTCGCCGCCGAACGGCCGGGGTTGATCCTCGCAGGCGACGGCAAGGGCGGCTATGTGATCCCGGAGTTCGGCGTCGCCCTCGATGCGGTGGCAGCCTTCGTCCGCCTGGTCGGCCTGGTGGCCAGAGCACAGATGTCGCTGAGTGAGATCGACGCTCGGATCCCGGACTCCAACGTCACCCGGCGTGCCGTACGCACTCCGTGGGCGGCCAAAGGCATGGTCATGCGCTCGGTGGTCGAGGCGGCCGGCACGCGCGAGCTGGACACCACCGATGGTGTACGAGTCGTCGAGCCAGACGGTCGATGGGCCCTCGTCCTTCCCGATCCCGCCGAAGCAGTCACTCACTTGTGGGCAGAGGCGCCGACGCACGAGGAGTCGATCGCGCTGCTCGACGAGTGGACCGAGGTCGTCGAGCGGGCTGGCCAGTAGCAACACCAGGCCCGGACAGGTCAAGGCCGAGTGCTCGATCTCGCATGAAAGCATTACCGGCGTGAGTGAACGGGTAGGCGCTGGCTGGCTTGCTGTGCTGCCGGCACGCGACGCCGTCACGTTGCTCGAGTCGATCAGCGCCGACGCTTTTGACCCCGCGTACACGGAGGCGGCGGGACACCGATCTGCAGGCCCGGCGCCACGCCGCCCGGCCGTGCTGCGAACTGCGGAGATCGTGATACCGATCATGGTTTTGGGGCTCTTACTTGCGACCGTACTCGCCCAGACCAGGCGCACCGTGCCCGATCTCGCCAATGAGCGCAGGGCCTTGGCACTGCGGATTGAGGAAAGGGCGGCGCAGACTGACGCGCTGCTGAAGGAGGTGGAACGGCTGCGATCCCAGGTCGCCGCTGCGCAGAACTCTGGACTGAGCATCAGTGCCGCGGGCCGCGAGAGGGCCCGTGAACTGTCCCGGCTTGAACTCGCTGCCGGTGCCGTACCGGTGACCGGACCGGGCCTGCGGGTTGTGGTCGACGACGGCGCAGCGCCCACGGGCGACCAGGCTCAGGAGGGATCGCAGAGGGTTCTCGACACAGATCTGCAGCGCCTGGTCAACGGTCTGTGGGCGGCCGGGGCGGAAGCGGTGTCCATCAACGGTCAGCGCGTCACCGGGACCACGGCGATCCGGTCCGCGGGCTCGGCGATAACGGTTGGCTTCAGACCACTCGGCCGCCCGTACACAGTGGAGGCACTGGGCGACCCGAATCAGATCGAGGCGAAGTTTGTCGATGGGCCGGGTGGCCGATGGTTCCGCACATTGCAGGACAACTACGGGATCGTGTTCCGGGTCTCGGGGGAGCGATCCTTGCGCATTCCCTCGGCGGGTGGGCTGGACCTGCGATACGCGCACGTGGACGGTCCGCAGTGATCGCTGCGATCGGGCTGTTCGTCGGCGTGGTGGCCGGTCTGCTCGTTCAGCCAACCGTGCCGCTGTGGCTGCAGCCTTACCTCCCGATCGCCGTCGTCGCGGCTCTCGACGCGGTGTTCGGTGGTCTGCGCGCTTGGTTCGAGGGCGTGTTCGACGACAAGGTGTTTGTGGTGTCGTTCGTGGCGAATGTACTCATCGCGGCGTTTGTTGTATTCCTCGGCGACCAGCTCGGGGTCGGCGGCCAGCTGTCGACCGGCGTGGTGGTCGTCTTCGGCATCCGGATCTTCGCGAATGCGGCAGCGATCCGTCGGCACATCTTCCATGCCTGATCAGGACAGCGGGCACGAGGCTGGCGATGAGCTGGTGACCGCACCGATGAAACCACGTGATGGCGACTCCGACGACGCCGCCGGTGCGATGTGGCTAGCCAGGCTCCGCCGAAGCTTCCGCGAGCCGCGGCTGAATCGTGGGCAGATCCTCGCCGCGGTTCTGTGTGGTCTGCTGGCTTTCGCGGCAGTCGTCCAGATACGCGCCCACGATGCCGGCTCGCAGCTTGCGGGCGCTCGCGAGTCCGATCTTGTCGTGATCCTCGACGGGGTGACCGGCCAGGCGCAGCGGCTAGAAGACGAGCAACGCGACCTGCAGAGTGCCAAGGAGCGGTTGGAGTTCGGCGCCGACAGGGAACAGGCTGCGCTAGAGCAAGCGACGCAGCGCGCTACGACCCTGGGCATCCTCGCCGGCACGCTCGCGGCCAAGGGGCCGGGAGTCCGGCTGACCATCCAAGACCCGGCTCGCAAGGTCGACGCGGACACCCTGCTCAATGCCCTGCAGGAACTGCGTGACGCGGGAGCCGAAGCCATTCAGCTCAATGCGGTCCGGTTGGTTGCCTCGACCGACTTTCTCGACGTGACGTCCGGCGGAATCCTCGTCGACGGCACCCGGATCCAGCCTCCCTACGCCTTCCTCGTGATCGGTGATCCGGATACGATCGCCACCGCACTCGATATCCCCGGCGGTGTTCTCGATGTCCTCGCGGAACGGGATGCGACCGGCGAGGTGTCGAAGCGGCCGGACGTGAGGGTGGATGCGGTACGGGCGCCGGATCCGATGCCGAATTCACGTGCCTCCCGCGCCGAGCGCGGTCAGTGACACGGGACGATCGGACCGTGTGGGCAGATGAGAGTGGGGCCGATGTATCCCGAGGACTTGAAATACACCGCCCAGCACGAATGGGTCCGCGCCGGCGAGGATGCCGACGACCGGGTCCGTGTCGGTATCACCGATTACGCCCAGGAACAGCTCGGGGACATCGTCTTCGTGACGCTGCCCGAGGTCGGCGCGGAGGTCAGCGCGGGCGATCCATGTGGCGAGCTTGAGTCGACGAAGAGCGTGAGCGACATCTACGCGCCCGTGAGCGGCACGGTAACGGCCCGCAATGACGCGCTCGACGGTTCGCCCGAGCTGGTGAACTCCGAGCCCTACGGAGACGGCTGGATGTTCGAGATCCAGCTGTCAGATCCAGGGGAATTGTCCGATCTGCTCGATTCGGCAACATATCGAACCCAAGTAGATGCGGCAGGCTAAATCCGGCCACGAGTTTGGTTGAGGACGTTCGGTGTCGGATGCCAGTAGATTTGGCACTCCGGCGACCTTGCCTGCTCCTGCGCGTCGTGGTTGACCCGGCTGCAAGGCGTGCATAGGTTGCCCAAAACAAACCGTCGACCTGAGGTTGGGGTCGAGGGTTGCTGGCCAGACGCCAGACCACCCATGAGTCGCCGCGGCGCGCTCGTCACAGGCCCGCCCGGCAGAGGCCGGAGAAGCAATGCCGTTCTGCACCCAGTGCGGTCACGAGAATCCCGACGACGCGCGGTTCTGCTCCAACTGCGGAGCCGTGCTGCGCACAGGTGCGTCGGCGGCAGGGGGACAGGACATGACATCGACCATCACTCTCGGCGCCGAGCCACCGGAACCTGAATGGTTGGATGAGCTCACCGCTGCCGACCAGGCGGCCGTCGATGCGCTGCCTCCAGGCTCCGCTTTGCTGGTTGTGCGCCGCGGGCCGAATGCCGGCAGTCGCTTCTTGCTCGATGCCGAGGTCACCACGACAGGCCGGCACCCAGATAGTGACATTTTCCTCGATGACGTCACGGTCTCCAGGCGGCATGCCGAATTCCGCCGAACCCCGGAGGGCACGTTCCTGGTGCGTGATGTCGGCAGCCTGAACGGCACCTACGTCAACAAGGAACGGATCGACCAGGTGCTGCTCTCCAATGGCGATGAGGTTCAGGTGGGCAAGTACCGCCTGCGCTTCTACGCGACTCGACAGCAGGAGACCGGAGGAGAGTCGTCGTGACGTCGGTCGCGCCCGATCCGCGGGTTGCACCGACAATGAGCATCGGTGAGGTCCTCGCCGAGTTGCAGCCGGACTTTCCCGAGATCACGATCTCGAAGATCCGCTTCCTCGAGTCAGCGGGCCTGCTCGAGCCGCAGCGGACACCGTCGGGATATCGCCGGTTCCGGCAGGCCGACGTCGCCAGGCTCCGCTATGTGCTGGCTGCTCAGCGCGACCACTACCTGCCGCTTCGAGTGATCAGGGACCACCTCGATGCGATCGACCGTGGCCTCGAGCCGCCTGCGCTCGGGCTGCCGGGGCCCCGAGTACCCGCGGCCCACGCAGCAGCCGCCGACGGCGACGGTCGGGCGCGAGACGACGGGTCGGGCGATGGCACGGCTCGGGTCCGCCTCTCCCGGGCAGAACTTGCCAAGGCGGCCGGACTGACCCCCGATGGACTTGCTGAGCTGGAGCAGTTCGGACTGGTCGCTCCGGCCGATGGCGGCTATTTCGACGGCGATGCGTTAACCGTCGCCCGTACCGTGGCGGCCCTCGGCGAGTACGGCCTGCACCCGCGGCACCTCCGTCCGGTCAAGGCGGCGGCCGACCGCGAGGTCGATCTCATCGAGCAGATCGTCTCGCCCTTGCGCGCGCATCACAGTCCCAACTCCTGGAGCCAGGCGGAGGAGATTGCCGAAGAACTCGCCGCGCTATCTGTGCGCCTGCACGCTGCGCTGGTCAAGTCCGGCCTTACCACCGCCGTCCCTTCCGCCCAGCGGAGCTGACGGGCGGCAGTCCTCGCGAGGTTTTCGGTCAGGCAAAGCAGCGACCCTGCGTTGGTCCCCGGGCGCGGGGTACTGTGGCTTGCGTGAACCAGCTCGACGTCGTCGGTGTCAGGGTGGAGCTGCCGTCGAATCAGCCGATCGTGCTGCTGCGCGAGGTGGGCGGTGAGCGCTATCTGCCTATCTGGATCGGTGCCGTCGAGGCCACCGCGATCGCCTATGCCCAGCGTGGCGAGGTTCCGCCGAGGCCGCTCACTCATGATCTGTTCAAGGACGTGATCACCGCGCTTGGGCACGAGTTGCGGCAGGTCAGGATCACCGATCTTCGCAGCGGCGTCTTCTATGCCGAGCTTGACTTCGGCGGCGTCCAGGTGAGCGCGCGTCCGTCTGACGCCATCGCGCTCGCACTGCGCACCGGATCGCCGATCTTCGGCAGCGACGAGGTGCTGGACGAGGCCGGGATCGCGATCCCTGACGAGCAGGAAGATGAGGTCGAGAAGTTCCGGGAGTTCCTCGAGCAGATCACTCCTGAGGACTTCGGTCGCGGCCACTGAAGCCCTCCTCCGCTTCCCTCGGAGCCGTCAGGACCCAACCATGATCGCGACACGTGAGATATGCGTGCGGCGGTCGTTGACCCGGATGCCTGGCCGACCTAACGTCGGGCTTGAGTCCCTGGTGTAAGTCCCACCGCTGGGAGCCATTGTCCCCCGAGCTCCCGTGCGTGTACTGCGGGGGGATTGAGGGAGGTCGGCGTGGCACCGGAGCAGGGCCGCCTCTTCGACGAAGACCCCGCCGCGGCCAAGGACATCGGCTACCGCGGCCCGACCGCATGTGCCGTCGCGGGCATCACTTACCGGCAGCTCGACTACTGGGCGCGGACGGGCTTGGTAGAGCCGAGCGTTCGGCCGGCCACCGGATCAGGCAGCCAGCGGCTCTACAGCTTCCGGGACATCCTGGTTCTCAAGGTGGTCAAGCGGCTGCTGGACACCGGCGTGTCCCTGCACAACATCCGCAGCGCGGTGCAGCACCTGCGAGAGCGCGGTGTGGACGACCTCGCCCAGATTACGTTGATGAGCGACGGCGCCACGGTTTATGAGTGCACCTCTGCCGACGAGGTCGTCGACCTCCTGCAAGGCGGGCAGGGTGTCTTCGGGATCGCGCTGGGCAAGGTGTGGCGCGAGGTGGAAGGCACACTTGCCGAGCTCCCGGCCGAGCGAGCTGGCGAGCCCGGATCCGATGAGCTCTCCGAGCGTCGGCGGCAGCGAACCGGCTGACCTTGCGTAGGAGTCGACGGCAGGTTGGCGCGGGGCGGGTCGGCCGGTTTGGTCGCGTCAGTCGTCAGTAGCCCTACAGCCCTAGTTGCGTTCGAAGAACGATTCCGCGCGCTCAGGCGCTGGACGGGAGCCATTTTCCTGCACGCGCTGGATCGGCCACTGCAGATGGCCACCGCCGACGGCGGAGAGATTGGCGATGCGGGCCATCATCTCCGCCTCCGCCCTCAACTCGTCCTCGTTCGGCGAGAGTGCGATCACGCCAAGGAGCCCGCCCGCGACGAGGCTGATGCCGATGATGAGCGGAAGCAGGAACTCGAACGCGTTGGCGCCGGTTAGCGTGCCGTGATTCTCGTCGAGCCGGACACTCATCGCCGCCATCGCCGTGTAGTGCATGCCACTCACGGCGACGCCCATGATCAGTGCCGCCGCGGCGGTCGCCCACGGCCCTCTCACCCGCAAAGCGAAGAGGAGGGCGACGGTGGCTGCGACGACCGCAATGACGATCGAGGCGGCGACTTTGAGGTGGTCGTAATAGACAACACCGCGCAGCTCGACCGCCGCCATGCCGGTGTAGTGCATGCTCGCGACGCCCAATCCGGTAATCATGCCGCCGCCGAGCACAGGAACCAACCGTTCACCACCGAACCCGACGATCATGAGGCCGATTCCGACGACGACCACCGCGATTGCCATGCTCAGCAGGGTCAGTCCCACGTTGTAACGGATAGCTGACCCGGACACCGAAAATCCGAGCATCGCGATGAAGTGCATGACCCAGATGCCGGTGCCACCAATGGACACAGCGGCGACGATCAGCCACCGAGTACGCGCTGCTCCGGTGACACCGCGGGCGCGAGCGGTACACAGCAGGCCGAGCGCCGAGCCCACGCAGGACATGACGTAGGCGAGTAACGGTGTCAGGAGGCCATAGGTGAAGTGGTAGATGTCAGTCACAGCGATTGATCCCCACAGCCGGCATCGAGTTGGTGGTCAATACTGACATGTCCCGCGGATCTGGTCGATCGTCGTCCGCAGTTTTCATCCGGGTCAGACCCGGCAGCACGTGACAGACCGCTTGTTGCCGTTCGCAAAGTGTCACATCGGGACGAGCCCTTCTGCGACGGCGTCGCCGCGGCGGTCGGCAGCGACGGCAGCAGCGCAACCGCGGCGCGGCGACGTGGCGATCAAGTTGACGGCGGGATACGGTCGGGTGCTGTCGATGACCCTGCGCGGGAGAGCCCTTCGCGCGCGGCGAGCTGGGGAGTCTGCCTGGAGCGGCTATGTCCGCCACAGGACAACCTCAGCGGTCGCGTGCGGCGGCGCCGAAGGAGCAATCCTCCCCGGAACCTCTCAGGCAAAAGGACCGCGCGGGCGAGGCACCTCTGGAAAGCAGGGCGAGGCCAGGTGGCCCGCGCCGACGACGCCGCGGTTTGCCATCAGCGCCGGACCCTCGCCGACGGTGCAAGCCGGGCCGAGTGGGAATGCCTGCTCGTGCGGTGAAGCTCTCAGGCCACAGCGACAGAGGGGGAGGCCAACGCAACCTCGCATGGCGTGGTTAGAGAGGATGGCCCCCAGATGACCAGTCGACGCAGTCTCCGCGAGCTCGAGCAAGCCCAGCCCTTCGCCGCGAGGCACATCGGGCCATCGGCGGACGAGCAGGCGAAGATGCTCGCGCATGTCGGCTTCAGCAGCCTGGATGACCTGACGGCGGCCGCGGTGCCCACCGGGATCATGGTCGATGAGCCACTAGACCTCCCGCCGGGTTCCACCGAGACAGAGGCGCTCGACGAGCTGCGGGCGTTGGCCCATCGCAATCGCCGACTCACTCAGATGATCGGCATCGGTTACCACGACACGATCACGCCTCCGGTGATTCTCCGCAACGTCCTCGAAAACCCCGGCTGGTACACCGCGTACACGCCATATCAGCCGGAGATCTCTCAGGGCCGGCTCGAGGCGCTGCTCAACTTCCAGACTGTTATTGCCGACCTCTCCGGGCTGCCCATTGCCAGCGCGTCGTTGCTTGATGAGGCGACCGCCGCCGCCGAGGCGATGGCGCTAGCTCGGCGATCGGCTCCGCGCGCCAACGACAGCCGCCGCTTTGTGGTGGATGCCGACTGTCTCCCGCAGACGATCGCCGTCTTGCGCACGAGAGCAGAGCCGCAAGGCATTGAGGTCCTGGTGACGGACCTCGGCGGCGGCCTGCCCGAGGGCGACCTGTTCGGGCTCCTGCTCCAATACCCGGGTACGTCCGGCGCTGTCCGCGACCACAGTGCGCTCGTCCAGCAGGCGCATGACCGCGGTGCGGTCGTGGCGGTGGCCGCGGATCTCCTCGCGCTCACCCTGCTCCGCCCACCCGGCGAGATCGGTGCCGATATCGCCGTCGGCAGCGCACAACGCTTCGGGGTCCCGATGGGCTTCGGCGGTCCGCACGCCGGCTTCATGGCGGTACGCAAGGGGCTTGAGCGCCAGTTGCCCGGCCGACTGGTGGGTGTGTCCGTCGACGCCGACGGCGCTTCCGCCTACCGTCTGGCTCTGCAGACTCGCGAACAGCACATCCGCCGGGAGAAGGCCACCAGCAATATCTGCACCGCACAGGTCTTGCTCGCGGTTATCGCCGGCGCATATGCGGTGTATCACGGCCCTGACGGACTGCGGTCGATCGCACGCCGGGTCCATCGTTATTCCGCGGTGCTCGCCGCGGGGCTGGCGTCATCTGGGGTTGAGATCGTCCACGACCGGTTCTTCGACACCATCACCGCCCGCGCGCCGGGAAGGGCGGACCAGATCGCTGCGGCGGCGGCAGAGCGCGGTGTGAACCTGCGGCTGGTCGACCAGGACACGATCGGGATCTCCTGTGACGAGACCACCCGGCGAGAGCACCTCCGTGCCGTCTGGGCCGCCTTCGGCCTCGATTCGATGCCAGCGGTTGATGACCTCGATGCTGTGACGCCCGACGCCATCCCTGAGGCGCTCCAGCGGACCACCGACTTCCTTAGCCATCCGGTCTTCCACAGTCATCGGTCAGAGACCTCGATGATGCGCTACCTACGCCGGCTCGCGGACTTCGACATCGCCCTCGATCGATCGATGATCCCGCTCGGATCGTGCACGATGAAGCTCAACGCAGCAGCCGAGATGGCTGCCATCAGCTGGCCGGAGTTCGCCGGCATCCATCCCTTCGCACCGCTCGGGCAGGCGGACGGCTATCTGACGCTGATCCGCTCGCTGGAGCGATGGCTGGCAGAGCTCACTGGCTATGACGCCGTGTCCGTGCAGCCGAATGCGGGTTCCCAGGGTGAGCTGGCCGGCCTGCTCGCCGTGCGTGCCTACCACCGGGCGAACGGCGAGGCCCAGCGCGACGTCTGTCTGATCCCGTCGAGCGCGCATGGTACGAACGCCGCCAGCGCTGTGATGGCTGGAATGCGGGTCGTGGTGGTGGCCTGCCGGGATAACGGCGATGTCGACGTCGACGACCTGCGGGCGAAGATCGAGGCCCATGGCGACCGCCTGGCGGTCCTGATGGTGACCTATCCGTCGACGCACGGCGTCTTCGAGCAGGCCATCGGCGAGATCTGCGACCTGGTCCATGACGCCGGCGGGCAGGTGTATGTCGATGGCGCGAACCTCAACGCCTTGGTCGGCCTTGCCAGGCCCGGCTGGTTCGGCGCCGATGTGTCACACCTCAACCTGCACAAGACCTTCTGCATCCCACACGGTGGCGGCGGCCCGGGTGTCGGGCCGGTAGCGGTACGCGCACACCTGGCGCCCTACCTTCCCAACCATCCGCTCCAGCCAGAGGCCGGCCCGAAGACCGGTGTCGGCCCGGTGTCCGCGGCGCCGTGGGGATCGGCGGGGATACTGCCGATCTCGTGGGCCTACATCCGGCTCATGGGCGCGGATGGCCTCAGGCGCGCGACCCAAGTAGCGATCCTGGCGGCCAACTATGTGGCTCGCCGGCTCGCGCCGCACTACCCGGTCCTCTACACCGGGCCAGGCGGTCTCGTCGCGCACGAATGCATCGTGGACCTCCGGCCGATCACCAGGGAGACCGGCGTGACCGTCGACGACGTCGCAAAGAGGCTCATCGACTATGGATTCCACGCCCCGACGATGTCCTTCCCGGTCGCCGGCACCTTGATGATCGAGCCGACCGAGTCAGAGGATCTCGCGGAGCTAGATCGCTTCTGCGATGCGATGATCTCGATCAAGGCCGAGATCGACCGGTTGGCAGCGGGGGAGTGGCCCGCTGATGACAACCCTCTCCGCAATGCCCCGCATACGGCGACGATGATCGCTGGCAGCTGGGACCGCCCGTACTCGCGGGACCTGGCTGCCTACCCTGTCCCGTCCCTGCGGGTGGGGAAGTACTGGCCGCCGGTGCGCCGCATCGAAGGTGCCTACGGCGACCGGAACTTGGTTTGCGCTTGCCCACCAGTCGAGGCATACGGCACCGCCGCGTCTTCTTGACCGCGCCTGCCTCGCAGGTGCTGCGCCGGGTGTCATGAGCGGTCTGGTTTGGGCTTCCGCGGGCGTCACTCCACGAACCGATCAGGCAATGTGCGGCGAACCTGACTTTTCCGCGTCGCTGGATCAACCAATGTGCGCGCAGCCTGACGAAGACGGCTTTGGCGTCATGCCTGGCGCACATTGGTCGATCGCGATTCATCAAAAACTCGGGTTCGGCGCACATCGCTTGATCGTCGGCCGGAGATAGCTTGGCGTACCGAGACAGATCGCTGGAAGGTTCACCACAAATGACGCAGAGGTCATTGGATCGTTGGCGTGGGATGCGGTCGAGCGCCTGCCCGATGCCGCTTGGTGCGTCGTCGTGGGTGGGACAGCGAATCACGCCGTCCTAGCTCGGATCACGCTGGCTATCGGGCGAGGTACTCGATGCGCTCCAGGCGCTGACGCTCAGGCCATCTATCGAGTAGCCGGTTACACCTTCAGCGGGCGAGGGCTGATCGGCCTCCGGGCCGGCGATCGAGGCCGGCCACCGATGGGCCGATTTAAGCGGCGGGAACTCGAGGATGGGGGATCTTGCCGTCGGTAGGCCGGTGCGGCGCGATGACCTGCCCATCGGGGAGTAGCTCTCCGGTGTCGTCGAAAAGGACGACGCCGTTGCAGAGCAGGCTCCAACCCTGCTCGGGGTGGTAAGCCACGGTGTGGGCCGCCTCCCGATCCGGCGCTTCGGCCGTCGGGCAGGTCGGTTGATGCTGGCACTGCATAGTGCCTCCATGCCTCCGTTTCACTAGCGTGCAACGCTGTTTCTTGTACCAGTGTTGCTCACGGCACCAACAAATCGCAGCACTATTTCCGTCCGGCACCAGCGTGTTGCACATTCGTGTCCGGGCAGGACACACGACCAGCTCCCGAAGCGCTAACGAGTCCTCTCGCCACGCCGAATAATCCGATGCCGAGGCCAGTGTCCCGTTACGTCCGGCCCTCCACCTCTTGAGCCTGGTCGAGGGTGTCCGGCCGATCCATCCAGTCCGCCTGGAGGACCGTGAAACCTGCCTCTCGCGCCTCGCTGCACACTCGCGGATCGTCATCAACGAGGACGGATACCTGTCCGTGCTCCGATAGCCGGCGGAGCAGCCCGATCTTGGTCAGCCTTGCCGGGCGCCGGTCACCGTCCCGCCGCATGATCAGGTCGCCCTCAGGGAGCTCGAATCGGCGCAGCCAGGCGAGTGTCTGTGCTCTGAGCCGTTCGGGCCGACCCGTCAGATAGACGATCGTGTGATCGGCCGCGAGTCGCCTGACAACTGCGGCGCCTTCGGCCAGGAGCGGGTCCGCCTCGGCGGCGGCAAAGAACGCACCCCAGTTCTTTGGGCGCTGCTCGACGTGATGAAGGCGGTGCCGTACGTCTGCCACCACCCCGTCGATGTCGACCACGGCGTACGAAGGCGGCTTGGATTGCTGCTCTGGCACCCGTCCATCCTGCCCTCGTGGCGACGTGACGGCGAGACGTCCCGTCTCACGATGTGGTCACGCCCTCAATGCTGACTGCGGTCGCGACCTGCGCGTTTGGCGAAGTACGAAAGGATTCCCCGAAATGTCGATATGCCGCACATCACGATCTTGCCGATCGGGTATGGGCACGACGGACGAGAAGAGCGGCGCGATCGACCCTGCCCGCCCGGGTCGCAGCCTTCGCCTTCGTACATCGGCTCGGTGGCAAGGGAGGGTCTTGCGGCATGGGCGATCGGCTGCCCACCTCCGCCTTCACATCACAGGATCGCCAACGCTACCGGTACAAGGTCCGGCGCTGTCTCGGCGTCTTGGAGCGCATGCTCGCCGAGGGACGCTTCGAAACCGGGCGCAAGACGATGGGCATCGAGCTCGAACTGGTTCTCGCGGACCAGGACGAGAATCTCGCCAACGTCAACGGTGAGGTGTTGACAAGGCTCGCGAGTACGGACTTCCAGACCGAATTGGGGCAGTTCAATCTCGAGGTCAACATCGCCCCGCACACGCTCGGCGGCCTCGTCTTCAGTGAGCTCGAGGAGGAGCTCACCACCAGCATCGGTTATGCCGATCACAAGGCTCAAGAAGTTGGCGCGCACGTCGCGATCATCGGCATCATGCCCACCTTCGGGGACCATGACGTCGCCCTCTGCGCTCTCTCGAACAACCCGCGCTACGCCGCACTGAATGAGCAGATCGTCCTGGCTCGAGGCGAGGATCTGGCAGTCGCCATCGATGGTGTCGAGCACCTCGCCTGCGAGACAAGCTCGATCATCTTCGAGGCGGCAGGTACGAGCATCCAGTTCCACTTGCAGGTCAGCCCGGACGGCTTCCCGATGGCGTGGAATGCCGCGCAGACCATCGCGGGCGTCCAGCTCGCCCTCGGCGCGAATTCGCCGTTCTTCCTCGGTCGTGAGCTCTGGCGGGAGACCCGCGCGATTCTCTTCGAACAGGCCACCGACACGCGATCTGAGGAGCTGGTCGCGCAAGGCGTCCGGCCTCGGGTGTTCTTTGGCGAACGGTGGATCAACTCGGCTGTCGAGCTCATCCATGAGAATGTCCGCTATTTCTCTGCGCTCTTGCCCTACTGCGATGATGAGGACCCGGTCGAGGTCCTCGAGAGCGGCGAAATCCCACACTTGACCGAGCTGCGCCTGCACAACGGCACCGTCTGGCGCTGGAACCGCCCGGTTTATGACGTCCAGCGCGGGAAGCCCCATCTGCGCATCGAGAACCGCGTCCTCCCCGCCGGTCCGACCGTCGCGGACATGCTCGCCAACGCCGCTCTCTACTACGGCTTGGTGCGAGTGCTGTCCGAGCAGGAACGACCGATCTGGCGCAGGATGACCTTCTCCGCCGCGCGCGAGAACTTCTATGCCGGCGCACGCTATGGCATCGACGCGAAGCAATTCTGGCCGGGCCTCGGCACCGTCGCGGTGAGCGACCTCGTTCTGCGCCGGCTGCTTCCGCTCGCGTACGACGGGCTGGACCTGTGGAAGATCGAGCCGGCCGAGAGGGACTGGCTGCTCGGCATCATCGAGCAGCGGTGCCTGCGGCGTACGAACGGCGCGGACTGGCAGGCAAAGGCATTCCATCGGCTCTATGACGAGCGTGGGTACGACCGGGCGACTGCATTGCGCGAGGTGACCCGCTTCTATATGGAATGCATGCGTACCGGCGAGCCCGTGCACACCTGGCCGCTGCCCTAGCCACTGCTCGAATCACGCACCGGCTCTGCGAGACGCGCCGTGCTCCTGCTTCGTTGCTGCGGGTCTAGCTTCCACTCCCCGCGGCGTGGAGGATCGCCTGAAGGAGCACTTGGGTGATCGTGCGCGGGTCCCTGGTGACATAGGACTGGCCATGGGTCGCGGCCGCGATCGGCTGGACCTCCGCCGCGTCGACCGCTGGTCCGAACGCCACGATAAGGACGGCCACCGGCTTCTTCGGATCGAACTCAGACTTGAGCGTCTTGACCAGCTGATCACGGCTGATGCTGCCGGGATCATCGTTCTTCCCGTCGGTCATGACGACCAGCACATTGATCCTGCCGGCCTGGTACCCGTCGCTCATCACCCGGTAGCCGGCGCGGATCGTGTCATAAAGGCCGGTGCCGCCGCCGACCTTCCAGGTGACCTTGCTGGTCGTGGCGTTCAGCACCGTTCGCTGTGAGGCGTCGCCCACCACGGTGGCGAGCGGGCGGATAGGGACGATTTCCTTGTAGTCCTTGGCGCCGTCCAGCTTCGTCGAGAAGTTCCACGAGCCCACTGAGGTGTCCTCGCGCAGCAGCGGCAGTGCAGTCAGGATGGCCTGCTTGGCGAGGTCCATCCGAGTCTTGCCCGGCGCGCCCGGCACCGGCTCTCCCATGGAGCCCGAGACATCGAGGACGGTGAGAATCCGGCCGCTGAGGTTGGCCGCCGTCCACAACCGCTGCAGTTCGTCGAGTGAGGCCGGCTCGACGGGAGGAAGCGACTTCGGTGGGTCGGGAAGAACGCCATTTGCCGGAGTCGCGTCGACACCGGCCTGACCGTCGATGGAGCGGAAGCCGTGATCCTCGAGCACGATCGTGCCCGGGTCGCTGAGCAGCCGGTCGTGCAGCTTCTCGGCGGCGCCCTGTAGCCGCCCCGCCTCTGTGTGGCTGATCCCGGTGCGGGCCACGGGCGTGAAGGGATAGTCGAGGTACGGCGAACCTTCCTTCGGGTACACCGCGACCAGAGGCACCTCGGGCTCCTTGTGGTTGTACGCCCAGACGCCCTGCTCGGTGTACGGGAAGGCGCCGACGCGGCCAGCGGCCGTCTGCTGGATCTCGGCCGGCGACTGCGGCAGCTTGGAGAGCACGTCGTCGGTGGTCGCCGACAGTCGGGACGAGAGCGTTCGCGCGGCCGCGACGAGTTGAAGGTTCGCTTCGCTCCCGCTGCCGAGCAGTGCCCGCAGCCCGGCCAAAGTCAGCATGCTCGGCGCGCATCGGGTGGGATCGGCGATGCCGACCTTCACCGAACTTGATCCGAGGCTTGCGACGACATCCGTCCAGGACGGTTGCGTGCCGGGCCAGCCCTGCTGCTCGGCCGCTGGTCGCACCATCGCCAAGACGACGGGAGACCGCGCGATCGACTCCGGTCTGCCCAGTGGACTGTTCGCCCCTGCGGCGGCGACGACGCGGCCGGGCCATAGTGAGGAATCTGGAATCCAGACGTCAGGGTTCCCGACGCTCGCCGCCTTGCCTGCGGCAAGCGCCTGCGCGACCTGATCAGAGGGGTTCGCGGTGACCGCGATCTCGGTGCAGGCGCCTTTCAGCGGACCCCCGGAATCGTCCTTGATCGAGTCGGCTACCTGCCGGATGGCCGGTGCGATGTCCGGACTGGTCGTCACCGAGAGGGTGGTCGTCGATGTACATCCCAGCAGGCGCGTCGCCGCGAAAGCGCCGGTGGCCGCAACGATCCCGAGGACGAGCACAGCGATCGCCACCCGCCGGGCCTGAGATCGCCGGCGGGTCGTCCGTCGGCGCTGGTACTCCTCCCGGCGCGTCGCGGCGTCGCCTGTGGCCCGATGGCGACCCACTCGCTCACACCCCACTGATCATCTTCGGCTCAGTGCGCGTCGGGGGGCCCGCAAAGCACAACCCGCAGCAGGCATGCTGCACCCCTGGTTCAGCGCTTTGTACCGGCGCACTTTAGTGACAAGCGGCAGGTTGAGCTAGTGGACGAACGCAGCGCTGTCAGGTGGTCACAGCCTGCCAATACCTCGTTGACGGGACACTAGACAGCCTGCTGCTCGAACAGCTCCGCGAGCCAGCCGGGGATGGCGTCGCCGTACTCCTGCCAGGCCGCTGCGCCGGAACCGATCAGGGACCGCCGCCAGGCGAGTGCCCGCCCCACCGTGCCGATCTTGACCGCCAGGGAGACGGCCCTGATCAGGTCCTCGCGGTCGTGGTCCTCGGTCCACGGCTCGAGATAGGTGTCGCGCAGGCGGAGCAGTGCAGCGTCGCCCGGCGGGAGCTCGAACCGGTGACGCGCGACGTTCAGGCTCACCAACAACGAAGAGAACGGATGGCCGACAGACGCATCGCCCCAGTCGAAGAAGATCAGCCGCTCCCCGTCGACGAAGACATTAGCGTCGTGAAGATCGTCATGCTGGACCATCGGTGGGATCCCGGCAGCCTCTAGCTCGGCGCACCATTCGGTGAACTCTGGAAGCGTGGACTGCAGCCGAGCATATGTCTGTGCACTGAGTCCATCGGTCTCGCCAATCCGCAGCTCGTCGGGCCGAGAGAGGAGATCGGCTAGCAAGCCCGGCGTTGTCGCTGGACGCAGGTCAGGGACACCCATCGCGATCAGGTCTGGGGCAAGGGGAATGGTCTCGCGCTGCAGTTCCCCATACTGGCGGAGCATCTCCGGCCAGCTGGCCAGATCGGCTCCGATGCTGCGGAGGGTCCGGCCGCCGTCAGGGAGGAGCGACCATCCGCGGTCCGCGTCGATCGCCAACGGCGTCAATACCCGGCCGGTCGTCCAGCGAGCGAGAGCGACCATCAGCCGCGGCTCGTAACGGGTGGCACCGCCGTTGGCTTTGAACCACACGTCGCCGGTCACCGTCGGTACCTTGATCACGGTCGACCACGGTCGGATATGTACGGGCTCGAGTTTGCCGCTGATGGTAAGACCGCGCGGTACGAGGCGGTCCTCGATCCACTCCTCGACGGCGAGGAACCAGCTCGGATCGACTGCTTCTGTGTCGTTGGTCTGGGTGGTCATCGCAGCCGACGGTACCGGCAAGTTCATGCCGGGCCCACTGGGTTTTGCCCACCTCTGTGATCAGACAGGAACCGAGATGCCCACGCCACCGCGGGTCTCGGCGCCATAGCGCTCCTTCTCCTTGGCGATGTCGAGCGGACCGATCTGCGAGCGCGACCCCCGTGCTGTGTCGTCGAGCAGATCGGCCGGGATGATCCACACCACCTCGAACTCGAGACCGTCCGGATCCTTCGCATACAGACTCTTCGTCGTCCCGTGGTCGCTCGCGCCAACCAGAGCGCCGGCCTCGGCAAGGACGCCGGCGAGCCGTTCCAGCTCGGCCAACGTGTCGACTTCCCAGGCGAGGTGATACAGACCCACGGTGCTGCGTCCTGCCGGCGAGTCACCGGCCGCGGCACCGATGGCGAACAGCCCAAGGTCGTGGTCGTTTGTCGAGCCCGGCGCCTGCAGGAAGGCGGCGCGTCCTGGCGTGCCCATCACCGTGCGGAAGCCAAGGACATCGCCATAAAACGCCACGCTGCGATCGACATCTCGGACATATAGGACCGCATGGTTGAGGCGGTGAACAGGCATGAGCCATCTCCTCGTATTTGAGCCCGAAGGACGAGCAGCAGTCGCTAGTTTAAGCCTCAACTACCTTGCCCGGTAGCGCCGCCCACCGTAGTGGACTGCCGAAACTGCGAATTTTGACGAGCTTTGTTGGGGGAGATTGGGAACAAACCGCGGTGCAGGTGTGTAATTAATTCCGGCTGCCGTCGAAGGTCAGCAAAAGGTTGATCACGCAGGTGTGGAGTTACGCAGTAGGGGTGCAGGGTTGCCCCAACGCAGGTCTCCGTTAATCGAGCGGTCGCCAGCAGCCCGAGACGCGCAACGTGCGCGCCTCGACGGTCCTCGAAAGGGAGACACAGCAGATGGTTCAGGGCACTGTGAAGTGGTTCAACTCCGAGAAGGGGTTCGGCTTCATCGCCCCAGACGACGGGAGTCCCGACGTCTTCGTCCACTACTCGGCGATC
>JBKPTD010000219.1:0-6611 GCA_046735375.1 Actinomycetota bacterium | reverse complement strand
GGTCGTCTTGACATAGGCGTCAGGCCGGTCCTTGCGGCGCACCCGGGACCAGGCGACGCCGGTACGGACCAGCGCCTCCTGGACCAGGTCTTCGGCCACGCGTTGATCGCCGGACAGCGCGTAGGCATACCCCAACAGCCTTGGCAGCCCCGCGGCGACGAAGGCCTCGAACCCGGCTAACCGCCCGTTTTGCGCCATCTGACCTGCGACCGGGTCGCCTTGATCTCGGCCCGGGTCAGTCGGATCCGAGATCGGTTCGGCAGGCTCGTCAGGCGCGAGGGCGGGCGCTGCGGCGGCGTGCCCGCCTTCCCGTACCCGTGCGGCCTGCCCGGAATCCATGCGTGTCCCTCCAGTAGTCATTGACACCCGAAATGCCCAGGCCGTTGCACCCTTCGCCGGAATCTTTCCCCGGCACGCGCCGGTTCTGCGCGGTCCTCAGGCGCGGAACTGACGAGACTCCGCAGCGCGGGCGGCCAGCTCCTCAGGACTGTCCGGATAGCGCACCTCCTCAAGGGTGAGGCCATGCGGGGGGACGACCGCAACCGCAGGATCCCTGACCGCGGCCCCGAGCACCAGCGCAGGCCAGTCCGTCGGCCGCCGGCCGTCACCAACCGCAAGAAGCGCCCCCACGAGGGCTCGCACCATGGTGTGGCAGAACGCATCCGCCTCTACAGTCGCGACAGCGAGGCCACTCTCAGCGCGCCGCCACTGCAGTCCAATCAGCCGACGGATCGTGGTCGCACCCTCCCGGCTGCGGCAGTACGCCGCGAAGTCGTGCTCGCCGAGCAGGGCACTGGCGGCGCGGTTCATGGCGTCCAGGTCCAGCGGCCGCTTGTGCCACAGGACGTCGTGGCGGCGCAGCGGATCCAGCCCGGCAGGGTTGTCAGCCACCCGGTAGGCATAGCGGCGGGACAGCGCAGAGAAGCGTGCGTCGAATCCAGCAGCCGCGGGCACCGTCGCGAACACCCTGACGTCTTCCGGGAGGACACCGGCCAGCCGGCGCACGACCGCATCAGACGCGCTCACACCGGTCGGGAGCCGCTGGCCTGCGTGCCGCCAAACAGCAGCCGGGATATCGGTGTGCGCCACTTGACCACGGGCATGGACGCCCGCGTCGGTTCGGCCCGCCACGGTCAGGCCGGCGGGCCCGCCCAGACGCAGGACGACGCCGACGGCCTCCTCGACGACGGCTTGGACGGTTCGCCGACCCGGCTGGCGGGCCCAGCCCGAGAAGCGCCCGCCGTCATAGCCGAGATCAAGCCGCAGCCGAAGGAGCCCGCCGTTCCCGGCTTCACCATGGGCCGTCTCATAGGGGTACTCCCCTGGGACGGCCCCGGATCCGGGATCGACGGGCTCCTCTATCGCGCTGGCTGGGGTCAGGACTTCTCCTCGCCGGCCTCACTGTCGTCGTTCGCCTCTGCAGCCTCCGCCTCTGCTTCGGCATTGGTGGCCGGCAGCCCTGCGCCCGTCTCATCTGCGCCAGTCTCCGCAACCTCCGCGGCGGCGACCTCGTCGATAGCCTCCGTGGCCGGCTCTGCCTCGGGCTCGGCGGCGGCCGGCTCAGCCGGTGCCTCGGCCTCCGCGGCGGTCGCTGGCGCAGTCGTCGTCTTCTTTGCGGCGGCCTTCTTGCGGCTGCGCGAGGGCTTGGCCGGAGCCGGTGCAACCAGCTCTTCGACCAGCTCGATCACAGCCATCGGCGCGTTGTCGCCCTTGCGGGCGGCCACTTTCACGATCCTGGTATAACCACCGTTTCGCGCCTCATATCGCGGGGCGATCTCGGTGAAGAGCGTATGAACGACACCCTTGTCCCTGATGATCCGCAGCACCCGGCGCCGATTCTGGAGGTCGCCGCGCTTCGCCTTGGTGATGAGTTGCTCGGCGAGTGGCCGCAGCCGCTTGGCCTTGGCTTCGGTCGTCTGGATACGGCCGTGCTCGAACAGCGCCGTTGCCAGGTTGGCCAGCAGCAGCCGCTCGTGCGCAGGACCGCCGCCGAGGCGCGGACCCTTCGTAGGCGTAGGCATGGTGGGTCAGTCTCCTCGGAGGTAAGGGGGACGACTCGATCAGTGCTCCACGATCAGTACTGCTCGGTCTCCGCGTAGTCCTGGTCATCGTCGCTGAAGTCGTGGATCACCGTACCCGGGTCAAAGCCGGGCGGGCTGTCCTTGAGGTTGAGGCCGAGACCGGCGAGCTTTTGCTTGACCTCGTCGATCGACTTCGCGCCGAAGTTACGGATGTCGAGCAGGTCCGCTTCGCTGCGCATCACGAGCTCGCCGACGGTGTGGATGCCCTCGCGCTTGAGGCAGTTGTAGGACCGGACGGTCAGCTCGAGCTCTTCGATCGGCAGCGCGAGATCGGCCGCGAGGGCGGCATCCGTCGGCGACGGGCCCATGTCGATGCCCTCGGCGTCGACGTTGAGCTCCCTGGCCAGTCCGAACAGTTCGACCAGCGTCTTGCCTGCCGAGGCCATTGAGTCGCGCGGCGCCATGGAGGCCTTGGTCTCGACGTCCACGATGAGCCGGTCGAAGTCGGTGCGCTGCTCGACGCGGGTCGCCTCGACCTTGTAGGTCACCTTGAGCACCGGGGAGTAGATCGAGTCGACCGGGATTCGTCCGATGTCCTGGCCCGGCTGCTTGTTCTGCGCGGCGCTGACGTAGCCGCGGCCACGCTCGACGGTCAGCTCCATGTCGAGCTTGCCCTTGCCGTTGAGGGTGGCGATGTGCAGGTCGGGGTTGTGGACCTCGACACCGGCTGGCGGCTGGATATCGGCCGCGGTGACCGCGCCCGGGCCCTGCTTGCGCAGGTACATCACGACCGGCTCGTCATGCTCCGAGCTGACGACGAGCTCCTTGACGTTGAGGATGAGGTCGGTGACGTCCTCCTTAACGCCCGGCACAGTGGTGAACTCGTGCAGGACACCGTCGATGCGGATGCTGGTGACGGCAGCACCGGGGATCGAGGAGAGGAGCGTACGCCGCAGTGAGTTGCCGAGCGTATAGCCGAAGCCGGGCTCGAGCGGCTCGATGATGAACCTGGACCGGAACTCGTGTACCGGTTCCTCGCTAAGCGTGGGTCGCTGTGCGATGAGCATTTCGTTACTTCCTTTCGCGTCGCCCGCCATATGACAGACGCGGGCAGGGGCAGAATCCCTGCCGTTCCTTCTGGTTGGGTGTTAGTTCCTGGTCGGTGTTACTTCGAGTAAAGCTCGACGATGAGCTGCTCCTGGACCGGCGTGTCGATGACCTGCCGGGCCGGCAGCGAGTGGACGAGGATCCGCAACTGGTTCGGGATGACCTCGAGCCAGGCGGGGATAATGCGCTCACCCGCTTCGGCGCGAGCGATGACGAAGGGCGTCAGCTCGCGCGAGGACTCCCTGGCCTCCACGATGTCATTCTCCGACACGCGGTAGGACGGGATGTCCACCTTCTGGCCGTTGACGGTGAAGTGACCGTGGCGCACTAGCTGGCGGGCCATGTCGCGGCTCTTCGCAAAGCCCGCGCGGTAGACCACGTTGTCGAGGCGGCTCTCCAAGATGCGCAGCAGGTTGTCACCGGTCTTGCCGGTTCGCTTGTTTGCTTCGACGTAGTAGTTGTGGAACTGCTTCTCGAGCACGCCGTAGATGCGGCGTGCCTTCTGCTTCTCGCGGAGCTGCAACAGGTATTCGCTGTCCTTGGTGCGGCCGCGGCCGTGCTCGCCCGGCGGGTAGGGCCGGATCTCGATCGGGCACTTCGGTGACTCACACTTGGCGCCCTTGAGGAAGAGCTTCATCTTCTCGCGGCGGCAGCGCTTGCAGTCCGCTCCGGTGTACCGAGCCATTCGTGCTATCTCCTACTTCAGACTCGGCGCCGCTTCGGCGGGCGGCAGCCGTTGTGCGGGACTGGGGTGACATCTTGGATCGATCCGACCTCGAGGCCGGCCGCCTGCAGGGACCGGATCGCGGTCTCCCGGCCGGAGCCGGGGCCCTTGACGAAGACGTCGACCTTGCGCATGCCGTGCTCCTGGGCGCGCCGGGCTGCGGCTTCCGCGGCCATCTGCGCGGCGAACGGGGTCGACTTGCGCGAGCCCTTGAAGCCGACCTGGCCGGCGCTGGCCCACGAGATCACCCCGCCGGTCGGGTCAGTGATCGAGACGATGGTGTTGTTGAAGGTGCTCTTGATATGAGCGTGGCCGTGGGCCACGTTCTTCCGCTCCTTGCGGCGCACCTTCTTGGCGCCCGCCTGGCGGCTCTTGGGAGGCATCTGGCTGGTTCCCCTACTTCTTCGCTGGCTTCTTCTTGCCGGCGATGGCCTTGCGCGGGCCCTTGCGAGTGCGCGCGTTGGTGTGGGTCCGCTGACCGTTGACGGGCAGGCCGCGGCGGTGCCGCACGCCCTGGTAGCTGCCGATCTCCACCTTCCGGCGGATGTCGGACTGCACCTCGCGGCGCAGGTCACCCTCGATCTGGTAGTTGGCCTCAATCCAGTCGCGGAGCTTCACGAGGTCCTCGTCACCGAGGTCGTGAACCCGCAGGTCGGGCGAAACGCCGGTCGCGGCGAGCGTCTGCTGCGCGCGAGTACGGCCGATGCCGTAGATATAGGTCAAGGCGACCTCAAGCCGCTTGTCGCGGGGAAGGTCGACGCCGGCAAGGCGTGCCATCGTGGCGTGCTCCTGGTTCGCTCATGGTGGAGGTCTGACACAGCATCGGTCCTGCCAACGGCAGGTCCCCGGCCTCCGTGCCGGGGGTGTCGTCCCGGTCGCTCCGGAGGGATCGAACGGGGGTCGGATGCTGCTTGGCGGTACGGACTCGATGTGTCAGGTCCGGCTTGGAAGCCTCCTGGGCTTTAGCCCTGGCGCTGCTTGTGCCGGGGGTTGTCGCAGATCACCATGACCCGCCCGTGGCGGCGGATCACTTTGCACTTGTCGCAGATCTTCTTGACGCTCGGCTTTACCTTCATTGGTTCTCTCCAGGGACATCTCTCATCTCGCGCTCGAGAGCGTCGAGTCGGGGTTCGAAGGTCGAGCCCCGGCCGGACGGGACGGCCCCTGCCATCTCCAGCGCTGCCGGACGTGCTTACTTGTAGCGGTAGACGATCCGGCCACGGCTCAGGTCGTACGGACTCAGCTCGACGACCACCCGGTCGTCGGGGAGGATCCGGATGTAGTGCATCCGCATCTTCCCGCTTATGTGCGCGAGGACCTTGTGCCCGTTTGCGAGCTCCACCCGGAACATCGCGTTCGGGAGGCTCTCGACGACGGTGCCCTCGATCTCGATGGCACCCTCTTTCTTGGGCAATGTCCCTCCGCCTGGGCGTTGGTTGAATTGATCGTCTTTGGTCGGTCTGGATCATGATCATTTCATCGCCCGAAGCTGGCGAAGACGATCGTTGATCACGAATCAGTTCGGTGGCACACACGAAGCCCCGCCGTACGAGCACCGGTGACCAGCCGCAGGGTGCCGACAGGCAGGGGCAAATAGTGAACCGAGGCATGAGTTTACGTCAAGAGAGGTCCCGCCCGCCAATCGGTGACGATCTCCGGTCCCACCGGTCAAGGTGATGCCACGGCGGCCAACTCGGCAAGCTGGGCGCGCCCCCCGTCGAGCGCGGTGAGCACCCATGGGCCGTTCTCGGTTATGGCGGCCGTGTGCTCGAAATGGGCAGCGTACGAACCGTCGGCCGTGACGACGGTCCAATCGTCGGCCAGCAGCCGCGTGTGCCGGTTACCGAGCGTGATCATCGGCTCGATAGCCAGCGCCATGCCCTTGACCAACCGCGGTCCGCGTCCGGGACGCCCGTAGTTGGGCACCGGCGGATCTTGGTGCATGGCTGAGCCGATCCCGTGGCCGACGTACTCTTCAATCACGCCGTACGGCCCCGCGGCGCGGATGTACGACTCGACGGCGTGGGATATGTCGGTGAGGCGGCGCTCGATGACCGCTGCAGCAAGCCCGCGCCACAGCGCCCCCTCGCAGACCTCCATGAGTGCGGTCAGCTTGCTATTGACCTCCCCAACCGGCACCGTGATCGCGGCATCGCCATGCCACCCATCC
This sequence comes from Actinomycetota bacterium, assembly GCA_046735375.1. GTDB lineage: Bacteria > Actinomycetota > Actinomycetes > JAKEEW01 > JAKEEW01 > DASYTV01. The sequence goes on along the minus strand of JBKPTD010000219.1, from coordinate 589 downwards.
ACGATCGCGCCGCAGTCAATCGAGATGATGTCACCCTCGCGCAATACTCGTGGCCCTGGGATGCCATGGACGATCTCGTCGTCGACCGATGTACAGATCGTTGCCGGGTAGGTGCCGTGGTAACCCTTGAACGACGGCACCGCACCGCTGTCCCTGATGTGCTCCTCGGCGATCGCGTCGAGCTCCGCGGTCGTCACGCCCGGAGCGACAGCGCCGCGCAGCAACTCGAGGGTCCGACCCACGACCAGGCCGGCCTCGCGCATCTTGGCGATCTGCGCCTCGGTCTTCAGCTCGATCATTTCGTCCTGCTTGCGTAGGAGTCCCATGGCCTATCCCCGATAGTCAGCTTTCCCGCGATACTCAGCTTCCACGTGATGGCCAGCTTCCGCGACGGTCTGCTTTCCCGATATTCAGCTTCCGCAATGTCGGGCTCTCGTGTCGGACACGCGACCCTAGCCGCCAAAGCGCATCAAAGCGTTGATCGCCCGATCCGTCACGTCCTCGACCGGCCCTGTTGCGTCCAGTCCCACCAGGATGCTCTTGTCCGCATAGAAGTCGATCAACGGCGACGTTTGCTCGGCATAGACCT
>JBKPTD010000218.1:0-14573 GCA_046735375.1 Actinomycetota bacterium | reverse complement strand
CTCCTGGTGACCGCACGGCCGGCCCATCGCGCCGCCCAGGTGAAGCCCGCCGTGGCCTTGCGCGTCGCCGATTAGCCCCGCCAGGAGTACCGAAGGAGGACGTTATGAGCACCGGCCGGGTGGTGGTGGGTGTCGACGGCTCGCCGGCGAGCTTGCAGGCGTTGTGGGTGGCTGTCGAAGAAGCGAAACGCCGGGATGCCCTCCTCTACGTGGTGAACTCGCCGGCTGCCTTCGGACGGTCGGTACCCGCTGTCGCTGCGGGACTCGGTCCGATGCCCGGTGTTCTGCCCATGGACCCACAGCTGACCGAGGCCGAGAGGGAGAGGGGGATGCTGACCGTCGAGGACGCATTCATCGAGCTTTTCGGTGGCTGGCCTACCGAGGCTCCGGTTCGTGTTCTCGTCTCGGCGCTTGCGCCTGGCCCTGCCCTTCTCAATGCCGCTGGGCCAGATGATCTGCTCGTGGTGGGGAGGAGCCGAGGGGGCTTCATGCGCAGGCTGACCTCGGCGTCGATCAGCAAGTACTGCGTCACCTTGGCCCTCTGTCCGGTGCTTGTCGTGCCGGCACCCTCGCTGCCTCAACGCTCCTATAGCTCACGGCATCTGCGCCGGAGGGCCAGGAACGGCCGGTAGCGGACGAAGGTCCCACGGCCGTTGGCCGAAAGCCTCTGATCGCAATGCAACCGGCTTCGTAGCGTGAAGCAAGAGAGACGGCCAGCAGGAGGGGACGATGAGACACCTCAGGGTTGACGACGTGATGACCCGTCGCGTGGTGACCGTTCAGGTCGGCACGCCATTCAAAGACGTTGCTCGCGTGCTCGCCGATCGCAGGGTCAGTGCGGTCCCCGTGCTCGACGGCGACGGCAGGTTGGTGGGCATAGTCTCCGAGGCCGATCTGCTTCGCAAGGAGCAGTACCAGGAAGAGAGCGCGCCCGCTCGGCGCCGGTTCGGATCCCGCCGAGAGCGAGTATGGCGGGCCATGGGCGACTTTGCCGGCGACGTCATGACCACACCGGCGATCACGATCGGTCCCGACGCAACCGTCGTCGAGGCAGCAAAGGTCATGATCGACCGGAACGTCAAGCGACTCCCAGTCGTCGACGCGGACAGGTGCCTGCTCGGCATCGTGAGTCGGGCCGACCTGCTGTGGGTCTTCCTGCGTCCGGACGACGAGATCGCAGAGGAAATCAGGCACGAGGTCCTCGCGAGGGTATTGCTCCAGGAGCCGACCTACGCCGTCGCGGTCACCGATGGAATCGTCAGGTTGTCGGGCAAGCTGGACCGCCGAAGCAGCGTCGAGATCGCCGAGCGTCTCGTCCGCGCCGTCGACGGAGTTGTTGACGTCGTCAACGGCCTCTCCTATCGAGTGGACGACAGCGAAAAGCGGCTGCTCCGGTCGATGCCATGAGCATGGCGGCGCCACTTGAGCGAGCGGACAGCTCAGCCGCTCCCAGCATCGTGGCGACGGGCACCGTGCAAGGAGTCGGCTTCCGGCCGTTCGTGTACCGGCTCGCCGCGGAACTCGGCGTGACCGGCTGGGGTGGACAGCTCCCTCGCATCTGCTGACCAAGGACTTACGTCCTGCCCACCGAGGCCCGACGCCTCTAGGTGCGTAAGCACCCTGTCGCGCAGGCTGAAGGTGGCGGCGGATGTCCACGCCAGCGTTGAGAGGGAGCGAGAACGATGAGCGGGATCTCACGGGCTCCGATAGTTGTCGGCGTCGACGGATCGAAATGCGACGAATTGGCCATTCGCTGGGCGACGAAGGAAGCCTCGATGAGGCGAGTGCCACTGCGCGTTGTCAACGTACTCGACCCACCAGTGATGGCCCGGCCGCTCGACATCGACCTCGCTGAGCGAATCATGACGTACTGCCGGGAGCGCGCCCAGCAGATCGTGGATGACGCCAGTTCACGCGCTCGTTCGCTGGCGCCTGACGTCGAGGTCACCCCTCTCGTCGTAACTGGTCAGGTCGTGCCGGCGTTGATCGAAGAGACCGCGGACGCGCGGCTCGCGGTGTTGGGATCGGGCCACCGATTCGACGCCACCCGGGTCCGGCTCGGATCAGTTGCGGCACACGTGAGCGCACATGCCCGCTGCCCGGTCATCGTGGCGAGATCGCCGGTAACTGGTGAGTTCGCCGCCGCACTCGGGCGGGGAGGCGTCGTTGTCGGTGTTGACGGTTCGGTGCTCTCCGAGGCTGCCATCGCCTTCGCCTTCGAGGAGGCGTCCTGGCGAGGGCTCAGTCTCACCGTCATCCACGCCTGGCAGACGGCGCGGATGCCGGTGACCTTTGACGTCGCCGAAGCAACGCGCGAGGCTGCGGAGGAGCGGGTGCTCGCCGAGGCGTTGGCTGGCTGGTCGGAGAAGTATCCCGATGTCCAGGTGAGGTCGAGCCTCGTACGCGATCATCCCGCCCGGGCGCTGATGGAGGAAGCGATGGGGGCTGTACTTCTCGTCGTCGGTTCGCACGGACGCGGCCGCTTCGCCGAGATGGTTCTCGGCTCCGTCAGCCAGGTGGTGCTCAGGCACGCGAGCACATCCATCGCGATCGTCCGCAACCAGGAATCGAGGGACCGATGAAGCACCGAGGCGTGGAAGACGTGATGACGAAGGATGTCATCGCGGTAAACGGCGACACCCCGTACAAGCAGATCGCGGAGATCCTGGTCGAGCGCAACATCAGCGGAGTTCCGGTTGTCGACTCCGAGGGCCACGTCCTGGGTGTCGTGTCCGAAGCCGATCTGCTCGCTAAGACGGAGTATGGGGCGGCGGAGCGGCGGCGGCGTCTGCTGGATCGCCCAGTTACCGCACAGGCACGCCGGCGGGCGAGCGCGGGGTTCGCGCGGGATCTGATGACCGCCCCCGCGGTCACGATCGACGACCGCACCTCGATCGTGCGGGCCGCCAAACAGATGGACCGTCATCACGTCAAGAGGCTGCCCGTCGTGGACGAACTCGGGCGGCTGGTCGGCATCGTCAGCCGCCGCGATCTGGTCAAGGTGTTCCTTCGGTCGGACGAGGATATTCGGGCGGAAGTCGCGATTGATGTGCTCGACCAGACCCTCTCGGTTCCGCCGGCGGCGGTCAGCGTGACCGTTGTCGATGGTGTCGTCACGCTCGACGGCACGGTCTCCAGGAAGTCCCTTGTGCCCGTCGCTGTGCGGCTGACCAAAGCAGTCGACGGTGTCGTCGACGTGATCGAGCGACTGGACTACAGCTTCGATGACGAGGCGGCCACCGAGTTGACCTACGACAACCGGCAGGATCGGCTGGAGTGACCATGGAGCCCACGACGGCCGCCGCCGGCGTCCTCCCCCCGCAGGTGACGGACGAGATCTCGACCCAGAGACCGACCTTCGCCCTCCTCATCGACGGGACGATCGTGGAGATCCGGTCGGCGTCGCCGGCCGATATCGATGAGGTACGGCGGCTGCACGCCGAGCTGTCCGAGGACAGCTTGCGGATGCGGTTCTTCGGCATCACCAAGCGGGCGGGCGAGGCGTCCGCCCAGCGAATCTGTGGTCCGGCTCGTCCCGGCTATGCCGCGCTCGTCGCCGTCCTCAATGGGAAGATCATCGGCATCGCCGAATATACGTGCGGCGCGGACATGACCGAGGGCGAAGTCGCCTTCGTCGTCGACGAGTCCTACCACCGCCGCGGGGTGGGAACGCTCCTGCTCGAGCACCTCGCCGCCCTGGCCAGGCGGAACGGCCTGACCCGCTTCGTGGCGTACGTGCTGTCCGACAACTACGACATGCATCGCGTCTTTTCCGACGCAGGTCTCACCGTGACTTCTCGGTACGAGGACGGCACGAGCTGCCTCGTGGTCTCTCTCCTGGAGAGCGAGCGCTATCTGCAGGCGGTTGGTGATCGCGAGCGGCGCGCTGATGTGGAGAGCCTGCGTCCGCTCCTGCAGCCACGCTCGGTCGTCGTTGTCGGCGCAAGCCGCCGCAAGGGTTCCGTCGGCCGCGCCGTCTTCGACAACATCAGGCAGTTCGGCTTCGCCGGCTCCGTGTACGCGGTCAATGCCGCCGCGGGTCCGGGCGAGAGGATCGGCGAGGCTCCGGCGTTCCGGTCGGTGCAAGAACTTCCAGAGGCTCCAGACCTTGCCGTGATCGCCGTGCCCGCGTCGCACGTGGCGGAGGTTGCGCGAGACTGCGCGACCCGCGACATCCGTGCGGTCGTCGTGATCACATCTGCTCTGGACGAAGCGGCTGGTGAGGCTCTGCTGACAACCTGCCGGCGGCACGGCATGCGCCTGGTCGGGCCCAACTGCTTCGGCATCGCCGCTACCCAGCCGGACGTACACCTGAACGCGACATTCGGCGGCACTGATCCGCTGCCAGGCCGGGCTGGGGTCATCGTCCAGTCGGGAGGCGTCGGAATCGCCGTGCTCGAGCACCTCAGCCGGCTCGGCGTCGGAATCTCGACCTTGGTGTCCGTCGGCGACAAATACGACGTCAGCGGCAACGACCTGCTCCAGTGGTGGGCCTCGGACGGGCAGACCGAGATGGCGATCCTCTATCTGGAGTCGTTCGGCAACCCGCGAAAGTTCGGCCGGATAGCCCGCCAGCTCGCCCGCCGGATGCCGGTGCTGACCGTCGTCGCCGGCCGCTCGGAGGCCGGCCAGCGGGCCGCCGCCTCGCATACGGCAGCGGCCGCCACGCCAGCGGCGGCTCGCGAGGCACTGTTCACCCAAGCGGGCGTCATCGCCACCCGCGGTCTGGAGGACCTGACCGCCACCGCGGCACTGCTCGCTCATCAGCCGCTGCCCCCCGGAGGCTCGGTGGCGATCGTCAGCAACGCCGGCGGTGCCGGCGTCCTGGCCGCCGACGCCTGCGCTGATGTGGGTCTCACCGTCGCGCCGCTGCCTGCCGAGGTTCAGGCAGACCTGCGCGACGTTCTTCCAGCTGCGGCTAGCGTGACCAACCCGGTCGATACCACCGCGGCGGTATCGACGACGGCAATGCGCACGGCACTCGAGCGGATCGCTGCCAGCGAGGCGGTCGACGCCGTCATGGTGCTGATTGCGCCGACCGCATTGGGCAACCTGCGCCCCGCCATCACCGACGCATCCGACCTGCACGGCAAGCCGTTGCTCGCGGTGCAGCTTGCTCAGGCGGAAGCGGTGGTCGGGCTGCGGTGCGGTCCGCGCGGGATGGTGCCCAGCTTCGTCGATGCCGGGCTCGCGGCCCGGGCCCTGAGCCATGCGCAGCGCTACGCCCGTTGGCGCGAACGGCCGGCAGGCGCCGTCATCCAGGTGGGTGAGGTGGACACGGATCGCGCCCGTGGGCTCGTGCAGGCATTCCTCTCCGAGCATCCGGATGGTGGCTGGCTCGATCCAGAGCGGAGCGCTCAGCTGCTCGATTCGTACGGGATCCCTCTCGTCCCTCAGAACTTGGCCCGCAATGCGGATGAAGCGGTCGCGCGTGCTGGAGCGTTCGATCGGCCGGTAGCCCTCAAGGCGTACTGGCCAGAGCTCGTGCACAAGACCGACGTCGGCGCGGTGCGCCTCAGCCTTGCGGGTGAAGAGGCGGTCCGTCAGGCCTACGAGGAGATGGCCGAGCGATTCCCCGACACGCTGACGGGCGTCCTGGTCCAGCCGATGGCCGAGGCAGGTGTCGAACTGCTGGCGGGGATCAGCAACGACGATGTGTTCGGGCCAATGGTCGTCCTCGGACTCGGAGGCATCGAGACCGACGTCTTTGCCGAGCGCTCGGCTCGGCTCACCCCGCTCACGGGCACCGATGTCGCAGACATGCTGAGCAGTACGAAGCTCGGCTCGCTGCTGGCCCCGCACCGGGGGCGCCCAGGCGTTGACCAGACTGCGCTGATGGACCTGCTCGGGCGGATCTCGCAACTGGCAGACGATCTGCCGCAGCTTGTCGAGGCTGATTTCAACCCGGTGATCGGCCGCCCGGATGGATTCACCGTCGTGGACGTCCGCGTCAGGCTTGTACAGCGCCAAGCGCCTACGCCGTTCCTGCGCCGCCTCAGGTGAGGTGACCGGTGCTGAGTCGGCCGACCGGCGGGTATGCGGGCGAGCTCACTCGGGCGCCGCGCGCCGGTGCGGCATATGCCGGGCCGGCGCATCGAGGACATGGAAGCGGCGACCGCTGACAGTCTCCGGCTCGATGCGGATGATGCGTCGTTTCGGCGCCGCATGCCAGGGGAACAGCGGCAGGTCGAGCGCTTCCACCACCTCGTGGAGCTGCTTGACCTCCCTGGCCTTTCCTCTGACCACCACGCTCCACGCCTCCCCTGAGGACGGGTCGTAACCGTCCACCTCGAAGGCGACGAGCCGGCCCACAGAGCTGGCGAGCTTCGTACCCTCAGCGGTACGGAAGACGATGCTGCCGTGATCAACCAGGTAGTTGACCGGGAAGATGTCGGGCTGGTCGTCGACCATGACGGCAAGCCGCCCGACCACCGCCTCTCTGAGCAGACCCCAAGATTCCGACGTGCTGAGAACCGTCACCGGCTCACGTCCGCTGTCAGCCATGTACCCACCCTTGCAATCTGCGGTCCGCACGTGAAGAGCCGAAGGTCCCCTTTCGCCGCCTAGCCTGCCGCGCTCACCCAGGCGGCGTGGTCGGCGGGAACAAGCAGCCCGGCGTCGGTCGGCTCTACCGGCCCGCTCGCGCAGAGCACGTGGCCCATGGCCGGATAGGTGATCGGCCGGCTGTTCAGATTGACCACGCACACGAAGCCGGGTTCGCGCCGGAAGGCCAGCGCGTTGGCCGGTGACGGCAGCCAGGTCATGGTGCCGGCGCCGAGCGCCGGGTGGCGTCGCCTGATCCGTATGGCGGCCCGGTAGAGCGCAAGCATCGAGCTCTCGTCGGCCTGCTGTGCCGCGACGGTGCGATCACGCCAGCCCTCAGGTACCGGTAGCCACGCGGGCTCTGCACCGGTGGTGAATTCGAACGGCGCTGTGTCGCCCGCCCACGGCATGGGCACCCGGCAGCCGTCCCGGCCGCGGATCGTGCGGCCAGATCGTAGCCAGGCCGGGTCTTGGAGGACGTCGTCGGGAAGATCGACGACCTCTGGCAGGCCGAGCTCGTCGCCCTGATAGATGTAGGCCGAACCGGGGAGCGCGAGAAAGAGCAGGGCTGCCGCTCTAGCACGGCGCTCACCCTCGGTCCCGTCGCCGTAACGAGTGGCACACCTGACCACATCGTGGTTGGACAGCACCCAGGTGGCCGGCGCTCCGACGGCGTTGGTCGCGTCCAGTGACGTCGTGATGGCCTTGCGCAGGTTGCGCGCGTCCCAGCTGGCCTTCAGGAAGTCGAAGTTGAACGCCTGATGCAGTTCGTCCTCGCGTACATACCGGGCCAGCCGCTGCGGGCCTCGCACCCAGGCCTCGGCCACGGCGATGCGCTGACCGCCGTAGCTATCGAGGACCTTCCGCCACTCCCGGTAGATCTCGTGCACGCCGTCTTGGTCGAAGTAAGGGCGCCGCGGGATGGCGGCTGCCTCGGTCCGTTCCACCCGGCCGACATCGGTGAGCAGCGGATCCTTCACCAGCCCGTGTGCCACGTCCACTCGGAAGCCGTCCACGCCGCGGTCGAGCCAGAATCTCAAGATCGCCTTGAACTCCTCGGCGACGTAGGGGTTCTCCCAGTTCAGGTCGGGCTGCTCGGGAGCGAACAGATGGAGGTACCACTCGCCGGGCTGCCCGTCCGCCGACGTGAGCCTGGTCCACGCGGGGCCGCTGAAGACCGACTCCCAGTCGCTGGGCGGCAGGTCGCCGCCCGGGCCACGGCCGGGGTGAAAGATGTAGCGGTCCCTGGCGGCACTCCCCGGGCCAGCAGCAATCGCCTCGACGAACCACGGATGAGCCGCCGACGTGTGGTTGGGAACGATGTCAACGATCAGCCTCAGGCCAAGGTCGTGTGCGCGCTCGACGAGCATGTCGAAATCCGCCATGGTGCCGAAGATCGGATCGACCTCGCGATAGTTGGCGACGTCGTAGCCGCCGTCGGTCATGGGCGAGACATAGAAGGGGGTCAGCCAGACTGCGTCGATCCCGAGATCCTTGAGGTAGGGCAGGCGGCGGCAGATCCCAGGTAGGTCGCCGATGCCATCGCCGTTGCCGTCGGCGAAGCTGCGCACGTAGATCTGGTAGATCACGGCGTGTCGCCACCACGGCGATCGCTTCACCTCGTTCATACGCCGACCATTCTCCGGCGCCCGCGATCGAGGGTGACCACCTCGTCGAAGGCTTCGAGTCCGGACAGGCGATGAGTCACGACAACGAGGCTCCGGTCCTCCCCGGCCGTCAGGAGATCACGAAGGAGTTGATCGGCGAGGATTGGCTCCAGATGGGCGTCCGGCTCATCGCACAGCAAGACGGGTACGTCCGCCAGCAGCGCGCGGGCAAGAGCCAACCGTTGCCGCTGGCCTCCCGACAGCCTCTGTCCGTGCTCCCCGACAGGCGTTTGCAGGCCTCGTGGCAGGGTTTCAACCCAGTCGCTGAGTCCCGCCCTGGCCAGTACCTGGCTGAGTTCGCTTGGGGAAGCCGTTGACTTGGCGAGGCGGAGGTTGGCCTCGACCGTTGAGTCGAAGATGTGTGCATCGGCGGCGGCGAGGCCGATGGTCGCCCGCAGGGTCTGCTCTGGGACCTGTGCCAGCGGAACGCCGCCGACCCTCACATCGCCGGTGTACGGGCAAAAGCGCAGCAGCACCGCGAGCAGCGTCGACTTGCCGGCGCCACTCGGGCCGACCAGCGCAATCCGCTTCCCCGGCGGCAGGTCGAGATCGATGACGCGGAGTGCGTCATGGCCCGCGCCGGGCCACCGTGCGGTAACTCCACGTACCATGATCGTCGGGTTCATAGGTCGCGGCGTCGATGCGCCCGGCGGGGGTTCGGGCACCGCCGGCTCGGCGGCCATGACCTCATCGACCCGGTCGAGCGATGCGGCGACCCGCGCCCGATCGCGGGCTGCCGCGGACAGTCCACTGATTGCGTCGAAGCTCGCCAATGGCAGCAACGCAAGAACGGCGAGCGCCGGCCCGTCCAGCCGACCTTCCCGGGCCGCGGGTATCGCCACGACCAGGATCAGGCTCGTGGTCAGCCCGAGCGTGAGCATGCCGAGCCCGGCGGCCGCACCCTGCCCCCAGGCAAGTCGGGCCTCTGCCTTGGCCAGGCGGTCGGCAAGTCGGCGAACTCGGGCGACTTGGTCTGGCAAACCGCCGAGGACGGTCAGCTCGTCGGCCATGTCGAGTGCCTCGACGGTCCGGCTTGCAAGATCAGCCCGATCGGCCTGCAGCCGCCGATCCGACCATGCGGACAGCGCCACCAAGAGGTGTGGCACGACGAGGCCGGCAACGACCAGCCCACAGGCTAGAACCACAGCGGCCGGTGGAAGGAGCGCACCCGCTATGGCGGTCGCGAGGATCCCCACGAGCACGGCTGACGCCGCTGGGATGCGTACCCGCGCGTATCTGTCCTGGACGGCGCTGACGTCGTCGGCGAGCCGGGTCAGGATGTCGCCTCGCCGCCATCCGGCCAAACCGGCGGGTGCCAGGCGGACCAGCCGGTCGTAGAGCTGGAGGCGTAGACGGGCCAGGGCGACAAATGCGACGTCGTGCGCGAGCAGCCGTTCGGTATATCGGAAAACGCCCTTCGAGATACCAAATGCGCGGACCGCCACCACGGCGACCATCAGCTCGAGGACGGGTGGGTGCGCGGCTGCTCGGGCAATGAGCCAGGCTGCGGCGGCGGTGAGTCCGACGCCGCTGCCAAGGGCGAGGAAGCCGGCGGCGATCGCACCGGCCAGTCGCGCCTTCACCTGGTCACCGCCGCGGCAGCGGGCGGTCCCGCAGCGCGGACCGCCGGGCGGTCGATCTCGACGACGGTGTCGGCAATGTCGAGCAGCGCTCGCCGATGGGTGACCACGACGACGGTCCGGCCAGACGCGTAGTCTCGCAGCGCCTCGCAGACTCGCCGCTCGCTGTCACGGTCGAGATGGGCGGTCGGCTCGTCCAGGAGCACCAACGAGGCATCCGTCCGGAGGAACACGCGCGCGAGGGCGAGGCGCTGTCGCTGACCGGCCGAGAGCGCGGCAGCGGCATCGTGCCCCGGTTGGCGGGCCGACCTCTGCTCGGCCACGAGAAGGTCGGCGATGCCCGCTTGAGTCGCCGTGTCCACGCTTGCACTCTGGCTGACGTCGGGTCGCCCGATCACGATGTTGTCAGCGATCGAGCCGGCGAGGAGCCCGGGATGCTGCGGGAGCCATGCGAGCCGCCGATGCCACTGCGCCGGATCGATCTGTGAGAGCTCCATGTCGCCAACCCGCGTCCCGCCCTCGTCCGGCGTGAGGAGCCCGAGCAGCACCTTGAGCAGTGTCGATTTTCCGCTGCCGCTCGGGCCGATGACTGCCGTCAGCCGGCTCGGCGCGATCGTGAGACTCAAGCGATCAAGAGCCGGCCTAGCCCGATCGGGAAAGCGCACGGTGACTCGGTCGATCGTGATCGGCGCGGCGGCCGGGTCTGGGAACGAGCGACATGGCACCGCGCTGCCGTGGGCCGACTCGGCGGCTGAGATGACCGAGAATGCCTGGTCTGCGGCGGCGATGCCCTCTGCCGCGGCGTGGTACTCGGCGGCGGCGCGGCGCAGCGGCAGATAGGCCTCGGGGGCGAGGATCAGGAGGAAGAGCGCCGTCCGCAGGTCCAGGCCGCCCTCGACGAGTCGGAGCCCGACCGAGACCGCCACGAGCGCGACCGAGATGGTCGCGGCGAGCTCGAGCACGAGTGCGGACAGCAGAGCCACTCGCAGCGTCGACATCGTCGCGATCCGGTACTGCTCGGTGACCCGAGCGATCGTCGTGGCTTGCGCGGAGGCCCGACCGAAGATCTTCAGCGTGGGAAGACCGCGGATGACGTCCAGGAAGTGATGCGACAGCACGGCGAGGACACGCCACTGCCGGCGGGTACGTCGCTCGGTGTACGAGCCGACCAACGCGCCGAAGACCGGTATCAGTGGCAGGGTCAGTGCGACGATCAATCCCGCGGTGAGATCGCGGGCAGCCAGGGCAATCAGAACAACGATCGGGATGGCGGCCGCACGAATCATCTCCGGGATGTAGCGGGAGAAATAGGGGTCGAGCGCATCAAGCCCTGGACCGGCGATGGCGACGATCTCGCCCGTGGGTGCGGGATGTGCAGCGGTTGCCCCGGCGCGGACGACTTCCGGGCGCAAGTGGCGCTTGACCGAGATCGCGACTCGGCGTGGAAGGACAAGCAGGACGCCCGCGAGCAGCGCACGGCAGGCAAAGACCGCCAGCAGGGTGAGCACCCGCGGCGTGAGGTCGCGGAGCGCCGCACCATCGACCACCGCAGTCGCGACGAGATCGGCAAGCAGAGCCGCGGCTAGCACCAGGAGCAGGCCGTCCACCAGCGCAGCCGCCGCAGCTGCTCCAAACGCGAGCCGCACCTTCCGGGCGCACCCGATCAGCCGCCGGTCGATCGGCCCCCGGCGGCGCACTCGAGCGTCCTGCTGTCCGTTCAGAGCGACACCGTCTCCCGCGGACCGGCGACCCGTTGGCGGAAGACCCAGTAGGTCCATCCTTGGTACGCCAGAACGAGCGGCAGGAACAGCACGGCTACCCAACTCATCACTCGTAGCGTGTATGGCGCGGACGAGGCGTTGTCGACCGTGAGACTGAACGCCTCATTCGTCGAGCTGGGCAGCACGTCTGGATACAGAGACCCGAAGAGCGTCGCCGTGGCGAAGACGATCGCTGCCGCCGTACAGATGAAGGCCCAGCCTTCGCGGCCGCGGCCGTTCGCGATCGCCGCTGCGACCAGCCCAGCTACAGCAGCAGCCAACGAGAGCCAGGTGATGGCTCTGCCATGTGCCAACTGCGTCCATAGGAGGAAGGCCGCGCCGGCGACGATCGCGATCGGTCCCAGCCGGCGAGCGACCTGGTTAGCCCGCAGCCTGACCGGGCCATCGGTCTTGAGGGCGAGGAAGGTCGCGCCGTGAAGGGTGAAAACCAGCAAGGTCGTCAGCCCGCCGAGCAGGCTGTAGACGGAGATCAGGTCGAGGACGCTTCCGGTGAACTCGTGATCCGGGCCGATCGGGACTCCGTGCAGGATCGCCGCGAAGGCCACCCCCCAGAGGAGTGACGGCACCACCGATCCGATGATGATCCCGAGATCCCATCGCCGCTTCCACAGTGGATCGTCACCCTTGCCGCGGTACTCGAAGGCAACTCCGCGCACGATGAGCGCGAGCAAGATGAGCAGCAGCGGCAGGTAAAAGCCGCTGAAAAGGGTCGCGTACCACTCCGGAAAGGCGGCGAACGTGGCGCCTCCGGCAGTGATCAGCCAGACCTCGTTGCCGTCCCACACCGGCCCGATCGTGTTGATCGCAACCCGTCGCTGCATGTCGTCTCTAGCAACGATGGGGAGCAGGCATCCCACGCCGAAGTCGAAGCCTTCCAGGACGAAATAGCCCGTCCAGAGGACAGCAATGAGCAGGAACCAGAAGTCGGCGAGAGACATACAAGGCCCCCTGACGTATCAGTAGACCAGCGAGACCGAGGGCTCGCCGTCGTCGGAGAGTGGTGGCTTGAGGTCGGCCAAGGCTTCTTCTTCAGTCGGAGGTCCGGCCTTTACGAACTTCACGATCAGACCTATCTCGACCACTGCGAGCGCGCCGTAGAGGAGGGTGAAGGCGAGGAGGCTGGTCGTGACGGTGCCCGCCCCGACCGTGGGGGAGACGCTGTCTCTTGTCTGGAACCGTCCGAACACCGTCCAGGGCTGACGCCCCATCTCGGTGAAGATCCACCCGGCGCTGTTGGCGAGGAACGGGAGCGCGACGGCGGCCAGACCCACCTGCCAGACCCAGGGGTGGTCTGGCAATCGTCCGCGCCGGGTGAGCCATAGGCCGACAAGAGCGATCAAGCCCGCGACCACCCCAAAGCCGATCATCAGCCGGAACGTCCAGTAGGTCACGGGAATGATCGGCCGATAGTCGCCGGGGCCGTACGTCTGTTCATACTGCGCCTGGATGTCGTTGATGCCCTCGACCTCGCCGGTGCTGCTCTGGGTCGCGAGCAGCGAGAGGAGTCGGGGGATCCTGACGCTCCAGATCTCCTCGCTGCCGTTGAGCGAACCGATCGTGAAGATCGAGAACGAGGCGGGCGCTGAGGTGTCGTACAAGGCTTCGGCCGCCGCCATCTTCATCGGCTGCTGCTCGGTCATGATCCGAGCCTGGATATCGCCGGAGACGACGATCCCGATGGATGCGATCAGGGTGACCCACAACCCGACCCGCAGCGATGGCCGCATGACATCGAGGTGCCGACGTCGGCCGATCAGCCAACAGCTCATCGCGATGACGAACACGCCGGCCGTGGCGAACGAGGCAAAGACGGTATGCGGGAAGGTCACAAGCTGGGTGCTGTTCGTGAGCACGGCCCCGATGTCGGTGAGCCGTGCCCTGCCATCCCTCACCTCATAACCGACCGGATGCTGCATCCACGAGTTCGCGGCCAGGATGAAGTACGCCGACAACAGGGTGCCGACGGCGACGGCCCACATGCATGCTGCGTGCAGCGCTTTGGGGAGGCGGCTCCACCCGAAGATCCACAGGCCGATGAAGGTCGATTCGAGGAAGAACGCGAGCAGCGCCTCCATTGCCAGCGGTGCGCCGAACACATCGCCGACGAATCGCGAGTAGCTCGACCAGTTCATGCCGAACTGGAACTCCTGCACGAGGCCGGTCACGACGCCCATCGCGATGTTGATCAGGAAGAGCTTGCCCCAGAACTTGGTGGCACGCAGCCACATCGGATTGCCCGTCCGTACCCACGCCGTTTCAAGGCTGGCGACGATCGCCGACAGGCCGATCGTGAGCGGTACGAACAGGAAGTGATAGACGGTCGTAATGCCGAACTGCCAGCGGGCAATGTCGAGTGGATCCATCTCCCTCTCCGATGCGGAGTGGCGGGGCCGCGGCCGATTCACACCTCATGCCGCTCGACGCGGCAGCAGTGACCGCGGTATGAGGATAGGGACGGCGGTCCTGCCGCGAGGGCATCGGGGCGACTTGAGGCGGCCGCGGGTCATTGGTCCCCGCGAGGCGGGCCCGCTGCCCCTACCCGTCGCGCTTGCCGACCGGTTCACTGGCGTGGATCGGACATCTGCACCGTGTCGGCGTCGGCGACCCGCGCTGCGTGCGAAGCTCGCAAGCGAGCTCGGACTCACCGGCTATCCACAGCTCCTGATGAGGTTCGGCTACGGACCAACCGGATCGGCTACCCCTCGGCGTCCCGTCAGGGACGTTCTGCTCCAGTCACGACCTGCCTGACCTCCCGGGCGATCTCGAGGTCCTCGCGAGCGGTCACCACCGCTGTACGGGCGGAGCTGCCGGGCCTGGTGATATCACCATCGGCGGTGGTTTCGGCGTTGGCCTCCGGATCGATGCGGACACCGAGGAAGCCGAGCCCGGAAGCCGCCGCGTCGCGGAGCCACGGATGATTCTCGCCGACGCCGCCGGTGAAGGCGAGGACGTCGATGCCGTTCATGGCCGCCGCCATGGCGGCAATCGCGCCGCGCAGCCGG
>JBKPTD010000217.1:0-16216 GCA_046735375.1 Actinomycetota bacterium | reverse complement strand
GTTGGCCGGCAACCTGCACGGAATCCGCCCCAACGGCAAGGGCGGCACAGTAGCCGGGCTCGGAGCCACCGCCGACATCGACCGCCGCGACTTCGGCATCAACCTCACCATCCCCATCCCGGGAGGCGGTGTGGTGGTCGGCGACAAGATTGCCATCGGGCTCGAGATCGAGGCCAACCTCGCCGACTGATTCCCGACGCGTTCACCGACACCAAGAACGTGTTCATCGCGACGGAGGGGCTGAGCGAGGCTGGCCGGCCGGCGCGCCCGCAAGGTGGTCGTGGTGGCTCGCCGTACGCATGGAAGCCTTCTTCGCACCGTTAGCCGAGCTAGCCGGGGAAAACGCGGGATCAAGGTCGGTGCGGGTGATCGAACAGCTGGAGGCGGTAGGCGGCCGCGGCGGCTTCACCGCGGCTAGCGACGCCAAGCTTGGTGAGGATCCGGGACACGTAAACGCTGGCGGTCTTCACGCTGATGACCAGCTTACCGGCGATCTGGCGGTTGGATCGCCCTTCGGTGATGAGCCGCAGAACCTGCGCCTCCCGGGTGAGGCCCACCCGCTCGGCGGCGTGGGCTGAACCGGCGCCGGGAGATCGGCGGAGAGCTGGAGCCGCGCGCCGCGAGCGAGCGCCTCGATCTCCCGCAGCAACGGTATGGCGCCAAGCGCCGAGCTCTGCCGGGCGGCATGGTAGAGCAGCGTCCGCGCCGTGGGTCGGTCGGCGTGGGCGAGTGCCGCCTCAGCCGCGCGTAGCAGCCGTGGTAGGGGTCTCCGATCTCGTCCCACGCAGACACCAGGTCTGCCAGGCACTGTTCGCCGCCCTCAGCGGCGACGAGACAGCGAACCCGCCGCTCTGGCAACTACTCGCCGTCATACCAGCCACCATCCTCACCGTCGCCGCGCTCACCGCCATCCCCGTCCACCTCGGCAGTCGCCGTCCCCTCGCACAAACCCTCCAAGCCGAATTCGCCTGACCCGCGGAGAAGGGAGGCGAGAAATTGATCCGAGCGGGCTCACGCGTCGCCCTCAGGCCACCGGCCTGCCGGGTCCGCGGGGACCACGCCCCCCATCTCTGAGCGGCCGGATGAGCCGCGGATGGGCTGTGGTGATGCTGCTCAGCGCCGGAGTGTTTCACCGGCGGAGTGGTCTCGATCGCCTGGGAGTGCGTTGGCCCGCCCCGGCACCGGTGCCCGCCCGGCTGCCGGTGCCGCTGCTCCCGGGCCGGATCACCACCGCCCGAGAGATATCCCTTCACCCAAGTCCACCGGCATGGCCTGCGAGCTCGCGGTAAACCGCAAGGACAGCGTCGATCACCGCGGTTTCGTCCGCCCAGCTCGCGGCCTGTGCTCGGCCCGCTTCCGACAGTCGCTTGGCGATCTCTGGGTTGTCCAGCACCGAGCTCACCGCTTGGGCAACTGCTTCCGGCTCGCCGTACGGGACGAGGAGGGCTGCGTCGCCGACAAGATCGGGTACACCACCCACAGCCGTCGCCACCAGCGGCCGGCCGGCTTGGAGGGCCTCCTGTGCGATCAGCGCTCTCGCCTCCCACCGACTGGTAAGGACAACGACGTCGGCCGCCGCGAGAAGATCAGCGACGTCGGCCCGGTGACCGAGGAGTCGTACCGGAAGTCCGCCAGTATCGATCCGGGCTTGGAGCAAGGGCCGCTGGGGTCCCTCTCCGGCGATCAGTACGAGAGGCTGTGGGACGCGGGCCTGCCAGCGGGTGGCTGCGTCGAGAAGGAGGTCGTACGCCTTCTGCGGGGCCAGCCTGCCGACCGCGAGAATCAGCGGGCGGTCGCCAACGCCGAGGTCGGCCCTGACCTGGTCGGGCGAGCTCGCAGGGGTGGCCAGCGCAGGTGCGGCCACCTGGCCGAGCCGGGCGTCCGCTGAGCCCATTCGCCTGGCTCGGGCGACGAGATCGTACGACGCACCCAGCGTGACGTCGGCCATTCGGGCAACGGCTCCCTCGACTCCTGCCAGAACGAACCGGGCCGTGCCGCTGCCCAGGACGGCGTTGTGCCAGGTCACAACTAGCGGGGGGTGACCCGGGCGATTGCTGGGGGGATGGCGGCGCATCCCTCGCGTCCCCCGCGTGCGATGTGCCGACCGGCCCACCCGGATTGCCGACCTGGTGGCCAACCCGGCCACCAGCCCGGCTCGAAGGCCGTGGGCGTGCACGACCAACGGCACCGCGTGGTGATCGCGATCGTTGGTGCGCGAGTCTTGCTCGGGTCGACCCGTGGCGAGAGCCGAGATGAGAGACCTCAGTGCACGAATGGCCTCGAGATCGCCGCGGGGCCGAGGCCGTGTCGCGATCTCGACAGGCTCAAAGGCCGCCCCCGCGGCAGCGAAGCCGAACGCGTCCTCGGTCGCCTGGGGGCCGGCAACGGTCACACTGATTCCACGTTCCACCAGTCCGGCCGCGAGACCACGCACGTGCGTGCCGATCCCGCCGGTACTCGTCGCGAGCACCTCCACGACGTGCAGGGGGTCAGCGGCCACCACACACCTCGCGAGGTCCAGGACAGCTGAGCATCAGCCGAACCTCCGGCTAAGTGCGGTACGCATGTCGCCCGCGTCCGCGATCAGGACGACAACGCCATACACGGCGAGAGCCACAGCGGCCGCGGCCAAAGCGAGCCCCGCGCTCGCGACCGGACCCGGCGAGCCGAACGCGCCCAACCACCAGCCGGCGGCCCCGGCGAGCACTCCCCCGACGACGCCAGCCCCGAACGCGCGTGACAGGCCATGCACTGCCGTGGAGCCGGCCGTCGTCCGGACCGATCGAAGCAGCAGAAGCCCCGCCATGGTCATGCCGACTGCATTGCCGATCCCCAGGGCGAGCACGGTGTCACTGGCGGGCAGCAGGACCACAAGGACAACGTCGGCGACGGCGACCACCGCCCATCCCGACACGACCGCGACGGCGGCGCGGCGGCCGCGTCCCTCCGCATACATGACCCGGCTGAGGTGGGCGACCAGGCCATATCCGATCAGGCCAGGTGCCCAGCCGAGGAGCGCTCGGGCGAGCAGCGCCGGATCGTCCGCGCCGGGCACGGCCGGCGCTTGCTCGAGGAAGACCCTGGACGCGGGACCAGCCGCGGCAGCCAGGATGGCAGCACCGAGACAGCTGGCGAGAACCACCGCCCGTGACGTGGCCGCGACGCCGTAGGCGAACCCTCGCTCGTCGCCGGTGTCGTGCCGCGCGGACAGGTGGGGAAAGGCGCTGGTCACAATCGGGACCGTGAGCACGGCATACGGAAGGAGGTACAGCGCCCAGGCGTACCCGTAAAGGACGACGGAGGCATGTCCCGACCGGTTCGCGAGTGCGATCACGACGACAGTCGCCAGCTGCTGTGCAGCCACGATCGCCAATCCGGCAAAGGCGAGGACCCGCGCGGACGCGGCTGCACCCGGCGGGAAGGTGAGCGTCGCGCGCAGCCGCACGCCGGTGCGCTTGAGCGGGATCACCAGGCTGCCCGCCAGCACGACAACGCCGAGCGTTGTCCCGCCGGCGAGAAGGATCTCGGCACCTCGAGACACCTTGTCAAGATCGGTCTCGTGGCCGCTCGCGACGGCGCCGAACGCGAGGTAAGCGGCGGCCACCACAAGGCTGGAGAGCAGCGGAGCTAGCGCCGGACCGAGAAACCGACGGTCGGCCTGGAGCACGCCGGACAGGACGACGGCAACTCCGTACAGCGGGATCTGTGGCAGGAAGATCAACAGCATCCTGGCGGCCAGGTCGACCGCGCTCGCTTGGCTCGGGCACCCGCTGGCCGGGCCTAGCAGTCCCATCACAATCGGCCGAACCACCAGGGTTGCGAGGATTGTGATCGGGGTCAGAACGGCCAGCGACCAGGTCAAGAGGGCGGACGCGACCTGGCCCGCCTCTTCACGCGCATTCTGGGCAAAGCGGCCGGCCAGCAGTGGCACGACTGCCCCGGCCAGCGCGCCGCCGGCGACGACCTCGAAGACGATGTTCGGTACGCCGTTGGCTGTCTGGTACACCTCACCGACGCAGGTGGCGCCCACGGTACGGGAGAAGACGACGATGCGACCGAAGCCGGCGATCCGGGAGAGGACTGTGATCCCGGCGATCAGGAACGCACCGCCGGCGATGCCGCCGAGCAGCCGCCCGGGCCGGCCCGCGTCGACCTCCGCCGGATCAGCCATCCGGCGGTTGGGCAGGCGGTTGAGCCGCTGGGCGGCGGCCGAGCATATCGAGCGCGTTGAGCGGCGGGGACGCCGCGATGACCTTCGTGAAGCTGACCTTCTCACTCGCGAGCGTGAGTCCGACGAGAGCTGCCGCTCGCAAGAACAGTCCAGCGCGACCGGACCGGGCTGCTGAAGCCACACCCAACACGGCGCCAAGTGCGTTCGAGCCGGCGTCGCCGAGCATTGACCTCTCCTGAAGGTCGGCAGGCAGCAACGCCGCGCTGGCGCCTAGCGGGCCCGCCGCCAGAATGCCTGATGCACCGCCGCGCATGGCTGTGGGCACCCCTGCGGCCAGTCCCACCTTGATCGCGCGGCCCGGCCGGAGGTCAAACAGATTCATGACGTTGGCGGACCCGGCGACCACGATCCCGGCGAGGAGCTTGTCGAGGGGTCGCTTCTGAATCAGACTGCCCGCCACGAGCCCGGTAGCACCGATCCCGAGGATCTTCACCGCGCCGGTTGTGACCTCCCCCTTCGCCAACGCGCCGAGATGTCCCTTCAGACCACGGGAGGCGCCGGATCCGGCGAGATCGTCGTACGCGCCTAGCGCACCTGCGCCGATGGCGGCGAGGGTGGCGGCCGTACGCAGCCGGCGAGGCAGGCCCGGAACCAGGGCGGCGGCGGCGCCCGCCGCGGCCACCAGAGCCGGTCCCTCGAGAAGCGTGACGCTCTCGCCTCGATGGTTGACCCGAGTCCACTGCTCATCGCCCCCTGGCGGAGTGCGGGTCAGCTGGCGATAGGCGAGTGCGGCCGCGCCAGCACCGATCGCAGCCGCGGCGATCCGCCCGCGAACGCGCATCGCGACACTCCTCTCTGGCCCTAACTGGGAGGGCTGACCGCGCCCGGTACTCCATGATGTGACCGACGCGCGACCGCAACCAGTGCCGCGCGCTGCTCCGGCCAGCCCGATGGATCACCGTAGCGCAGTGCAAGGAAGCCCGGATCAGGTTGTGCCAGGCTGGGCAGACGCCCCTGTGCCAGCGCGCCTACCCGCGGGTCACAACGATCGATTCCATGGCCGGCTTAACAGCTGATCACCCACTCGTGGCTTGAGAGGGCAGCGGGCCGTCGGTGGTGCCGGAGATGCCGTAATGCCCAGAGGGTTGGCCGTTGGTGTCGGCTTGCAAGGCGTACACAACCGCGATCTGCCCATAGATGGTGTCGGCCGTGTCGACCGACGAGATGGAGCTGGCCAGCTCGCCGTTGCCGCGCAGCGCGTTGACGACGCCCCGGTCGGCTGCCGACGACTCGGGGCCGCCAAGAACGGCGGCCTTCCCGCGCGTATCAAGCTCCCGGGCAAGCGAAAGGTAGGCGCTGTTGGCACGGTCGACGCCGTCGGACGCCTTGGGCGCTGGTCCGGCGACAAGTACCGCCAGTGTTGCCTTGTTGTCGGGGTGCCCCTTGGTGGTCACGAACCCACCGGCCTTCAGCCCCGGCAGAACTCCTCCGTCAGCACCGGTGGGTGGGGTATCGGCCTGTGCGGTTTCCTTCGTCATGACGAGCGAGGCGATCTCGATCGCTGCGCGGTCGTAGGTCGATGTGTCCTGCGGCAGGTCGGTGGTCGTCGGTCGCAGCTGGTTGACCAGGTCGTCCAATACCCGCTCCTTGTCGGCGTCGGCGTACGCGTTGGTGATGCCGATCTGGCCGGTGACCTTCGCTCCTGCCGTCTCAACCATGTTGGAAACCTGCTGAAGCGTGCCCTTTTGAGCGCCGGGGAGCGCAACGAGCACAACACGCTCGTTCGCCAGTCGCTGCGAGACTGCGGTGGGGGCCATGGCCTCGGTGAACTTCGCGGCGTAGTTCTTGTCCCGCTGGAGGTCACTGATGTCGCCCTTGAGCTGGTCGCGCTCCTGGCGTAGTTGATCGGTGGTCTTGTTCAGGTTGTCGTACAGCGGTCCCGACAGCACTGAACTGCCGAGCAAGATGCCAGTCGCAAGCGCGATGAGCACCGCGACCAGGGAGACGACGTGGTAGCGGAAATCGATCACTCGAAAAGCCCCTGGAACCAGAAGACGAGACTGCCCCACAGCGCCCGCGCCACGGACAGGATGGCCCGACCGGACGGCGAGGCGACGAAGGCGGTGGTCAGAACGACGAGCGTAGCCCCGACGAGGAGCATGAGCTGGCCGGTTGAGATTCGGCTGCGATAAAGCCTGGACACGCCCTTGGCGTCGATGAGTTTGTCGCCGACGCGCAGCCGGGTGAGGAAGCTGCTTGCGTTGCCGGCGCGGCCCTTGTCGAGGACCTCCGTGAGCGTCGCATGGGTCCCGACCGTGACGATGAGGCGCGCACCCGCGTCGTCGGCGAGCAGCATGGCCACGTCCTCGCTGGTTCCCGTCGCCGGGAAGACGACCGCCGCGAGACCCAGCCGCTCGAGCCGGGCGAGGCCGGGCGCGCTCCCGTCCCGGTAGGCGTGGACGACAAGCTCCGCGCCAGAATGCAAGGCCTCGTCCGAGATCGAGTCCATGTCCCCGACGATGATGTCTGGCCGGTAGCCCGCCTCGATGAGTGCGTCGGTGCCGCCGTCGACGCCGATGAGGACCGGGCGATATTCGCGGAGATAGGGCCGCAACGCGGCGAGGTCTTCGCGGTAGTTGTAGCCACGGACGACGATCAGGACGTGTTTGTCCTCCAGCTTGGTCAAGATCTGCGGAACACCGACGCCGTCGAGAAGCAGGTCGCGCTCGCGCCTCATGTACTCCATGGTGTTGGCCACGAACGCCTCGAGCTGGGTCGCCAGCCCGGCTCTGGCTTCATCCATCGCGGCGACAACGGACTCTTTTGTCTGGAGCACGCCGTAGACCAGCGGCACCTCGTCCCGATAAAGCACCGTCGAGTCGATCCTCAGCCGTTCTCCCTCGACCACTCGCAGCATCAGGTCGGCGCCGACGTCGTCGATCAACGGGATGCCGGCCGAGACGATGATCTCGGGCCCGAGGTTCGGATAACGCCCGCTGATGCTGGGGGCGGCGTTGACGACCGCGGCTGGCTGGCAGGCGACCAGGCCCTCAGCCGCGACCCGATCGAGGTCGAGGTGGTCGATGATCGCGATCTCACCTGGCCGAAGCCGCTTGGTGAGGTTCTTCGTACGCCGGTCAACGCGGGCCACACCGAGGATGCCTGGCAACTCGGGGGGGCGGTCGCGACGCCTAAGCGTAGGTACCTTCATCACTGGTCATCCTGCCACGTGCGGGCCTGCCAGCCCGTGTTGCGCGGGCCGCTCGGCGTGCCGTGACGATCATGGATGGATAGGATCCGCCGACCCCAGACTCCCCCGGGGAATATGGTGCAAACCACCCCAACTGCCTTACGGTGCGGTCGGTTGATCACTAAAGCCGCTGGTGGATACATGCTGGCAACGTGTCGTGATCTTCACGCGTTGAGGTGATCGTTAGTCTGCGCCAGGGCACGGGATGCTGGGCGGTTGCGCCAAGCGGCCAACGCGCCCGCGACTAGTTCGGCGGTCACACCTGGTGTCGTGTCGAGGTTGAGGTCGTAGGGCCCGAAGGTGTGGATCCGGTCGTGGGTGACGTGGGTGCGACCTTCGCCGATTCGGCGGTTGCCGCGCTCGCGCTCGCGGCGGTCGATCTCGTCGACGTCGCAGTGCACGCCGATCAGGAAGACGTCCAGGCCGTGCAGCAGGTCAGCCAGCTGGCTTCGCCACGCCGGGAACTCGATGATGTGCTCGACGATCAAGTCGTTGCCGGCGTGAGCGAGCGCGGGCAAGCATCGGTGGAATCCGGCAAAGAAGCGGGGGCGGACCTGTCGCCACCAGTCGAATGGCCCGCCGTCGCTGGTTCGGCGAGGCAGCACGCCGGCGTCGACGAAGTGATCCGAGCTGACGTGCAGGAATGGTTCAGGCATTGCTGCCTGCAGCGCCTTTGCCAGGGTGGACTTGCCGGAACTTGAGGCGCCGTTGAGCAGGATAACGCGGCCCGCGTCGCGGGCCGTCGGCACGGGCTCGGTGACACTGCCAGGTGAGTTAGGCATCGCCGTCCCCTCCGGAGTCGGGCCCGCGATCCTGCGCGTCGGGACCCGCGGGCGATGGTCAGGTGCCCCCTGGGCCGGTCAGCGGCCGGGTCGGCTTGCCGCCGCCTCGAGGAGCTCCTCGGCGTGAGCTTGGGCGGACTCCGAGTCGGCCTGACCGGCGAGCATGCGCGAAAGCTCACGTACCCGCCCAGCGTGGTCCAGTAGCGTGACGCCGCTGCGCGTCACCAGGCCGGCGCTTGACTTCTCGACCACCAGATGCCGGTCGGCAAAGGCGGCAACCTGCGGGAGGTGCGTCACGACGAGGACCTGCGCGCCGGCCGCGAGCGTGGCGAGGCGGCGACCGACCTCGACCGCCGCGGTCCCGCCGACGCCGGCGTCGACCTCGTCGAAGACGAAGGTGGGCACGGGATCCGCGCCGGCGAAGACCACCTCGATGGCGAGCATCACTCGGGATAGCTCGCCCCCTGACGCGCCGCGTTGAATCGGCCGGGCCGGCGCACCGGGATGAGGGCGCAGCAGAATCTCCACGTCATCGATACCGGTCGGACCGAACGCGAGGTGGCGCCCGTCGACCTCGAGAGCCGCCTTCTCCCCCGGCTCGGCGATCTCTTGCTGAGTCACCGGGACGCTGATGACGGCATGTGGCATCGCGAGCGCACGTAGTTCCGTGGTGACCGCGGCGCCGAAGCGGTCCGCGGCGGCACGCCTGGCCGCGGACAGCTCGGCGGCGAGCCGGGCCAGCTCCGCGCGTACCTCTGCTCGCTCTGCGCGCAAGGAGTCGATCCGCTCGTCGTCGCTCTCAAGTGACGCGAGCCGGACGGCCGCGCGTTTGGCCCACGCCAGAACGTCGTCGACGGTGTCCCCATATTTCTTGGTCAGCGCAGAGAGCGCGGCCTGCCGCTCTTGGGCGGTGGCCAGGCGCAGCGGGTCGGCGTCGACGCTTTCCGCATAAGCAGCGAGGTCGGTCGCCGCGTCGGCGAGCAGGTAGCCCACCTCGCTGAGCCGGTCGGCGAGCGCGGCGAGCTCGGGATCGTGGGAACGGACCTGGTCGATGGCGCGCCTGGCGACTGCCACCAGCCCGACCGCGTCGGTGAGGTCGGTCGACTCGGCCGCACCTGGATCGCCGAGCACCGCCGCATGCGCGGTGGTGGCCGCTGTCCGCAAGGCGTCTGCGTGTGACAGCCGGTCGACCTCGGCGGCGAGGGTCCGGTCCTCGCCCGCCTCGGGGGCGGCCCGCTCGATCTCGGTGACGCCGAACCTCAACAGATCCGCTTCCTGCGCGCGTTCTCGGGCGCGGGTGACAAGCTCGGCGATCTCGTCGTTCAGTTCCCTGAGCCGGTCGTATGCCGCCCGGTAGGCGGCCAGCGGCTTAAGGGCAGGCTCGCCCGCGTATCGGTCGAGAGCCACTCGCTGCCTTGTCGGCCGCAGCAGGCGCTGCTGGTCGTTTTGGCCATGCCGGGCCACCAGGTCGTCGGCGAGCTCGGTGAGCAGGCTGACCGGAACGGATCGGCCGCCGAGCACGGCACGAGACCTCCCCTCGGCCGTGACGGTCCTGCTGACCAGCAGACTCTGCAGTCCAGCGGTACTGCTGCCTGCGTCGTCGAGCTCGGCGCCGGCGTCTGCCGCCCGAGCTGCCACCGGACCGGTCGGGTCGATGGCGATCCGGCCTTCGACAACCGCGGCCGCCACACCCTCGCGCACCCGACCGGAATCCGAGCGACCGCCGAAGAGCAGGTCGAGGCCGGTGACCACCATCGTTTTGCCGGCTCCGGTCTCGCCCGTCAGGACCGTGAGGCCGCGCGACAGCTCGAGGACGGCGTCGTCGATCACGCCGAGACCGCGGATCCGTATCTCCTCGAGCACGGACAGAAAACCTATAAGAGCCCGCCTGCCAACGCACGCCTGCCAACGCACTGTCGTACTGCGGCTAGTGGTTGACACTCTGGCTTCACCTCGTGCATCACAGCGTTCTTGGAGCCGTCGTCGAAAATGTGGTGGCTTGGGGCGCTGGGTTCGCCGCAGACTGTCGCCCATGGGGTCGATCACCTGGGGTCCCGATATCGCGGAGGTGTACGACGAGACGTACGCCGCAGGGTTCGACCGGGCGGTGCTTGATCCCGTTGTGGACTTTCTCGCCGACCTGGCTCGGGGTGGACCAGCGGTTGAGTTCGCAGTGGGTACTGGGCGGGTGGCCTTGCCGCTGGCCGAGCGTGGCGTACCGGTGCGCGGTATCGAGCTTTCCCCTCACATGGCTGAGCGGCTTCGGGCGAAGCCCGGTGCCGAGGCTGTCCCGGTGACGATCGGCGATATGACCACGACCCGCGTTCCGGGCTCCTTCTCGCTGGTGTACTTGCTGGCAAACACGATCATGAACGTCACTACACAGGAAGAGCAGCTGGCGGTGTTCGTCAACGCGGCGGAACACCTGGAGCCCAGCGGCTGCTTCGTCGTCGAGGTGATGGTTCCCCAGTTGCAGCACGTGCCGCCCGGGGACACGACGCGTGTCTTCAGGCTCGACCCGGACCATGTCGGTATCGAGACGTTCGACAACCTAGCCGGTCAGATCGCGTGGTCCCACCACTGGATAGACGTGCGGGGGCGCCTCGTTCGTCATTCCGCGCCCTATCGCTTCGTATGGCCATCCGAGCTCAAGCTCATGGGGGTTGTTGCCGGCTTCCGGCTGAAGGACCGGTGGGCGAACTGGCAGCGCGAGCCGTTCACCTCGGACAGCACCAGCCAGATCGCGGTCTTCGAGAAGTCCCGCTGACACGACCACCGGAGAAAGAGATGCCGTATCGGCCTCGATCCGACTATGCAGCTACATCGGGACAATGGGAGCCCGAAGGCAACCGCGCCGAGGGTCACTTGGGCTCTGTCGGGTTGAGCCATAGATCGAACACGTGGCCGGCGGGGTCGATCAGTGCGCGGACGTCGCTCTGAGGTTGGTATTCGGCCAGTCGCGCTCCGAGTCGCAATGCGTCTTCAACAGCAGCCTCGAGATCACGCACCTCAAAGTCGAGATGGAACTGCATCTGCTGGTCCCCCGGTGCGGCAGGCCAGACCGGCGGCTCGTAGCCCTCGTTGGTCTGGAAGGCTAGATAGCCGCTTCCATCGCCCGGCTCGATGGTGACCCAACCCGGCGCCTCGGATCTGACCCGCCAGCCCAGAAGGTCGAGATAGAAGCGAGCCAGGAGGTTGGCGTCCCTGGAGTCGAGTACAGCGCTCCACCGAGTAGATGTTGTGCGACCACGCATGCGGTGACTCTTCCACAGCTCGCCGGAGCGGTGCCATGTCGGTCGACGCGCGCTGCGTCGGTGATGGGCGAGGTGAGGAATGCCGCCCTGTCGATCCTGGCTGTAGCATCGACGCCCACCCACGCCGGCCTGAAAGGACCACCGGTGATATGCCGCATGTGGCGCGGCTGGACGACGCGCGCCAACGCCGACGCCTATGAGTCCGTGGTCCGCGGTGAGGTGATTCCCGGCATCGAGGCCATGCGCATCACCGGATTCCGGCACATTGATCTGATGCGTCGCGAGCTGGAGGACGAGGTGGAGTTCGTGACGCTCATGTGGTTCGACGACGTGGACTCGGTCAAGGCGTTCGTCGGCGAGGACTACGAGGTCAGCCATGTGCCACCGGCCGCGAGGGCGGTGCTTGCCCGCCACGACGAGCGCTCTGCCCACTACCAGGTGCTCGACCGCCGTTCCCAACCAAGAGGTTCAGGTCCGTGACCGCCCAGGCGGCGATCTACTCGCCTGCTGGCCGGCCCGATTGAGCCAACCGTCGGCCGTCGTTTTGGCCTTCGCACGCTAGCCTCGCCGGGGACGGATTGCATGATCAGGCTCGGTGACTGGAGGGAGCATGACACAAACTGTCGCGCTACCGGGCGGGCGGACCGCGAGCTACGAAGTCATCGGAAGTGGCCGGCCGGCGCTGATGTTCGCGGGCGGCCCCGGATTTTCGGCCGCATACATGAACGGCGACGCAGAACTGCTGTCGGATGCGCTGTGCTCCTACCTGATCGATCCGCATGGCTCTGGCGCATCCACGCCGCCGGCCAATCCTGCTGACTACTCGGCCGAGGGGCACGCCCGGTTCTACGAAGAGGTGCGCCAGGCGCTTGCATTGCCGCCTGTTGTGGTGTTGGGCCATTCGTTCGGCGCGACTACCGCCTTGACCTACGCGGCGCTCTATCCGCACCGCACGACGGCATGCGTCGCCGTCGCCGCCTCTGGTATCGGGTCCGAGGCCGTTGCAGAGCAGGAAGGTGAGGCGGAGGCTGAGATGGAGGCGCTGCTGGCGCGGCACGCCGGTTCGCCGTGGTATTCCTCAGCGCGGCCGGTGATGGACTCCTGGACCGAGCGGCTACTCGCCGCCACCGACCCGGTCGAAATGGAACAGATGATGGCCACGGTCTTGCCGTTCTACCTCGCCGAACCGGACAAACCAGAGGTGGCGGCCAGACTCGCCGAGCTGACCCGGGTCATGAAGGCAGACTTAGCTGCCGGCCAGGCCTGGGAAGGTGGCCTGTACCGGTCGGTGGACCTGCGCCCGCTGCTAAGCCGCATCACGAGCCCCACGCTGATCGTGGCCGGTGAGCTGGACTTCATCTGCGGCCCAGCTCAGGCCGAGCCGATTGCCAGCGCCATCACCGGAGCACAACTCGTCATGCTTTCCGGCTGCGGTCACATACCCAGCATCGAAGCACCGGAGCAATACCGTCACGCAGTGGTGAAATTCATACGAAATACACCGGCTTCCTGACCCTCTCAAGCCACCCCCGCACGGATCAGCGGGCGATAAGCCGCAAGGTTGCTGCGTGCGAATTCGGGCTAACCACCGGGTCGACATAGGCGCTGCCGTAGTGCGCATATTTGCTCCAGTACGCCTGGTCGATCGCCTCATGATCTGGGGCTTCGGGCTCCGCAAAAGCGACGTCGCGAGTGACGCCTCCTGCGCGGATTCGGCCCTCAGGGCGCTCCAGGATTGAGCGGAACCAGCGGCTATCGCGTCCTCGGTAGGACCGCACGTACAGGTCGTCGCCGACCCGGACGACCCAGATCGTGGTGAATGGGCGCAGTGTCCCGTCGGGGCGCAAGGCTGCGATCTGCAGCTCGTCGGCGGCACCGACCGTGCCGAGCTCGTCGGGTTTCCAGTCACTCATCGCCTAGCCCTCCGATGGATCGACGCGCTCCTGGTCTGCGCCGCTGGCACCCGGCTAGTGGTCGGAACGAGCTCCCCGCCAGCCGTGGACCGGGAGCGAGAACTTCGCCACAAGCCGGTCGGTGAAGGGGGCATACCGCAACCGTGCGAGTCGCACCGGAACGAGGCCCCGGCGTACCTCGACTCGAGCACCGGCCGGCAGCGATTCCGAGCGGCGCCCGTCGCACCAGAGGACGCCCTGAGGCGTCTCCCGCAGCACCTCGACGGCGATCACACTGGTGGGCGCCGCGACCAGCGGGCGGGCGAAGAGTGCGTGGGCACTGATCGGTACGAGGAGTAGCGCGTCGACCTCCGGCCATACGACCGGTCCGCCGGCCGAGAAGGCGTACGCGGTCGAGCCAGTGGGTGTCGCGCAAACGACGCCGTCACATCCCCATCGCGACAGCGGCCGTCCGTCCACCTCGACGACAAGCTCCAGCAGCCGCTCTCTGGCTGCCTTCTCGACGGAGGCCTCGTTAAGCGCCCAGGTGCGAGTGACGACTTCACCGTTCGTCCGCACGGTCACGTCGAGGGTCATCCGCTCCTCGACCGTGTAGTGCTGGCCGACCACGCCGTCGACTACCTCGCTGAGATCCTCGCGCTCGGCCTCGGCGAGGAAGCCAACGTGGCCGAGATTCATGCCAAGCAGCGGGGTTCCGGTCGGCCTGGCGAGCTCTGCGCCGCGCAGGAGGGTGCCGTCGCCGCCCAAGACGACGACGAGCTCACACCCGTCCGCCGCGGCCGTGGATACCTCGACGACGTCGACGTCGGGCAGCTTGAGCTCTGGCTGCTCTATGGCTAGAACTCGGATGCCGATGCCGGCCTCGGTCAGCCGCTCGGCGACCAGATGGGCGGTCCGCCGCGCTGCCGCGCGGCCGGTATGAGCGACCAGCAGGACCGTCCGATCACCCATCAAGCCTCCTTCGCGCGGTCTTCAGGGGTGAAATCGCTCCTCAAGCCTCGCATCACTCCGCCGTCGGCTGCCGCGCCGGGGCGGCAGTGCCCGAGTCGGCGGGTGGGCGGGTCCCCATCGCAAGCTCGAGATCCAGGTCGTTGAGCGGCGGCTCGCCGCGCTTCAGCCAGACGAAGTATTCAACGTTGCCCGCCGGGCCGGGCAGCGGACTAGCGACCAACCCTCGTACACCTAATCCCAAGTCAGCCGCCGCGCTAGCGACTCGCCGTACGGCGTCAGCCCGCCATGTCGGCTCGGTGACGACTCCACCTGGACCGACTCGATCTCTGCCGACCTCGAACTGAGGTTTGACCATTGGGACCAGGTCTCCGTCAGGTTCCAGGCAAGCGGCGAGGGCCGGCAGGACCAGGGTGAGGGAGATGAAGGAGAGGTCGGCCACGACGACGTCGACCGCGCCCCCGACAAGCTGCGGCGTCAGCTCGCGGACATTGGTCCGATCGTGAATGACAACGCGCGAATCGGTGCGAAGGCGCCACGCCAGCTGGCCGTAGCCGACGTCCACCGCCACCACCTGTCGGGCCCCACGCCGCAGCATGACATCGGTGAAGCCGCCCGCGGAGGCGCCGGCGTCGAGACAGCGCCGGCCTTCCACCGTGAGGCCGTCGTGTGCGAAGGCATCCAGTGCGCCGGCCAGCTTGTAGCCGCCGCGGGAGGCGTAGCCGGGGTCCGTGTCGTCCTCAGCCACCACGATCGCCGCCGAGACTTCGACCCGGGTCGCGGGCTTGGTGGCGACCTGACCGGCGACGCTGACCCTGCCCGCAGCGATATAGTCGGCAGCCTGCTGCCGGGAGCGAGCGAGCCCGCGACGGACGAGCTCGGCGTCGAGCCGTGCGCGGCGGGCCATCAGGCTCAGTCCTCGTCGACGTCCGCGAGCGCGTCGGTGAGCCTGCGGTGGACGTCGTCGTAGATCTCGACATGGTCTGCCGTCGGTGCCTCACCGATCTGGCTGAGCCGTGCCAGTGCATCGTCGACGGCAGACTCGCCGGTGGCGGGCGCTGCCGGGACCTCCTGCTTACCCACACCGGCCTCTGCCGCCACAGCCCCCCAGGGCTCGTCCCCGGTCTCGGCCTCGCTCTCGGTCGCGGCCTCACTTTCGCTTGCCGGGGTCCCGGCCCCGGTCACAGTCCCGCCCCGGCCCTCGATGACCTCATCGTCCGGGGCGTCATTGGCGTACTCGTTCACAGGGGCCAAACCCTTCCCAGCGGGAGCGCGAAGCTACGGCTGACTCGGGCCGTATAGCCCCACTGCGGCGGTTCGGTCGAGCGGATGACCGGCCGAAACGGGGCGAAGGCCAAGGTAGCAGCGGCGCCTGTACGCCCTCACGATCCACTACCCTGCCGCTCATGGCCAACGTGGAGGAGTGCCGAGCTGCCCTCGCCAAGCTCGCAGCGTCGATGTCGAGTGCGGACGACGAAGCCAAGCGCAACATGTTGGATCGCACGGTGAGCTGCTATATCTCCGACCTCGATGTGACCTTCACGGGGCGGCTGGACAGCGGCCAGCTCGTGGACATCGCCGAGCACCCAGGTGGACCGCCAGCGAACAAGGCGCAGATCGGGCTCGCCATGACCAGCGACGATCTCGTCGCGCTTACCGACGGCGAGCTGCCCTTCGTCTCTGCCTGGCTGAGCGGCCGCGTCAAGGTCGACGCTAGCTTCCGTGATCTTCTACGGCTCCGGTCGCTGATGTGATCCGCCGGCGGCGTGAGCGTCCTACGTCGCTACTATCGCCAGCCGAGATCGCGGAGTGAGTCGGTGATCTCCGCGTCAGCTGGCAGGCGCGCGGAATTCCAGGCCGCTGCGCAAAGCGCGCGCAGCCCGTCGACCGGGTCGCCG
>JBKPTD010000216.1:0-34345 GCA_046735375.1 Actinomycetota bacterium | reverse complement strand
TTTACCGTTTGCTAGGCAGTGTTAGGGACGGTCAGAGACGGGTGTTTCGCGACTGGTTGCGGACTCGCGGACCTAAGGAGGGAGGCACCTGGCGGTCTCGGCGCAACGCCCTGATGTGCCGAGATCCGTGCGGTGCCCGTCAGATGCACCGGGACGACCCGGGCTTCGCCGACAGCCTGTCGGCGCCGACTGGGCTCAGCGCCAGCAGCTCACCGGCAGACGCGGCTTGCCCCACGACGTCGATCCCGACGTCGACGAGCAGCCGGGCGATCCCGGCGCGGACCAGCGCGGCGTCGTCCGCGAGCACCACCCGCAGCGGCGGAGCCGGAGCGATCATGGCGGGACTGGGATCTCGGCGTGGACACGGGTGCCGGTCTCGGCCGGACTCTCGATGCGCAGGGTGCCGTCCAGTGCGGCCAGACGGTCCGCGAGTCCGCCCAGCCCGCCGCCAGTGGTGGGCCGGGCGCCACCGACACCGTCATCGAGTACGTCGATGACCAGACGGCCGTGGTCGGGTGCGACCGAGACTCACCGAGCACCTCGAAGCCCTCGGCCGCCAGCATCCGCCGCGCCGACCTGCGAAAGCCGGCGTGGTCATCCACGATCAGCACCGGGGGCCTCACCCTTCGGATCATGGCACCCACGGAGGCCAGCGCACTACGGGAAACCCCGCAGAACACGGCGGGTCATCCCCGACGCGCGGCGCACTCCTCGGTTCCTAACGTCAGATGCAGAATCCAGGCAGAGGAGCCACCATGCGTCGCCGTCTCACCCTCACCCTCTCCGCCGCCGCTGCAGCCCTGGCGGTCGTCGGTGTCGCCCTCATCGTCGTCGAACGGAATGCGGCCATTGACGATCCGTCGACGGCCCGCTGCAACCATCCCTCCGTGCGGTTCACGAATGGGGTCAGGACGCCCACGTATTGGGAGGTTGGAGTCCACTTCACCTGCGCCGGTGCGACCCTGGCCGCAACGCTCACCCTGCCACCCGGTCCGGGGCCGCACCCCGCGGCCGTCTGGGTGCACGGCTCCGGCGAGGCGACCAGACTCACCTTCCAGGCCCCCCTGGTTCGGGCTCTGGTGGGCGCCGGGATCGCGGTGTTCTCCTACGACAAGCGCGGCGCCGGTAAGTCCCAGGGCGCCTGCTGCCCCGGCGACTCCGGCCACTTCAACCTGCTAGCCGCGGACGCAGCTGGCGCCCTGCACGCCCTGGTGGCGCGGCCCGACATCGACCCCGACCGGCTCGGGTTCATCGGCGCGAGCCAGGCCGGCTGGGTGGTCCCGCTCGCCGCGTCACGCGCTGGCATCCCGGTGCGCTTCACCGCACTCGCTGATGCCCCTGTGGTCAGCCACGGCCAGGAACAGCTCTACTCCCACCTGACCGGCGAGGAAGGAGGAGCGTCCAGCAACCTGCCGATGCGCACCATCCTCGACCAGGTACGAAATGCAGGTCCGTCCGGGTTCCAACCCCTGCCGTTCCTCCGCGCGATGCCGGGCTCCAGCCTGTGGCTCTACGGCGCCCGTGACCGTTCCCAACCCAGCCAGCTCGACGCCGAGATCCTGACTCGGCTGCGCGCGACCGGTAGCGATGTGTCGGTTCGGATGTTCCGCGATGCCGACCATGGCCTGCTCGACGTTTCCCCCACGGATCCCACCGCCATGCGCGCCCTCGTCGACTGGGTCCGCGCCACGGTCGAGGCAGGCTAGACACTCGGACTGTTCGAGGCATCGCGCTGCGACCGGGCCGCGTCAGGCGGGTCGTGAACCTTTGCTCAACCAGAACTCGTTCAGCACCCGCTGCACCTTGACATACCAGACGATGTTGCCGATAAGCGGGAGCAGGAACCATAGGCCCCACACGGCCGTGATCGGGCTCGGCCGACCGTCCCGCTCGTACATGTTCTTGATCTCGTTCGGGATCGTGAACATAAGGACGATTGAGATCAACAGAAAGATGACGATGCCAAGAACGCCACCGAGGCCGTCGCCGTTGTACCTCTTGAGATCTTCGCTCGTCCGGTAGGTCCACAAGAAGCCCCAGATCCCGAATGTGATGATGGTGAGAAGGATTGTGAGGCCGGTGCGGTAGTAGACGTCACTGAGCCTCTCCGGCACGACACCAACCGGCTGCCACGGCGGAGGCGCCGGCGCGACGGGCAGCGTCGGCGGCTCTCCCGTCTCAGGGGCCGGCCCTGAGGCCTCGGGTGGCGGTGGCGGGCCTTCGCCCGACTGAGGTTCGTAGATGTTCATGGCCCGAAACCATTCCCTCGAGAACGCCCACAGACCCACCACACTAAATGCTCCCGACGTCAACGTCCTCATCAGCCGTAGGTCGCGCCGGTGGGCCTTTCGCAAGCGTACGGCCGAGGTTGCAGGCCGCGGCTGGGAACTCTGGGCTCCGCTCGCGCCCCTTTATCAGGCGGGCGAGTACGCCGAGGTCGCCAACCGCTTAGGCACCCTGGTCGCAGCCACTCCGCAGTACCCCATGTTGTTCTTCAACCTCGCCTGCTGCGAGAGTCTCGCCGGCCGGACAAGTGACGCGCTCGATCACCTCCGGCACGCCATTGAGATGTCGGAAGAGTTTCGCCATTCGGCAAGGGACGACTCCGACCTCGATCCGATCCGCGGCGAACCCGCGTTCAAGCAACTGATCAACGACTAGAAGCCTCGCGATCGACCGGCACGCCAACTACATCTTCGCCGCCTACATGGCCTGCGGAGCCTAACCACCGAGCAAGAGACCACACCATCGTGCCGACGTGAGTGACATGCTTGGCGCCTCAGTAGGCTGGTCGCCTTGCTCGAAGGGGGCGCCAGCGCATGTGAGCAGGCGCTGGCGCGGGATCCGACATCATTCTCCTTCCGAAGCTCCATTCGGTTGTCCGAGACCTCCTCAAAGATCCTGATCGGGTACTCGGGGCTGGCGCGGCGCCAATCAACGACGAAGTACTCGGGCACGGTGGCGACTCTAGGCCGTCGAACCCACCGGCGTCCGAAGCCCGCTCGTGCCGCTGAGGGAAAGCGCGGCGGACGTGCGAGAAGTGCTCGCTATGCGGGGTTTCACCCCGGCTCGTCGAACCCAAACCATCCCCATCGTCAAGGCCATGCTCGCTATCCGCATACGCCGCCGCGATGGTGCAGTTCCGAGGTACGACCCCGGGCACGCCGCGCAAGAGACCATAGGGCCCGAGCAACCAGGAAGCGGCGCTCATCGCCCCCGACTCTGGGTCGAGAAAGGAAGGAGTCTGCATACCCTGCTGCCGCATGCCCCTTCTGGAACGCCCACTACTACCGCCGTCCTGCGGTCTGTCGTGCCGAGGATCGGATGTGGGCCGTGTTTTGGAGCCAAGTTGCGCGATGCTCCGGGCGCGGCGTTCGTGCGGTCTGGCCTTATCACCGTCGTCGTGCGCGTAGACCCCCTCGCGCGAAGATCAATTCGCCGCGACTGCCGCGATTGCGCTGATCTCCAGGAGCGCCCCGGGCACCGCAAGGCCAGCAACACGTGCTGCGGTAACGAGTGGAGGCGCTCCGACGCGGGCGAGCCGCGGAGCGATCGCACCGTAGGCCGCGGCCACGTCGGCATCGGCCGCCATAAGTACCGTCAACGCAACGACGTGTGCGAGCGTCGCTCCGGCGGCGCGCAGCACAGTCTCGACATTGTCGATGGCCCGCACCGCCTGTGCGGCCGCGTCATGCCTAGCGACGACCTTGCCATTCTCGTCCACGCCGTTCTGGCCGCCGATGTAGATCGTCGCCGCCCCAGCGGGAACGACGGCTCCATGGCTAAACGCAGGGCTCCGCACGAGGCCATCGGGCTGCAGGTATCGAATCTCCATGGTTGAAGCCTGCCAGCCGGCACAGACATGACACGGGGCTGGCATTGACCGCACGCATTTGCTGCCGATGGAGCACGTTCCGCGGGACTGGGAGGTTGACGGGCGGATTAGAGGCCAGCGAGCGCACTCATACCCCGGGCGCTGTCACTGCGAGGGAACCTCATCTGAGCCATCAGGGGCGGCGAACCGGCCGAGCATCCGGGGCGCATTGTTCGACGCCGTCGCGTTGCGGGAGCGCGTCCCACGCGCGATCCCAGGGTCACCGCCCGGCATCCCCAGTCCAGGTCGAGCGCAGACCCGCGTGGTCAGAAGCCGCCAAAACAATCTTGCTCTAACCGGCCGGTCTCCTTCGATCAGACATTCGGGTCGGGCAGGAGCTCCCGCACCTCCTGCGCACAGCGGCAGGCTACGGCGATCTTGGCAGCCCACTCCAGCGCCTGCTCTCGTGAGGGCACGTCGATGACCGCGAACCCGCCGAGGACCTCCTTGGTCTCCGGGTACGGGCCGTCGGTCACCGTCCCATCGGTGGCCACGACGCTCGCCCTCTGGCTTTCCAGTCCGCCGCCGAAAACCCACACGCCAGCGTCCTGGGCCTCCTGGACCACCTCGTGCGCGGCCTTGTCCACGTCGGGCAGATCCTCCTCGGGGAAGGTCATCCAGCCGTCATCGAACGAGATCAGGTATCGCGTCATCCCATGGCTCCTTGTCCGGGCGGCTTCCTCCGCCGCCGCTCACCTTCTCTACGAACGCCCGGCTCGGGATCCGACAGGCTGCTGGCAGAAATTCTTACGGGACCTCCGTCCTGGGGCCCCCGAGGGCGTCAGGTGACCCCTGTTCGCGGAGATCATCCCCGCTGCCGGCGGCTCCGAGCAGTAGTCCAACGCACTCATTTGGCGCGATGTCTACACAGGCACTACCCCAGCTCGTCGCGGCGGCGTGTCAGGTAGGCGGCCTCAGCGGTGTTGCCCGCCAACGCGATGGCTCGGTCGTACGCCGCCCGCGATTCCTCGGTGCGGCCCAGTCGGCGCAGCATGGCGGCTCGGGCCGCGAAGTAGGCGTGATAGTCGACCAGTTCGTCCTGGAGACGGTCGACGATCCCCAGCGCGACGTCGGGGCCGTCGAGTTCCGCGATCGCAACGGCTCGATTGAGGGCGACGATCGGCGACGGGTCGAGACGAAAGAGCTGGTCGTAGAGGGCCACGACCTGCGACCAGTCGGTGTCGCGCACATCGCGTGCCGAGGTGTGCACG
Organism: Actinomycetota bacterium; assembly: GCA_046735375.1. GTDB lineage: Bacteria > Actinomycetota > Actinomycetes > JAKEEW01 > JAKEEW01 > DASYTV01. The sequence goes on along the minus strand of JBKPTD010000216.1, from coordinate 29,260 downwards.
GCATTGATCGCGGCCAGGATCTGGTAGCGGCCCGGGGGCTGGCCGGTGGCCAGGCGCTCCTTTACCAGCCGATGTCCCTCGGCGACCAGCGCGGCGTCCCAGGCCGCACGGTCCTGCTCGTCGAGAGTGACCAGCTCGCCGTTCGCCGAGACCCGGGCGGTGCGACGGGCCTCGGTGAGGAGCATCAGCGCCAGCAGCCCCCCCACCTCACCGTTCTCTGGCATCAGGGCACGGAGCAGTCGCGCGAGGCGGATCGCCTCGGCGGTCAGGTCGTGACGCACAGGGTCGCTGCCGGGGCCGCTCGCCAGGTAGCCCTCGTTGAAGACCAGATAGATGACGGCTAGCACGCCAGAGACTCGGTCCGGTAGGTCATCCGCGGACGGCACCCGGTAGGGGATACGAGCTGTCTTGATCTTCGCCTTCGCACGCGTGATCCGTTGTCCCATGGTGGCTTCCTGCACCAGGAAAGCACGGGCGATCTCCGGCACGGTGAGACCGCCGACCATGCGGAGCGTCAGCGCGACGCGGGCCTCCGGGGCGAGCGCCGGGTGGCAGCAAGTGAAGATCAGCCGAAGCCGCTCGTCATCGACGGCGCCCAGGGAGTCGGGCGGGTCGTCGTACTTCATCTGCGCCTGCTTCTGCTTGTCCCCCCGCTGGTTGTCGCGCCTGATCCGGTCGAGGCCCTTGCGGCGGGCGGTCGTGGTCAGCCAGCCGCCCGGGTTGGGAGGGACGCCATCGGCCGGCCACCGCTCGACGGCGGTCGCGAAGGCCTCGGCGGCGGCCTCCTCAGCGACGTCGAGATCGCCGAATTGCCTGGTCAGTGTGGCAACCACACGGGCCCAGTCCTCGTGATAGGCCCGGGTGATCGCCTCGCCGACGTCGACCGGACTCACCGGAACGGCCGCACCTCGACCCGGCGGTTGCAGGCCCTCGATCCCACGACGGCCAGCCTCAGCGCCACGTCGAGGTCAGGAGTCATCTCGCCCGAGGTGGCGGAGTTGGGCGTGTCGTCGATGACAGAAAACAGATACTGCATCCGGGTCATTCTCCTGCGGCGTCGAAACTCTGGCACTCCTAGCCAGCCGAGAGGCTGGCGACGCCACCGGCCTGAGGACCGGCAATTGCACGGATCGGCCGCTGTTTTGATCAAGCGAGGAAGAGGGCGGCCTTGTTGGCGAGGTCGAGCGCGAACTGCGGGAGGATACCGAGCACGATTGTCACCGCCACGCCGGCTGCGACCGCGATACCGGTCAAGGCGCTCGGCACCGCCACCACGGGCCGATCGGCCGGCGGGTCGGAGAAGAACATCAGGACGATCACCCGGACGTAGAAGAAGGCCGCAATGACGCTCGCCACCAGCGCGACGATCACCAATGGCGTCTCACCGCCGTCGATGGCCGCGAGGAAGACCGCATACTTTCCGGTGAACCCTGACGTCGTCGGGATCCCGGCCATGGCGAGCAGGAACAACGCGAAGATGCCGGCGACCAGCGGCGACTGCTTACCCAGGCCCGCCCACCGCGACAGGTGGGTCGCCTCGCCGCTTGCGTCACGAACAAGCATGACGACGGCGAACGCCCCGATGGTCATGAAGGCGTAGGCGACGAGGTAGAACAGCGAACCGGACAGGCCGGCCCTGGTCGTCGCGATCACACCTGTCAGGATGAAGCCCACGTGGGCGATCGAGGAATAGGCAAGCATCCGCTTGATGTCGGTCTGCGTGATAGCGACGATCGCGCCGACCAGCATGGTGAGGACCGCAACCCCCCAGAGGATCGGCCGCCAGTCCCAGCGCATGCCCGGAAGCGCGACGTAGAGCACCCGGATAAGCGCCCCGAAGGCCGCCACCGTGGTGGCGGCGGCCATGAAGCCGGTGATGGGCGTCGGCGCCCCTTGGTACACATCGGGCTTCCATGCGTGGAAGGGCACGAAGCCCAACTTGAACAGCAGACCGACGCCGAGCAGCCCGCCGCCAAGCAACAGCAGCGCGTCATTACTAGCCCCTCCGGAGATCGCGTTCGCGATCTCGGACAGCCGGACGCTGCCCGAATAGCCATAGAGCAGCGCCACGCCGTACAAGAAGAACGCCGAGGAGAAGGCCCCGAGAAGGAAGTACTTCATCGCCGCTTCCTGCGAGAGCAGCCGGCGGCGGCGCGCCATCCCACAGAGCAGATAGAGCGGCAGCGACAGAACCTCGAGTGCGACGAACATGGTCAGCAGGTCATTCGACACCGCGAAGAGCAGCATTCCGCCGAGGGCGAAAAGGGTGAGCGGGTAGACCTCCGTCTGCGTCAGGCCAGTCGAGATGGCGACGCGCTCAGCCTCCGACCCGGGCACCGCCGAGGCCTGGGCCGCGAATGCGTCCCCACCCGCTTCCAGCCGCCGCTCGGCCACCAGCAGGATGGCGACAAGCCCGAGCAACAGCAGGACACCCTGGATGAACAGGCCCACACGGTCGACGGCGAGTGCGCCCTCGGCGGCAACCGCGAAGGAGCCGGGAACCGTATGGAAGCCATCAGTGAAGTCGAAGCGGACGCCGGCGATGTAGAGGACGGAGCAGAAGGCGGCGATGAGACTCCCGATGGCAATGACGACCTGCAGCCGATAACGCGCAGACCGACTCGCGAACGCCTCGACCAACACGCCGAGCACCCCGGCACCCAGGACGATCAACATCGGCATCAGCTGGGTGTAGTTGAGATGCGGCCCGCTGATGTGGGTCTGCGCCGCGACCTGGCCGGCGTTCATCGGCTGCCCTCCCGGGTCGTTGCCGAGACTTCGACCGCTGGTGGCGGGTCGCTGCGGTCCAGCTGCTCGAGGGTGCGCTGCACGGGTGGATTGATGACGTCCAGGACCGGTTTCGGATAGACGCCAAGGCCGATAAGGAGCGCCAGCAACGGCACGACCGCGATGATCTCGCGCCACCGCAGGTCGGGCAGGCCACGGACAGCGGCCGCGACCCGGCCGTTCATCGTCCGCTGGTAGAGCCACAGTATGTAGATGGCGGCCAGGATCGCGCCGGTCGCCGCGACGACGGCAGCCGCTTTGTACCTCGTAAAGGTGCCAACCAGGACGAGGAACTCTGAAACGAAGGTCGACAGGCCAGGCAATGCCAGTCCGGAAAGACCGGCGACGAGGAACGTGCCGGCAAGGATCGGCGCGACGGACTGAACCCCCCCGTAGTCTGCGATCAGCCGCGAGCCACGTCTGGAGATCAGGAAACCTGCGATGAGGAACAGCGCAGCCGTCGAGAATCCGTGGTTGACCATATAGAGCGTCGAGCCCGATTGCCCCTGTGTCGTCATCGCGAACACGCCGAGCGTGATGAACCCAAAGTGCGAGATCGAGGTGTAGGCGATCAGCCGCTTGATATCGGTCTGGCCGATGGCGAGCAGCGCTCCGTACACGATCCCGATGACGGCGAGGACGATGATCGCCGGAGTGAAGTACTTCGAGGCACTGGGGAAGAGGAGCAGGCAGTAGCGGAGCATGCCGAAGGTGCCCACCTTGTCGAGCACACCGACCAGGAGAACGGCACTTCCGGGCGTCGCCTCCGCGGCGGCGTCCGGCAGCCAGGTGTGGAAGGGCCACAGCGGCGCCTTGATGGCGAAGGCGATGAAGAACCCGCCGAAGAGCAGCTTCTCGATGTCGGGATCGATGGCGAGCGAGCCGTCGCGGACGGCTGACACGAGCGCCGGGAGGTCGAATGTGCCGATGCCAAGCTTGTCGGCCGACACCACATAGAGACCGATGAGCGCGGCCAGCATGAGCAGCCCACCGGCCAGGCTGTAGAGCAGGAATTTCACCGCCGCATAGGAACGCTGCGGCCCACCGAAGCTCCCGATGAGGAAATACATCGGGATCAGCATCGCCTCGAAAAAGACGTAGAAGAGGAAGACGTCCGTAGCGGCGAAGACGCCGATCATCATGGTCTCGAGCACGAGGATCAGCGCGAAGAACGTCTTGACCGATCGCGTCGGCGCCGCGGCGGCAAGGCCCGCTGCGCCCGAAGTCGGCGGTCCCTGATCGGATGAGGCGTCGGCAGGAGCGCCACCGGCGCCACCGAGGCCCAGCGGACCCAGCTCGCTCGGCGGGTCGGCCTCGTGCCAGGCGGCGAGGATGACGACGGGAACGAGGACGACGGCGAGGGCGATGAGGACGAGCGCGATGCCGTCCACCCCCAGCGCGTAGTGGACGCCGAACGACCGGATCCACTCGTGCTTCTCCTCGAACTGGTAGCCGGGGGCGTTCTTGTCGTACTGCGTGGCCATGGCGATGACCAGTCCGGCGACCACCAGCGACGTCAGCAGCGCGATCTGCTTGGCAAGAACAGGCCGTCCGCGAGGCACAAGTGCGATCAGCGCGACTCCGACCAGCGGCACCACGCCGATTGTGGTGAGCCAAGGAAAATCGTTCATCTCAGAGCCTCACCAACAGCAGGGCAACCACGATCAGGACGGCGCCACCGAACATGGACAGCGCGTAGGAGCGAACGAAGCCGGTCTGCAATCGTCTGATCCGGCCGGAGGAGCCTCCGACCAGCGCGGCCAGCCCGTTGACGATCCCGTCGAGACCTTTGTTCTCGAGGAAAACAAGCAGCCGGGTGAGGTATTGGCCCGGCCGCATGAACAGTGCCTCGTTTACTGCGTCGCCGTAGAGATCTCGGCGAGCGGCGACCGTGACGAAGGAGACCGCCGCCGGCGCAGTACGCGGGATCGCGCGGCGGCCGTACTGCGTGACCGCGAGCAGGATGCCAACCGCGACGATGCCCAGCGTCAGGCCGGTGACAACGGCCGGCTCGATCAAATGCTCCTCCGCGGGCGGTGCTCCCACGACTGGTGCGAGCCACTTCTCAAGCGAGTCGCGGATGGTCAGCAGAGCACCTGCGAAAACCGCGCCGATCGCCAGCACGACCATCGGCCAGGTCATCACCCGTGGGGATTCGTGCGGGTGGGCGTCTCTCTCCCAACGGCGCGGGCCGAAGAATGTCATGATCACAACGCGGGTCATGTAGAAGGCGGTGATGCCCGCGCCGACAAGCGCAGCGCCGCCGAGGATCCATCCACGCGTGCCCCCCTCGTCGAACGCGACCTCGATGATCTTGTCTTTGGCGAAGAATCCGGACAGCGGCGGGACGCCAATGATCGCGAGGTAACACAAGCCGAAGGTGGCGAACGTGATCGGCATAACCCGGGCGAGCCCGCCGTACTTGCGCATGTCGACCTCGTCGTTCATGCCATGCATCACCGAGCCAGCTCCGAGGAAGAGTCCGGCCTTGAAGAAGCCGTGGGTGAGCAGCAGCATGATCGCGAAGACGTATCCGGCGGTCCCGATGCCTGCCGCGAGGATCATGTAGCCGATCTGGCTTATGGTCGACGCGGCCAGTGCCCGTTTGATGTCGTCCTTGGCGCAGCCGATGATCGCACCGAAAAGCAGCGTCGCCGCGCCGACGACGACCACCGCGAGCTGCGCGTCCGGTGACGCGTCGAATATCGGGTTGGCTCGGACGATCAAATAGACCCCTGCTGTGACCATGGTCGCGGCATGGATCAGTGCGGAGACCGGGGTCGGGCCCTCCATCGCGTCGAGCAACCACGACTGCAGCGGCAGCTGCGCGGACTTGCCGCAGGCTCCGAGCAAGAGAAGCAGCCCCATGACCGTCAGCGTCGCCTTGCTCGTTCCGCCTGACCCTACGCCGGCGAAGACACCCGCGAAGTCGACGCGGCCGAAGGTCGCGAACATCAGGATGATGGCGATGGTCAGGCCGAAATCACCGACCCGGTTGACGATGAATGCTTTCTTGGCCGCCGTCGCCGCGCTCGGCTTGTACTGCCAGAACCCGATGAGCAGGTACGACGCGAGGCCAACGCCCTCCCAGCCGACGTAGAGCGTGAGGAAGCTGTTACCGAGGACGAGCAGCAACATCGCGGCGAGGAAGAGGTTGAGGTATGCGAAGTACCGTCGCCTTTCCGGGTCGTCGGCCATATAGCCGACGGAATAGATGTGAATCAGCGAGCCCACGCCGGTGATGAGGAGCGCGAAGCTGATCGATAGCGGATCGAGCAGCAGGCCGACGTCGACGTTGAAGCCACCGACATGGATCCAGCTGAAGAGTTGTACGTTCCGAGCGCGCGAGTCGGGCGGCTTGTCAAGCAACGACAGAAACGTCGCGACCGCCCAGCCGAAGCTGCCGACGCCCATCAGGACGGCGAACCAGTGTGCCCACCGGTTTGCGACGTGACCACTCAGCAGCAGGAGTGCCGCACCGAGCAGCGGCAGTGCGATCATCACCCAGGCGCCGCGCTCCACGACGCCAGTGGCGCTCACCGCCTCGAGCGGTTGCGCCGCCGCCGAGCCCAGCGGGCCCGTCCCCGCGGCCAGTAATGTCAGACCCGTCACTGGACCCGATTCCTTAGTACTTGAGCAGGCTGGCGTCGTCGACCGACGCGGACCTGCGGGTACGGAAGATCATCACGATGATGGACAGGCCGACGACGACCTCGGCCGCAGCGACGACCATGACGAAGAACGCCGTGACCTGTCCGTCCAGGTTGCCGTGGATGCGCGCGAAGGTGACGAGGGTGAGATTCACCGCGTTGAGCATCAGCTCGACCGACATGAAGACCACAATCGCGTTGCGCCGAAGGAGCACCCCTGCCGAGCCGATCGTGAACAGCAGTGCAGACAGGTAGAGATAGTTCGCTGGATTCACGGTGTCGGCCCCTTCCCGGGCTGGCCGTCCGGGGTTGCGCTGTCGTCCTCGATGACGCCGGCCTCGATGATCCCCTTGGCGGCGGCCACAGTCCTGACGTCACCGCGCGCCTGCAGGACTCTGGAGACTGACAGCTCGGCGGGGGTACCGTCGGGCAGCAATGCGGGCGTATCGACCGCGTTGTGCCGTGCGTAGACCCCCGACGGAGGCAGCGGCGTCGCCAGCCCGCCCCCCTTGAGCCGCTCCTCCGCTAGCTCGCGCTGGGTGCGCTTGCGCTCCAGGCGCTCCCTGTGGGCAAGCACCATGCCGCCAACGGCGGCCGTGATGAGCAGCGCGCTCGTCACCTCGAACGCCCACACGTACTTGTTGAACATCAGGGCCGCGAGGCCCTGCACGTTGCCGTTCTGGTTCGCCGTTGCGAGCCCGCTCATGCCGCTGACCGATGCGTTCCCGATCACCGCGATGACCAGGACGCCGAAGCCGAGGCCGGCGACGACCGCCGCGAACCGCTGTCCCCTGATCGTCTCGATCAGTGAGTCGGATGAGTCAACACCGACGATCATGAGAACGAACAGGAACAACATCATGATCGCGCCGGTGTAGACGATGATCTGGACAACGCCAAGGAACACCGCGTCTTGGACAATGTAGAAGATCGCCAACGTGAGCATGACCCAGGCGAGGAAGAGCGCGCTGTGCACCGCCCTGCGGACGAAGACCATGCCGAGCGCGGCAAGCACTGCCAGCGGGCCGAGGATCCAGAATGCGACGGCCTCGCCGGTGGACGTCTTCGACTCGGCCGCGAGAGTGGCCACCGCGTGGACGGTCGCAGTCACTTCTCCACCTCGACAGATTGAGTGGTGGCATGGTCGACAGCCTCGTCATCAGCAGGGAGGTGGCCGCGGGTGCCGACCACCGGCGCGTCCTCGCCCGGCGCCGGAGTGACCTGCTGCGATGGGTGTGCGCCGGTGACCTTGCCGCTGTAGTAGTCCTTCTCCGTCGTGCCGGGATAGATCGGGTGCGGTGTGTCGATCATCCCTGGCAGCAGGGGCGCGAGCAGATCCTGCTTCTCGTAGATGAGGTTCGCGCGGTTGTCGTCGGCTAGTTCGTACACGTTTGTCATCGTCAGCGCGCGGGTCGGGCAGGCCTCGATGCACAAGCCGCAGAAGATGCACCGCAGGTAATTGATCTGGTAGACGCTGCCATAGCGCTCACCTGGGGAGTAGCGCTCGGCTTCGGTGTTGTCCGCGCCCTCGACATAGATCGCGTCCGCCGGGCATGCCCACGCGCACAACTCGCAGCCGATGCACTTTTCCAGCCCGTCCGGATGCCGGTTGAGTTGGTGCCGGCCGTGGAATCGCGGCGCTACCTGCTTCTTCTCCTCCGGGTAGTACTCGGTGTTCTTCTTCCTGAACATCGTCTGGAAGGTGACACCGAAGCCGGCGAGGGCCTTCAGCGGGTTAGCCATGGGGTCCCTCCTCGGTATCGGCGGTGGGACGGACGGTTTCCTGGTCGCCATCAGGCTCAGCCGTTGTCAGCACCGCTGCGCGCTCGACCCGTCCCGTGACGGGCGGCAGCGTCTGCCCAGGCAACGGGGGTACGGGATATCCCCCAGCGAACGGATCGAAGGCTGGGCGCTCCCGTTCCTCCGCCGTGCCGCGGTCACGCCCAGCAGTGAAGAGGTCGACGACGAAGCTGAGCACAAGCAGGCCAAGCAGAGCGCCGGCCATGTACAGGAAGATCTGCCGCAGCCCGACGTCCTCCTCGCGCATGACCTGGAAGGTCGCCACGACCAGGATCCATGCGAGTGAGATCGGGATCAGCAGCTTCCAGCCGAGCCGCATGAACTGGTCGTAACGCAGTCGCGGCAGCGTCCCGCGTAGCCAGATGAAGATGAAGAGCAAGACGCCGAGCTTCGCCAAGAACCAGAGGATCGGCCACCAGCCCGTGTTGGCGCTGTCCCACGCCGAGATCGGCCACGGTGCTCGCCAGCCACCCAGGAAGAGTGTGATGGACAGTGCCGAGACGGTCACCACACTGACGTACTCGGCGAGCATGAACATCGCGAACTTCAGCGACGAGTACTCGGTGTGGAAACCGCCGACAAGCTCTCCTTCGGCCTCGGGCAGGTCGAAGGGCGCGCGATTGGTCTCGCCGACCATCGACACCAGATAAATGGCAAAGGACGGCAGCAGGGCGATCGCGTACCACAGGTCATTCTGAGCGCCGACGATCTGGGAGGTGGACATCGAACCGGCGTAGAGGAAGACCGCGACGAACGACAGGGACATCGCGAGCTCATAGGAGATCATCTGTGCCGTGGACCGCAGCCCGCCAAGCAACGGGTAGGTCGACCCGGATCCCCAGCCACCGAGGACGATCCCGTAGATGGCGACCGAGCTGACGGCGAGGATGTAGAGAACCGCGACAGGAAGGTCGGTCAGCTGCAAGGCGGTCTCATGACCGAAGATCGAGACCTGCGGACCGAACGGGATGACCGCGAAGGCCATCAGTGCGGGGACAGCCGAGATGACCGGCGCCAAGATGAACACCACTCGGTCCGCGCCCTTCGGGATGATGTCCTCCTTGAGGGCGAGCTTGATGCCGTCAGCGAGGGATTGGAGGATGCCGAACGGGCCCACCCGGTTCGGCCCGACCCGCATCTGCATGAAGGCGACGACCCGGCGCTCCGCCCAAATCAGGAGCAGCACGGTCACCACGAGGAAGATGAAGACCACCAGCGCCTTGATGAGCACCAGCCACCACGGGTCGGCACCGAAGACCGATAGCTCCGACGGGGGCGGCGTTTCCTGGGCGCCAAGGAAGCCGGCGTGGGTGAGGACAGCGTGTGTCATAGGGCACCACCGATGCCAAGGCTCGGCGGAGGCGGCAGGATCACGCGGCACCTCCAGCGGTAAGGCGGACCAGCGAACCAGAGTCCGCGGCCAGGTCACGCCGCACCCGGGACTGGCCCGAATTCGCCGGGAGCCAGACGACGCGGTCCGGCATTTCGGTGATCTCGAGCGGCAACGTGATCTGACCTCGGTCGTTGCCGACCGTTACGTCCTCGCCATCCGCTGCGCCGATCGCGGTGGCAGTGTCCTTGGACAGCCGGATGACTGGCTTCTTGGCGGTGGCCGCGAGATACGGCTCGCCGTCCTGAAGCCGGCCATTGTCAAGCAGCAGCCGCCACGTCGACAGGATGGCCTCGCCCTCGGCAGGACGCGGCGGCAGCCCGGGCGAGACCAGCGGTTCTGTCGCGCGAAGACCTTGCCAGGTGCCGAGTCGTTGCAGCTCGGCCATGGCGGCAGAAGTGTCCGCCACCCCCAAGTCGGCCCCCATCTCATCGGCAATACCGCGCAGAATGTGCAGGTCTGAGACGGCGCCGGCGTCGCCGAGTGCGGCGTGGAACGGTCGATGGCGACCCTCCCAGTCCACGAACGTCCCGTCCTTCTCGGCCACCGCCGCGATAGGAAAGACCACGTCGGCGAGCTCCGTGACGGCGCTGGCGCGTAGCTCCAGGCTGACGACGAACGGGACGGTCTCGATCGCTGCGAGCGCGGCCTGTGGGTCGGCGAGGTCGTCCAGCTCGATGCCGCCGACGACAAGGGCGGCGAGGTCGCCCCGCTTTGCTGCGGCGATGATCGAGTCCGTTCCGCGCCCAGGTGTCGCCGGCAGGTCGTCAACTCCCCAGACCGTGGCCACCTCCGACCGCGCGGTCGGGTCCACGACCGGTCTGCCGCCTGGTAGGAGAGTGGGCAACGCACCTGCGTCGAGGGCCCCCCGCTCGCCGGCCCGCCGCGGGACCCAGCCAAGAGTCGCCCCGGTGGCTCTGACTGTCCGTACCAGTGCGGCGAACAGCCCCACAGATGACGCCGCCCGCTCGCCGACGAGCACGATGGCCCCCGGCTCCCGCAAAGCTCGGGCGAGCTCGCCGAGCAGCGCACCGTTGGGAGAATGGCTCGCTGCGCCGGCCAGAGGCGGCTGAGCGATCTCTTCGCCGTCGTCCTTTGAGGCGGACATGACGTCCTCGAGCAACGCCGCTTCGCCGCCGGGCACGCACGGGACGAGCGTCCCGTTCATCCTCTCCAACCCGCGGCTGGCGAGGGTCGCAATGGAATAGACCCTGGTCCCACGCTTGGCTGCGGCTTTGCGAAGCCGCAGGAACACGATCGGGGACTCCTCCTCCGGTTCGAGCCCGACCAGCAGGACCGACCGCGCGTTTTCGAGCGCCGCGTAGGTCGGCATCGGGCCGAGACCGGCAATCCTCGATCCGAGGAAGTCAGCCTCTTCGGCCGAGTGCGGCCGCGCTCTGAAGTCGACGTCGTTGGTTCCGAGTGCCACCCGGGCGAACTTTGAGTACGCGTAGGCGTCTTCCAGCGTCACACGACCCCCGGTCAGCACCGCGGCGGTCCCGCGGGCCGCGGCGAGTCCTCGTGCGGCTACGGCGAACGCCTCCGACCAGGATGCTGGCACTAGCGTGCCGTCCTCATCGCGTACCAGCGGGTGGGTGAGCCGATCCGGCTGCAAGGTGTACCAGAACGCGAAGCGGCCCTTGTCGCAGTTCCATTCCTCGTTCACTGCCGGGTCCTCGCCGGCTAGCCGGCGCATCACCTTGCCGCGCCGGTGGTCAGTACGCAGGGAGCACCCGGAGGCGCAATGCTCGCAGGTCGTCGCGGATGAGACGAGGTCGAACGGCCGGGCGCGGAAGCGATACATCGTGGAGGTCAGCGCGCCGACTGGACAGATCTGGATGGTGTTGCCGGAGAAGTACGACTCGAACGGCTTCTCCTGGTAGATGCCGACCTGCTGCAGCGCACCGCGCTCCTGCATGTCGATGAACGGGTCGCCGGCTATCTGATCGGAGAACCGCGTGCATCGGGCGCAGAGTACGCAGCGCTCCCGGTCGAGGAGGATCTGCGAGGAGATCGGGATTGGCTTCTCGAACGTCCGCTTCCGATCGACGAATCGCGAGTCGGGGCGGCCGTGGCCCATTGCTTGGTTCTGAAGCGGGCATTCGCCGCCCTTGTCGCAGATCGGGCAGTCGAGCGGATGGTTGATGAGCAGCAGTTCCATGACGCCCTGCTGCGCCTTGTCTGCGACCGGTGAGGTGAGCTGCGTCTTGACGACCATCCCGTCGGTGACAGTCGTCGTACACGAAGCCAGCGGTTTGCGCTGCCCTTCCACGTCGACCAGGCACTGCCGGCAGGCACCCACGGGATCCAATAGCGGATGGTCGCAGAAACGCGGGATCTCGATGCCGAGCAGCTCGGCGGCCCGGATCACCAGGGTCCCCTTGGGGACGCTGATGTCGATGCCGTCGATCGTGCACGACACGAGGTCAGGCGCCGGGGCGGGCAGGTTCTCTGCCGTCTTCTGGTCAGTCATCGGCTCGCGCTCCCGGGCCCCTCGTTCGGTTCGGGTGGAGTCTCGCGATCTGGCGAGTCGGCGGAGGTGGAGCCAGCTGCATTCGCCGCAAAGCCATCGGGCCGCTGCGATGTCGGCTCCGCGAAGAGTGCCGATGCGGCGGGGTCGAACGGGCAGCCCCCGTTGTCCAGGTGTGCGAGGTACTCATCGCGGAAGTACTGGATGGACGAGGTGATCGGCGCGACCGCGCCGTCGCCGAGCGCACAGAAAGCGCGCCCGAGGATGTTGTCGGAGATGTCGAGCAGCTGGTCGAGCTCGTCGGCATTACCCTCGCCGCGTTCTAGCCGGTCGAGGATCTGGACCAGCCAGTACGTCCCTTCTCGGCACGGCGTGCACTTGCCGCAGGACTCGTGGGCGTAGAACTCGGTCCAACGCAGCACGGCGCGGACGACACAGGTCGTATCGTCGAAGATCTGCAGGGCCCGGGTGCCAAGCAGTGACCCAGCCGCGCCCACCGCCTCGAAGTCGAGCGGCACATCAAGGTGTTCTGCAGTGAGGATAGGCGTCGAGGATCCGCCTGGGGTCCAGAACTTCAGCTCATGCCCGGCGCGCACCCCGCCGGCCAGGTCGATGAGCTGACGGAGGGTGACGCCGAGCGGCGCCTCGTACTGGCCGGGCCGGCTGATGTGACCGGACAGCGAGAAAAACCCGAAGCCGCTGGACTTCTCGGTGCCCATCGCAGAGAACCAGTCAGGACCGTTGGCGACGATCGACGGAACGCTCGCGATCGACTCGACGTTGTTGACGACGGTCGGCGCCGCGTACAGCCCGGCCACCGCGGGGAAGGGCGGACGTAGCCGCGGCTGCCCGCGCCGGCCCTCCAGGGAGTCCAGAAGCGCGGTTTCCTCGCCGCAGATGTAGGCGCCGGCGCCGGCATGTACCACGAGCTCGAGGTCGTAGCCACTGTCGAGGATGTTCTGGCCGAGGTACCCGGCCTCGTACGCCTCGTCGACGGCGTGCCGCAGGCGCCTGACGACGTGCAAGACCTCGCCGCGCACGTAGATGAAGGCGTGGGTCGCTCGGATGGCATACGACGCGATGATCGCGCCCTCGATGAGGACATGTGGGTTGGCGAGCATGATCGGGACGTCTTTGCACGTCCCGGGCTCGGATTCATCGGCATTGACGACGAGATAGTGCGGCTTCCCGTCGCCCTGCGGTATGAACCCCCATTTCAAGCCGGTCGGGAAGCCTGCTCCGCCCCGACCGCGCAGCCCGGAGGCCTTCACCAGCTGGATGACGGCGTCCTGGTGCATGGCGAACGCCTTGGGCAGCGCGTCATAGCCGCCGTGGCGCTTGTAGGCGGCCATTGTGTAGCTGTCCGGCTCATCCCAGTGAGCCGAGAGAACGGGCGTCAGCAGGTCGGTTGTCATTGCCTGCCATCACGCCCCTCGGGGCCGTCTTCGGCCGTGGCTCGTTCGGCGCCGGGCTCCGGCGCCGACCAGCCGTGCTCCTTCGCGATGGTGAGACCGACCAGCGTCGCCGGGCCGGCGTTAGCCCCTTCCGCTGCCCGGCCGTCGGAGAAGCCGGCGAGGACCCTACTCGCCTCCGTCCAGGTGCAGAGATGTTCTGCACCGCGACTCGGTGCGGGTGGATTGCCCGACCGCAGACCGTCGACCAGGTCCCTGGCCGACTCGGGTGTCTGGTTGTCGAAAAACTCCCAGTTGACCATCACGACCGGCGCGAAATCGCAGGCCGCATTGCATTCGATGTGCTCGAGCGTGACCGCGCCATCCTCGGTCGTCTCGTCGTTACCGACGCCGAGATGGTCCTTGAGCGCGGCGAAAATCGCGTCGCCGCCCATCACCGCGCAGAGCGTGTTCGTACAGACGCCGACGTGGTAGTCGCCGACCGGGCGGCGCTTGTACATGGTGTAGAACGTCGCGACCGCTGCGACCTCGGCCGTCGTCAGATCGAGCTGCTCGGCGGCGAACTCGATGCCGTACGGGCTGACATAGCCCTCTTCGGCCTGCAGAAGATGCAGCAGCGGGAGCAGGGCAGAACGAGGCTGCGGATAGCGCGCGATGATCTCCTTCGCCTGGAGTTCAAGGACATCCCATGAGGTCTCCCTCTTGTCGGTCATCTGTCCACCCCACCAAGAACCGGGTCGAGCGAGGCGACGGCGGCGATGACGTCCGCGACCAGGCCGCCCTCGCACATCGCCGCCACGGCCTGCAAGTTCGTGAAGGAGGGGTCCCTGAGGTGGACGCGGTATGGGCGGGTCCCGCCGTCGCTGACCATGTGGCAGCCGAGTTCACCACGGGGAGACTCGACCGCTGTATAAACCTGTCCGGCTGGGACGGCGAAGCCCTCGGTCACCAGCTTGAAGTGGTGGATGAGAGCCTCCATCGAGGTAGCCATGATCTTCCTGATGTGGTCGAGCGAGTTGCCCAAGCCGTCGGCACCGAGAGCAAGCTGAGCCGGCCACGCGATCTTCTTGTCCTCGACCATGACCGGACCAGGTTCCAGCCGGTCGAGGCACTGCTCGACGATCTTGAGTGACTCCTTCATCTCGTTCACCCGGATCAGGTAGCGATCATAGGCATCCGCGCCGGTCATCGTGACTATGTCGAACTCGTAGGACTCGTAACCGCAGTAGGGCTGCGACTTGCGCAGGTCGTGCGGCAGGCCGGTGGCCCGCAGGACTGGGCCGGTGATGCCCAGCGCGATACAGCCGGTGAGGTCGAGATAGCCGACGCCTTTGGTTCTGGCGAGCCAGATCGGGTTCTGGTTCAGCAGGTTCTCGTAGTCACGGAGGCGCTTGGCCAGCAACTTGATCACGTCGCGAACCTTGTCCACCGTTCCAGGGGGGAGATCCTGGGCCAGCCCGCCCGGCCGGATGAATCCGTGGTTCATCCGCAGACCGGTGATCATCTCGAAGACGTCGAGGACCAGCTCACGCTCGCGGAAGCCAGCGGTCATGACCGTCAGCGCGCCGAGCTCCAAGCCGCCGGTGGCCAATGCGACCAGGTGGGATGAGATTCGGTTCAGCTCCATGAGCATGACGCGGATGACACTCGCCCGGTTGGGCACCTGCTCCTCGATGCCGAGCAGCCGCTCAACCGCGAGGCAGTAGGCCGCCTCGTTGTAGAACGGCGCGAGATAGTCGGCCCGAGTCACAAAGGTGACACCTTGGGTGTACGTGCGATATTCGCAGTTCTTCTCGATACCGGTGTGGAGATAGCCGACGCCGCACCGAGCCTCTGTCACGGTTTCGCCGTCCAGCTCGAGGATGAGGCGGAGGACACCATGGGTCGACGGGTGCTGTGGCCCCATGTTGACCACGACGTGCTCCTCGCCAGCCTCACCAAGATCGCTGACGAGCTCGTCCCAGTCGCCCCCGCTCAGGGTGTAAACCCGGCCTTCGGCCGCCTCTTCGGTCCCGGTCGTCATCCGTAGGCCCGCCTCTCGTCGGGTGGATCGATCTCGGCTCCCTTGTACTCGACCGGGATACCGCCGAGGGGATAGTCCTTCCGCTGCGGATAGCCGACCCAGTCGTCGGGCATCTCGATGCGGGTCAGCGCTGGATGGTCATCGAAGACGATGCCGAAGAAGTCGTAGGTCTCCCGCTCGTGCCAATCCAGCGTCGGGTAGAGGGCGACGAGGGAGGGGAGGTGCGGATCGGCATCGGGGGCGGTCACCTCGAGTCGGATGATCCGGTTGTGCGTGATGGAGCGCAGCTGATAGACGGCGTGCAGCTCCCGGTCTGACTCATCCGGGTAGTGCACGCCCGACACGCCAGAGCAGAACTCAAAGCGCAGCGCTGGCTCGTCCCTGAGCCGTTGGGCGACCTCGCGGAGCCGTTCCCGACGCACGAAGAACGTGATCTCGCCTCGATCGACGACCACCTTCTCGATGGCGTCGTCCCACACGATGTCGCCGCTGCGGAGCGCAAAGTCGAGCTCGTCCGCCACCTCATCGGCGTCGCCCCCGTAGGGCCGGGCCGCCGCCGGTGGCACCTCGACCCGCCGGACGAGGCGGCCGTAGCCAGAGGTATCGCCCGTGCCGCGGACGCCGAACATGCCGCGCCGCGGTGGCACGTCTCCCGGCAGGAAGCTGTCGCTCGTCACCGCAGGAGTCCCGTCATCTCGGATGTGGGGGTCGCCGCAAGCGCGGCCCTTTCCGCCTCCTCGACGACGCGGGCACGGTGAGCGCCGAGTGGCTCCTCCTTGATCTTGTCGTGCAAGGCCAGAATGGCGTACATGAGCATCTCCGGCCGGGGCGGACAGCCGGGCAGATAGATGTCAACAGGGACGACATGGTCCACGCCCTGGACGATGGCGTAGTTGTTGAACATCCCGCCCGACGACGCGCAGACGCCCATCGAGAGCACCCACCTGGGCTCGGCCATTTGGTCGTAGATCTGCCGCAGCACCGGTGCCATCTTCTGGCTGACCCGACCAGCAACGATCATGAGATCCGCCTGCCGCGGTGATGCGCGGAAGGCCTCCATGCCGAACCGTGCGAGGTCGTAGCGCCCGGCGCCGGTCGCCATCATTTCGATGGCACAGCAGGCGAGTCCGAACGTCGCCGGCCACAGCGAGTTCTTCCGGACCAGGCCGGCGACCTTCTCGACCGTCGAGAGCAGGATTCCGCTCGGCAGTTTTTCTTCGATGCCCATTGATGGCTCAATCCCACTCAAGGCCGCCGCGCCGCCACACGTACACGTATGCGACGAAGACGGTAAGGATGAAAAGGGCCATCTCGATGAGCCCGAAGATCGGCGGATCGAGCTGCTTGAACGTGACAGCCCACGGATAGAGGAAGACGATCTCAACGTCGAAGACGATGAAGAGCATGGCGGTCAGGTAGTACTTGACCGGAAAGCGGCCGCCGCCTGGTGGCTGGGGAGTCGGCTCGATGCCGCACTCGTAGGCATCAAGCTTCGCCCGGTTGTAACGCTTGGGCCCGGCTAGCGAGCCGGCCACGACCGAGAAGATGGCGAACGCCGCGGCGATGGCGCCGAGCACGATGATCGGCACGTACGAATTCACGCCTTACTCCTCTCAACCACCGCAGCCCCACCGGGCAACCAGGGCTGGCCTGCCTCGAGCGCGTCGAGCAGCGCCAGCACCGGCTCCGTGGGGCTGCCCTCCGAACACTCAGGGAGTCTTCGTGGGCTGCCAGGGCGGGCCCATCCTAGGAGTGGCATGATTCGCTTTCCTCGCAGGGTCAGGCCGCCGGTGCGAGCTTGGACATGGCGTTGATCAGCCGGTCCATTGCATCGCCGCCGCGCGGATCGGTGAGATTCGCGAGCAGCTTCAGCGTGAACCGCATCAGCGTCGGGTGCGGCAGTCCGTGTTTGGTCGCAAACTTCATCAGCTGCGGGTTGCCAATCGCCTTCACGAACAAGCGGCCCAGCGTGTAGTAGCCGCCGTAGGTCTCCTTCAGCACGCGAGGGTAGCTATGGAGTGCTCGTTCGCGATCAGCGGGGGTCTGCCTCGCCAGCGCCTGCACGATGATCTCGGCGGCCAGCTCCGCAGACTCCATCGCGTACGCGATGCCCTCGCCGTTGAAGGGGTTGACCATCCCGCCCGCGTCCCCGACCAGGAGCATGCCCCGGGTGTAGTGCGGCTGGCGGTTGAAGCCCATCGGCAGCGCCGCGCCACGCACGGGCTGGGTGCGGTTGGCCTCGGTGAACTCCCACTCTGGCGGAAGGCCGCTGAGCCAGGCCCGAAGCAGGTCCTTGTAGTCGATGTTCTGGAATGCGGCGCTGGTGTTGAGCAGGCCGAGACCGACATTCGATGTGCCGTCGCCCATGCCGAACACCCAGCCGTAGCCCGGCAGGAGGCGGTGCTCACCTGTGCGCCGATCCCACAGCTCGAGCCAGGACTCCAGCCAGTCATCGTCGTGCCGCGGCGTCGCGAAATAGGTACGGACAGCGACGCCCATCGGCCGGTCGTCGCGCTTATGCAGGCCCATCGCCAGCGACAACCTGGTCGAGTTGCCGTCGGCAGCTACCACGAGCGGCGCGCGGAACTCGAGGGTCTTGTTCGCGTCCTGCTCGGCACGGACCGACCGAGCTTGCCCGGTCCTCCCCGCGTTGGATCCGCCGTTGGCGGCCTGGTTAGCCACCAGAGCACGGACGCCCAGGATGCGGCCGGTGCGCTCGTCGAGAACCGGCCCGGTCACGTTCACGCCCTCGCGGAGCTGTGCGCCCGCCTTGACGGCCTGCTTGGCGAGAATCTCATCGAAGTCGGTCCGCGGCCTGACCAGACCATAGTCGGGATATTCGGACAGCTCGGGCCAGCGCAGCTCGAGTCGCATCCCGCCACCGATAATGCGCAGGCCCTGGTTTCGCACCCAACCCGCCTCTGGGCTTACGTCGATGCCCATCTTGACCAGCGTCTTCACCGCACGAGGGGTGAGCCCGTCGCCACAGACCTTCTCCCGCGGGAAGATCGACTTCTCGAGGAGCAGAACCGTGAGTCCCGCTTGGGCGAGGTAGTAGGCCGTGGTGGAGCCGGCCGGCCCAGCGCCGACGATGATCACATCTGCGTCTTGCGTGTGGGACGTCGCGTTGGTGGCCCCGGCAGCCGACGCTGATTCCTGCCCGTCGCCGGAGCCCACGTTTGGGCGGGCGGGCGGGATCGTTTCGGTCATGGGCGTCGCGTCCCATCGTTGGCAGCGGGCCAAGGTCCAGCGCGCTTGTGAATGGCTTCACGAGCGCGCCATGCGCCAGTTTACGCACCAATCCCGGCCCGCTAGCACCGACCCTCGACCCGAACGGATCAGTGTCGCGAGTGCTGAGCAACCTGCTTTCTATGAGGGAGGTCCGCTGCCGGAGGCGGCGGGGCTAGGCGGACGCCCTGACTACGCAGACTAGGGTTCGGCGGGTGGTGGACGGGCTGGTGGTGGCACTGATCATCGCTGCGCTCATCGTGGCGGTGTGGTGCGGCATCACCGCGCTGCGAGACAAGCCGACCGACGACCCGCACCTCTACGGGATCGCAGTTGTCGAGGTCCTGTTGCTGGTCCAGGTCGTGATCGTGATCGTGCGCCTCGCTCAAGGCGACCGGCCGACAGAGTTCGCCACCTTCCTGGCCTATCTGATCCTCGTACCGTTCGTGCTGCCGATCGGCTTTGTCCTGTCCCTGATCGAGCGGACCCGTTGGGGCTCGGTGATCCTCGGGGTCGCCGCCCTGACGCTCGCCGTTCTTGTCGTACGGCTGCAGGATCTCTGGGGGACCGTCGGTGGTTGAGGTGAGGCCGACCAACACGGGGCCGGGTCGGGTCCTGCTTAGCGTGTACGGCCTCTTCGCCATCGCCGCGACATCCAGGGCCGCGGTCCAGCTCGCGACGAAGTTCGACGAGGCGCCCGTTGCGTACCTGCTGTCGGCCGTCGCGGCGGTGATCTACGTGATCGCGACGATCGCGCTCGCCCGCTCGACCCCGACGTCGCGGCGGGTAGCCGTTGTTGCCTGTTCCATCGAGCTCGCGGGTGTCCTGGTCGTCGGCACCCTCAGCCTGCTCGACTCCGATCTCTTTCCTGACGAGACCGTCTGGTCCGGCTACGGCTCGGGCTACGGCTTCGTCCCACTCGTCCTGCCCGTCCTCGGTCTTCTTTGGCTTCGCCGGACAAGGCCCTGACCAGCACGAATCCCGGCTTCCACAGAGGGCGCCGCTAGGTGATGTCGCGGCGGACCGTGAACACGTAGCCAAGGACTGCGAACAGCAGAGCCCAACCAATCAGGACTGCACCGCCCTGCCATTGCTCAAGGAACGCCGACCCTGCCGCCGGGGTCGACTGCACCAGGGCCATCGCGGCGGCATCTGGCAGGAACTTTGTGTAGTCCCTGATGCTGGTGATGGCAGTGAGGACCGGACCCACGACGAGCAGATAAACCAGCAGGCCGACAACCGCAGCGACTTGGTTCTTGAGCAGAGCACCGAGACCCACGCCGAGCACCGCATAAATCGCTACGTTCGCACCGACGCCGATGAGCGTCTGCGGGATCTCGTTAGCGCCGAGCGAGACGTCGATGTTCTTCGCCGCCAGCCATGGCAGCGCGACCGCGAGGGCTACGCCGATGGCGGCGGCTGCGTACGCGATGCCCAATCCCGTGTAGGTGATCATCTTCGCAGTGACGACCCGTCCTCTGCGTGGTGTCGCGAGGAAGGTTGGAGTGACGGTCATATGCCGGAACTCCGAGGTCATCGCGATGATGCCGAGGATCCCGACGATGACGGCAGCGCCAGCCGGCGAGCCGAAGAGATTGCGCTGTCCCTCAGGCGTGTTCAGCCGCGGCGACTCGTTGCCCTGCTGGCCATCGAAGGCGATCGTGAGGCTGACGAAGAGCGCGGTCAGGCCAACGGTGGCAATGAACATCCACAGCCATAGCTTCGTGGTGAAGAGTTTGCGGATCTCCGCGCGGATGAGTGCGCTCACTCTCGCCTACCTCCCGTCGCGGCCACATCCGGCTCGGCGCCCATTCCCGTCAGCGCGAAGAAGATTTGCTCGAGGTCGCCCTGTTCCTTCTCCAGCGCGTGCAGCTCCACCTGCTCGACGAAGGCGACATGGCCGACCTCCGGCGCATCGAGGCCGGTGACGTGGAGCTCATATGAGTCGCTGACTCGAACCTCGGCGGCCTTCGCCCGCAGTGCCGCGGCAAGCCGCTCCGCCTGCGGGCTGCGTACTCGGACCGTCTGCCCGTGCCCGGCACTGAGCTCCTCCAAGGTCCCTTCGCGAACGAGCCGACCCTGGTTGATGATCACCACCCGGTCGGCGGTCTGCTGCACCTCGGACAGCACGTGACTGGAGACGAGGATCGTCCTGCCTTGCTCAGCGAGGGTGCGCAAGAAGCCGCGGAGCCACGCGATGCCGGGTGGGTCGAGGCCGTTGGCAGGTTCGTCGAGGATCAGAACATGTGGATCGCCGAGCAGCGCGGCTGCAAGCCCGAGCCGCTGGCGCATCCCGAGCGAGTAACCGCGCACCGTCCTGTCGGCCGCGCCTGAAAGTCCGACCAGCTCGAGCACCTCGTCGGCCCGCCGATCGGGGTATCGGTTGACAGTGCAATAGACCCGGAGGTGGTTACGACCGCTGCGGCCGGGATGGAAGCTCGACGACTCGAGCACCGCGCCGACGAGGTCGTTGGGCCGGTGCAGCTCGGCATAGCGCCGCCCACCGATCGTCGCCGTGCCGGCGTTCGGTGCCACAAGACCAAGCAGCATCCGCAAGGTGGTGGTCTTCCCGGCGCCGTTCGGCCCAAGGAACGCGGTGACGGAGCCGGGCTCGACGACGAAAGAGAGATCGTCGACCGCCCGGGTCGTCCCGAATGTCTTGCTCAGCCCTGCAATCTCGATCCGGCCGGGAACATCGGCCATCAGAACGCCTCCCCGCGTTTGCGCTCAAGCCGCGCTAATGATCCAACGCTAGCGGGCGCTTGTACCGGGTGGTCGCAGCGGTCCGCATGCGCCGTCCTTACCGAGGAACGGTTCCAGAACTCTGGCCAGTTCCCCAGCCTGGCTCGAAGCAGCGCGCTTGATGCGGTGCGTCAGCCTCCTTCTGGCGCGATAGCACGGTGGAGGGCGACGATCCCGCCGGTGAGGTTCCGCCATGCGACGTTGCGCCAACCCGCAGCTGAAATCCGATCCGCCAGGGCGCGCTGCTCCGGCCATGCCCGAATCGATTCGGCCAGGTAGACGTAGGCCTCAGGATTGCTCGATACCTGCCGCGCCACCGGCGGAAGCGCGCGCATG
Organism: Actinomycetota bacterium; assembly: GCA_046735375.1. Taxonomy (GTDB): domain Bacteria; phylum Actinomycetota; class Actinomycetes; order JAKEEW01; family JAKEEW01; genus DASYTV01. The sequence goes on along the minus strand of JBKPTD010000216.1, from coordinate 7,422 downwards.
AGGTACTCCATGTAGATCGTGCGAAACAGCGGCCAGGTGGGGTGGCTGAACTCGCAGACGACCAGGCGTCCACCGGGCCTCGTGACCCGGCGCATCTCGGCCAAGGCAGCGTCGGGATCACGGACGTTTCGCAGGCCGAACGAGATCGTCACCGCATCGAACACCCCTGATGCGAAGGGGAGCCTGAGCGCATCGCCGGCGGTGAAGCCGAGATGCGGCAAGCGCTGCTTGCCGACCCTGAGCATGCCGAACGAGAAATCACAGGGGATGACTACCGCGCCGGCGCGATGGAACGGCTCAGCGGAGGTGCCGGTACCACCGGCAAGATCGAGGATTCGCTCCCCCGGCGTCGGATCCACTGCGGCCAGGACTGCCCGCCGCCACAGGCGCGCTTGGCCCAGCGAGAGGATGTCGTTGGTCCGGTCGTAGCGCGGTGCGACGTCATCGAACATCGCCGCTACCTCATGCGGTTCCTTATGCAGGTCAGCTCGGGCCACGCGCTAGAGCCTCGCACGAGTCGCATCTCGGTGGGTCTCGACGTAGGACGGATCGGGCATTCCGGCCGGGTAATGAGAAGCCCTGCCCGGTCGGCCACGTACGCTGGTCGGCCGTGGGCACTTCACGGGAGCGAGCGCGGCTCGTCGTTCAGACCGTCGAAGTGCCCGATCCGGGCGAGCTACTCGACTGGCTGCCGTCACTGGGCGGGCTGGCGTGGGTGCGCCGCGGCGACGGTCTCGTCGCGTCGGGCGAAGCCGCTCGATTCGAGATCACCGGCAAAAAGCACTGCGCCGAGGCGGCCAACTGGTGGCACGACTTCACCGAGCGCCTCGTCGTCGACGACGCCATCGGGCAGCCCGGTTCGGGACCGGTGGCGTTCGGGAGCTTCGCCTTCGATGAGGAAACCGGCGGCTCGGTTCTCGTCGTACCCGAACAGGTGATCGGCAGGCGGGACGGGCTGGCCTGGATCACCACGATCGGCCACGAGCACAGCAGCGGCAGGCAGTCGGCCGGGCAGGCCGGCCTCGCGCACCCCCAGTCGGCCGAGATCGGGCAGTTGCCACCACGCCCGATCACCGTCTCCGCACGGCGTCCTGGTCCGATTCGCTGGGCCGAGGGGTCCGTGCCCGTGACGGCGTGGCGCGCTGCCGTCGCTGAGGCCGTGCGGCAGATCAACGCGCGCCGACTGGACAAGGTGGTGCTCGCCCGCGACCTCCTTGCCTATGCGGATGAGGCCGTCGATACCGGACATCTGCTCAGATCCCTCGCCAGCCGTTTCCCTGACTGCTGGACCTTCGCCGTGGACGGCCTGGTCGGAGCAACACCGGAACTTCTGATACGCAGAACCGGGCTGGACATCCTGTCCTTGGTGCTCGCCGGCACGGCTTGGCGGCACCCGGGCGCCGAGGATGAGGACCAGCTGGCCGCCGAGCTGATCGCGTCGGCGAAGAACCAGGAAGAGCACGTTTACGCCGCGCGCTCGGCTGCCGAGTCGCTGGCGCCCTATTGCGCCGAGCTTTCGGCACCGATTGAGCCGACAATCCTGCGCCTGTCGAACGTGCTCCACCTCGCCACCGAGGTAACCGGCCAGCTGGCCGGAGACACGGACGCGCTCACGCTCGCCGGCGCGCTCCACCCAACCGCCGCGGTGGCCGGCACACCCACCGACGTATCCCTCGATGTGATCAGAGAGCTCGAGGGAATGAACCGTGGGCGGTACGCCGGCCCGGTCGGCTGGCTGGACGCCAACGGTGACGGGGAATGGTGCATCGCACTGCGCTGCGCGGAGGTCGACGGCAATCGGGTACGTCTGTTCTCCGGCTGCGGCATCGTCGCCGGCTCGGACCCTGACAGCGAGGTCGATGAGGCACAGGCGAAGTTCCTCGCCATCCGCGACGCACTGGAGGCGCGAGGTGCGCCTCATGCGAACGGCGTCAGCGGCGGGCACCGCTGATCTTGATGAACGGCTCGCCTCTTCTGACGTCCGAGCTGTAGAACGCAAGCGCCACGACCAGGCCGTACAACAGATGGATGAGCAGCTCGAACGATTGGTTGACGTACTCGAATGTGTCGAACCACAGCGGCGCTAACACCCGGAAGTCGAGTACGTATATCGCTATGCCATAGAGCGCACCGACCAACGCCACTGTGCCGTTCGTGCGCAGCTTTGACGAGATAAGCCCGAAGCCCATCCCGTAGAAGATCGAGATCGCGAAGTGGACCATCAGACCGATGGCCAGATCCGCTTCCCCGGTGGACAGCGCATGGTCACCGAGCACGATCGTGGAAATAGCGAGAAATGGCGTGCGGATCGAGATGTCGTTGGCGGTGACGTTCCATCCCACCACCGCGGCGAAGGCCACGCCGGCGAGAAGACCGCCGACAACACCGCGAGCCATCCGCCCGCTCAGTGTGGTCTCTTCGGTCACCCGAATGTGTGCCATGTGCGTCTCCGGACAACCACGAGTTGGGGCGAGGACGATCAGTACAGCAAGCCATCAAACGGACGGATCGTATGCGAGCCCTGCCCGATCGCGCCCAGTTTCGCCAAGATCTCGGTCTGGCGAGATTTGGCCGGTCAGTCAACCCCCGGTGCCCCGCCGAACGGCGGCGGCGAGCCGCTGCTGGAGATCGGTAGACCGCCGGCGATCGGTCTTGACGTAGACGAGTCGCAGTCCCTTCGCCGGTGCCAGCGCGCCAAGCAGGTCGTCACGGGTCTCCGGCTGTACGACATCGACGCCTGCTGCCGCCGCATCCACCGCCAGATCGATGCCGTGCGGGGTCCCGAAGACACGCTCGAAGCCCTCGACGCCGGCTTGTGGAAGGAGGGAGAAGATGCCGCCGCCGTCGTTGTCGACCACGACGAAGGTGAGATCTGGCTGCGGATCATCCGGGCTGAGGAGAAGGCCGTTGCGGTCATGGAGATAGGCAAGGTCGCCAAGCAGCGCATAGGCGTGGCCGCCATCCTGGTCCTGCCAGGCCAGCGCAGCGCCGATCGCCGAGGAGATCAGTCCGTCGATGCCGTTGACGCCGCGGTTTCCCACCACCGTGAGACCGTCGCGGGGTTCCATCGCGAGCTCAAGGTCCCTGATCGGCTTGCTCGACGCAACGAAAAGCAGCGAGCCCTCGGGTGCCTGTGCGGCAAGATCACGAGCGACCTGTGGCTCGGTGAGCCCCGGCTCCTCATCCAGGATCCCGGCAACGGCCCGAGCTGCCGAGGCGTCTGCGTTTCGCCATGACCGCAGCCACGCCGTCGGTGGTCGCCGTTCGGCGACGCGCGGGACGGCGTCCAGCACGACTTCCGCGCTCCTGGTCGGGTCAGCCCAGTCGTCGTGTGGATCGATCAGAATGTGCCGAGGTGCCGAGTGGATCCAGGTCAGCAAGCTCCGGCTGAGTCCAACCTTGCCGACGGTCACGATCAGAGCGGGTTGGTGCTCAGCGGCAAAGTCCGGGTCTGCCAACAGGAGCGGATACGTCGCGATCGCATGCGGGCCACGCCGGGCGTTGCCCGTCGGCTCGGACAGGATCGGCCAGCCGCAGGCTTCCGCGAGCGCGATCGCCGCCTCTGGGTCGACGGGATCGGCGCCGACGACCACCGCACCACGCTCGGTGGCGAGGAGCGCGGTCTCGACCCCAGTCGGGCCTGGCCGAGCGCTTCGGCCTAGAGGCGCGAATCGGGAGGTGTCACTATCCGTGCCGGTCGCACCGGGTGGGGGCCACTGATCTGGTCTAACGCGAGTCCAAGCGGAACCGTCCGCCCGACCGTCGAGAGGCTCGATCCAACCAGCGTCGGCTGCTGTCCGGTAGGGGTCAGGCCCGCGGTGGTCAGCGACGAGCGGCTCGCGCATCGGGACATTGAGGTGGACGGGACCGGCTGCCGGGGACGGCGTCGCCTCCGCGTCCATCTGGGTTCCCGCCGCGGCGGCGTAGGCCCGGCAGGCTAGCGAACGCCAGTAGGCGACCTGGCCGGGAATCCTCTCGGCCGCACCGACCTCGGCGAAAAAGCGGACTGCTGAGCCGAAGAGCTTGAGCTGGTCGACAGTTTGGTTCGCACCCGTCTGCCTGAGCTCGGGCGGCCGATCCGCGGTGAGGACGACGAGGGGTACGTGTGCCGCTGACGCCTCGAGTACCGCGGGGTGGAGGTTCGCCGCCGCCGTGCCGGACGTACACAGCACTGCCACCGGTCGGCGCGCGACGGCGGCGAGCCCGACAGCGAGGAAACCCGCGGAGCGCTCGTCGATGCGGACGTGCAGCCGAATCCGCGGGTCCCGGTAGAGCGCGAGTGCCAGTGGCGCCGAACGGGATCCTGGGGCGAGGACCGCGTCCCGCAGTCCGCAGCGGGCGAGCTCGTCGACGAGCACACGTGCCTGCGCGATCGAAGGAGCCAGCCGAGCCGGCGAGCTGCCGCCAGTGGCCGACTCCGGTGTGTCGCCGTCGACGCTCATGGGTCGAGTATCGACTCGGCCTGGTGCAGCCGTGCCTGCCAGGTCTCGGTGAGGGCGCCGGAAGCCGCCATCAGGTCGAGGAGTGCGGGATCGGGGACCGGGCGGCGAACGGGGATCTCTCCATCGACGGGCAGCAGCGGCTGCGTGGTCACGTCAGCAGAGAGCAGTGAGAGGCTGGCGAGCCCGCACGCGTACGGTAGCTCAGGCAATGCGGCGGCGAGCGCCACGCCCGCGGCAAGGCCGACGGAGGTCTCGAGCGCGGAGGACACCACAGCCGGCAGCCCACAGGCCTCTGCCACCTCCAGCGAGCGGCGCACGCCGCCGATGGGCTGCACCTTGAGTACGACGACGTCGGCGGACGCTGCTGCGCGTACCCGCAGCGGGTCGGCTGTGCGCCGAATCGACTCGTCGGCCGCCAATGGCACGTCCACCTGCTTGCGGACGGTCGCCATCTCGTCGAGGGTCGCGCACGGCTGCTCGACGTACTCGAGGTCGAACCGGGACAGCGACTTGATCATGCGGGTCGCTTCGTCCGCTGACCACGCTCCGTTCGCATCGACCCGCAGCCGTCCCGACGGCCCGAGGGCGTGCCGTACAGCTTCCACTCGATCAATGTCGTCTCCCTCGGTCTGGCCGCGCTCGCCGACCTTCACCTTCGCGGTACGGCAGCCTGAGGTCGCAACGATCACGGCAGCCTCCTGCGGACCGACCGCCGGCACGATGCAGTTCACCGGGATCCTCGAGCGAACGGGAGCCGGCCATGACGAGAACGCCGCCTCTCGTGCCGCTGCGAGCCAGCGCGCGGACTCCTGGGGCCCGTATTCGGGAAACGGCGAGAACTCCGCCCAGCCGGCGGGACCTTCGATGAGCATCCCGGTACGCAGCGACTGGCCGCGGAACGTCACCCGCATCGGAATGGCAAAGACTGCTGTCCGCATCGTCAGGCCTACGACATGCGGCTACGGCCGCTTGGGGAACTTACCGAAGTCAGGCTTGCGCTTCTGAACGTAGGCGTCGCGCCCTTCCTGCGCTTCCTCGGTCATGTAGAAGAGGAGGGTCGCGTCCCCTGCGAGCTGCTGGATGCCGGCAAGTCCGTCGTCCGCCGCGTTCATCGACGCCTTGAGCATGCGCAGCGCCAGCGGGGACAACTGCAGCATCTCCCGGCACCAGGCGACAGTCTCGATCTCGAGCTGCTCGAGCGGCACGACCGTGTTGACCAACCCCATCTCGAGCGCCTGCGCGGCGTCGTACTGGCGGCAGAGATACCAGATCTCACGCGCCTTCTTCTGCCCGACGATGCGGGCGAGCAGACCGGAGCCGTAGCCGCCGTCGAAAGAGCCGACCTTGGGGCCGGTCTGCCCGAACCGCGCGTTGTCCGCCGCGATGGACAGGTCGCAGCAGACGTGGAGAACGTGTCCACCGCCGATCGCGTACCCAGCGATCATGGCGACGACCGGCTTTGGGGTCCGCCGGATCTGGATCTGCAGGTCGAGGACGTTGAGCCGGCCGATCCCCTTGTGGGCCACGGCGTCGTCGCCGAGATAGCCGTCGTCGCCGCGGATTCGCTGGTCGCCGCCGGAACAGAACGCCCGGTCCCCCGCACCGGTCAAGATGATCACGCCTATCCCGTCGTCGTCCCTGGCGACGTTGAAGGCGTGCTGCAGCTCGAAGAGGGTCTGGGGCCGGAATGCGTTACGCACCTCAGGCCGGTTGATCGTGATCTTCGCGATCCCGTCGGAGGTGTCGTATCTGATATCGGTGTAGTCGCCGGCCGGTACCCATTCCGCGCCCGGCTTGATCGTCGTGGTCGCCACTCCCGGCTGTGCCTCACCCATGGAGGCCCACCCTAATGTCCGGGTGCGCGGGGTTTGCGCCGAGGGCGCAGTGCGGGCGGCCGAATCGGCGCGGGCATCCCCAGCACGACGCCCCGCACCGCGGCGACCGGATGTTCCTCCTTACGCTTACGACCCATGTCCCCGTCCGCGCTGTCGGCCTACAGCTGGCCGTGTGCCGTCGAGCCGGATCTGCTCCAGGCGCTGTCACATGCCCTGTACGACGGCGGGCCCGCGGTCACGATCATCCCGGATGGGCCGGAGCAGGCCCTTGTCAGCAGTGCGGTGCAGCCGGCGCGGCCGCTCGAGCGGGACGATATTGCTTTGGTGATGCCGACCTCCGGATCCACCGGCCGGCCGAAGGGGGTGCTGCTGCCTGCTACCGCCCTGCTCGCCTCCGCCCGGCTCACCCACGATCGCCTCGGCGGGATGGGGCAGTGGCTGCTCGCTCTCCCGCCCACACACATCGCCGGCGTGCAAGTGCTCGTTCGCTCGATCGTCGCCGGCGAGGCGCCGGTCGTCCTGGACGCTGCAGGCGGCTTCGACCCGGCAGCATTCGCGGACGAAAGCCGTGCCCTGACCGGTGACCGTCGCTATACGGCGCTCGTCCCGACGCAACTGGGGCGATTGCTCGACCGCGGCGGGAAGGTGCTGGCGGCGCTGCGAGCGTACGACGCGATCTTGGTCGGTGGATCCGCCGTTTCCGCTGAGCTGGTGACGAGGGCACGTGAGGCGGGGGTACGAGTTGTCAGCAGCTACGGGATGACCGAGACGGCAGGTGGCTGCGTCTACGATGGCGTGCCGCTGGCCGGCGTCGGTGTCGAGATCGGGACGGATGGGACGGTGGAGCTGTCAGGCCCGACCCTCGCGGCTGGTTACCGGCTGGATCCGGCTGCCACGAAGACGGCTTTCTCGCGGGGCAGGTTCCGCACGTCGGACCGCGGGCGGATCGACCGGGACGGCCGGCTCATCGTGCTTGGCCGCGCGGACGATGCCATTCTCACCGGGGGCGTCGTCGTCGACCCCGTCGCGGTCGAGACTGTGCTCTCCACGCATCCGGCGATAGCAGCGGCCGCAGTGATCGGCCGGCCGGACCATGAGTGGGGCGAACGCGTCGTGGCTGTGGTCGTGCCGGTGGCATCGGGCGA
>JBKPTD010000215.1:0-39235 GCA_046735375.1 Actinomycetota bacterium | reverse complement strand
ACCGGGACCGGCCGGGCGAGCCGGCCGGGTCGGCATGTTGCCCGGGTTTGGACCCGGCCCGCCGGCAGGACTACCTGGTCGTGGAACGCCAGGAACTCCGCCCGGGCGACCGGCTCCTGGCGCGCCAGGTGCGCCGGGACGGGGCTGGCGCGGCGCGGGACGGGACATGCCGGTGCTCGACGTGAATGGGTTGTTGCCAGGCCGCGGACCAGCCGGGCGCGGGATCGCGCCGGGCGCGGCGGCGCCGCCGGGACGGGCCTGGCCAGGCCTGGGAAGATCGCCCGGCCGCGGAGCCGCTGGGCGGGGCTCGGCCTCCGTGGGCCCGACCGCTGCCGGACGGCGGATCTCCTCAGCCGGAGCCGGGACTGGAGTGACCGGTTGCACCGGAGATGCCGGCGGGGTAGGCGCGAGCGGCTGCTCCGCCGCGGCTACCTGCTCGGCCAAGGGCGTCTCAGGCTGCGCCGCGGCCTTCTTTGCTGTGGTCTTCTTGGCTGCCGCCTTCTTGGCCGCCGGCTGGGCGGGACCAGCGCCGTCTGACGGCGCCACCCCGGCTGGGAAGGCTTCCTTCAGCTTGCGGACAACCGGCGCCTCGATCGTCGAAGACGCGGAACGAACGAACTCACCGAGCTCCTGGAGCTTGGCCATGACAACCTTGCTCTCGACACCGAACTCCTTGGCGAGCTCGTAGACCCGGACCTTTGCCACTGCTCTCCTTCTCGGCCCGGATCATCTCGCCCAGGCCGCTAGTGCATGCGAGTACTCATCGCTGTGTGCTCATCGAGCGCTCATCGGTTACTCGTCCTTACCTGCGGGTCGGCATTGCGTGCGACGCTGGCCTGCTGCTGCCAGGCCGGCACCGACAATAGTCAGTGTGATGGCCTTCGCCCGACGTACGCCCTGAGCGCACTCAGATCGAGCGGTCCCGGCACCCTGAGTGCCCGTGGGAACGCCCGACGGCGCTCGGCGAGGTCGAGGCAAGCCGGATCGGGATGCAGGTGCGCAGCTCGACCCGGTAGCCGGCCGTGGTGGTCGGGAACGCAAGTGCCCTCGATCATCACGACCCGCAACAGGTCAGACTTAGCCGCCCGAACCCGGCACCCCACACACGTGCGCACCGGGGTCGCGCGACCAGTCACGGGACAGTCTACCCCCAGCGGATGGGCGCAGCGATCAGCCGGGCCGTCGTTCTGTACGGGCTTCGCGGCCACTCATCCGCCGCTTTATATGGTGGAACGCTCTAGTTGATCAGGATATTCCGACAGAATCGTCGACGGGTCGGCCCGACGAGGCACTGGGTGTAGCGTGACCGGCGGATCTCTTCGGGATCGAGGTGGAGGAGGTCGGGCCGCCGTGACTCGCAGCCAACCTTCGAGTTCCCGCTCCTAGCATTCGCTTGATCGTTCCCGCTCAGCCACGCGACGGCTCCGTGAAGGCACCCTGCCTTGGGCACATCTTTTTGATCGGCATGCTTGATCTGGAGGCTGCCATGTCCGACTGGCGTTCCAAGGCCTTGCGCCCTGCACGCCGCGCGCTGCGCAGGCCCGCCGCGCGCGGGTCGGTCGCGCCAGAACAGTCCATGGATCCACGGGCGACGACCGAAGCCGCTCCGTCCCCGACCGTCCCGGCCAGCATCGTCGACATCGCGATCTATCGCGACGGCAAGCGCGTAGCGAGCCCAGCCACCATCGCTGAGGCATACCGCGCGCTGTCGCAAGAGCCCGACGCGATGGCATGGATCGGGCTGTATCGCCCGAGCGAGGCGCAACTGCTGGCCGCCGCAGACGAATTCGGTCTGCATGAGCTGGCAGTGGAAGACGCGATCGTCGCCCACCAGCGTCCCAAGCTGGACCGCTATGGCGACACCCTCTTTGTGGTCCTGCGCGCCGCCCGCTACCTCGACGACGTCGAAGAGGTCGACTTCGGTGAGATCCATCTCTTCGTCGGTCCCAACTTCGTCCTCACCGTCCGACACAGCCAATCCCCCGATCTCGGCGTGGTGCGGCGGCGCACGGAAGACGACCCGGACCTGCTGCGGCTGGGGCCAGAGGCAGTGCTCTACGCCGTGCTGGACTCGGTCGTCGATGGCTACGCACCGGTGGTGGCCGGACTCCAAAACGACATCGACGAGATCGAGACCGAGGTGTTTCGCGGCGACCCGAACGTATCCCAGCGCATTTACGAGCTATCGCGCGAGGTCGTCGAGTTCCAGCGCGCCACCCGTCCGCTCCTGAGCATGCTCGAAGCCCTCACGATTGGATTCGACAAATATCGCACCGACGAAGAGCTGAAGCGCTACCTGCGCGACGTCGTCGACCACGCCACCATCGTCGCCGAACGCGTCGACGGCTTCCGGCAAGCCCTCGGCGACATCCTCACAGTCAATGCCACCCTGGTCGCCCAGGCCCAGAACGAGGAGATGAGACGACTCACCGAGACCAGCAATATCCAAAACGAAGAAGTCAAGAAGGTCTCCGCCTGGGCGGCCATCCTCTTCGCACCCACCCTGATCGGCACGATCTATGGCATGAATTTCGACCATATGCCCGAGCTGCACTGGTTCCTCGGCTACCCCCTTGCGCTCACCCTCATGGGCCTAACATGCGTCAGTCTGTACGCGATCTTCAAAAGCCGCGGCTGGCTCTGAGCGGCCCGCCAGGACGGGACCGGCGGAGCCGCTGGATCACGAAGCCGCTGTCTCGGTGTCAGGGCGGATGTCGATCCGCCAGCCAGTGAGCCGGGCGGCCAGCCGTGCGTTCTGCCCCTCCTTGCCGATGGCGAGTGAGAGCTGGAAGTCGGGGACGATGACCCGTGCGGCCTTGGCCTCCGCATCGACGATCTCGACCGAGTTGACCCGCGCCGGTGACAGGGCATTGGCCACGAACTCCGCCGGCTCCTCCGACCAGTCGACGATGTCGATCTTCTCGCCGTGCAGTTCACTCATGACGTTGCGCACCCGGGCACCCATCGGGCCGATGCAGGCGCCCTTGGGGTTAATGCCGCTCCTGAGAGCACGTACTGCGATCTTCGTCCGGTGCCCGGCCTCGCGCGCGATCGCGGCGACCTCCACTGAGCCGTCAGCGATCTCCGGCACCTCCAGAGCGAACAACTTCTTGACGAGATTGGGATGGGTGCGAGACAACGTCACCGACGGACCGCGCAGGCCCTTCCTCACAGACACCACATAGCACTTGAGCCGCTCACCGTGCTCGTAGCGCTCGCCGGGGACCTGCTCCACTGGAGGCAAGATCGCCTCTAGCCGGCCGATGTTGACCAGCACCATCCGTGGGTCGTTGCCCTGCTGGATCACCCCGGAGACGATGTCGCCCTCACGGCCGGCGTACTCGCCATAGGTTTGCTCGTCCTCGGCGTCTCGCAGCCGCTGGAGGATCACCTGCTTTGCGGTTGTGGCGGCGATCCTGCCGAAGTCGTCGGGCGTGTTCTCCCATTCGCTGACGATGTTGCCGTCGTCGTCGATCTCCTGAGCGAAGACGGTGACGTGCCCGGTCTTGCGATCGAGCTGAACCCGGGCGTTGTGATGGACGGGATCAGTCTTGTGGTAGGCGATCAGCAGCGCGGACTCGATGGCCTCGATCAGAAGATCGAACGGGATCTCCTTCTCCCTTTCGAGGCTGCGCAGCACGGCGAGGTCGATGTCCATCGACTACCTCTCCTCGTCGTGGTCGCCACGCGGACGGCTGAACTCGACCTCCACCCTGGCCTTGGCGATCTCTTCGTACGCCAGCCGCTGCTGGTCTCCGCCAACTTCCAGGGTGACAGCTGAGTCGTCCGACCCGGCTATCCGGCCGATGATCTCGCCCCCACCGCGCAGCTGTGCTCTCACGAGCCGGCCGACTGCGCGGCGCCAATGCTTGGGGGTGGTGAGGGGCCGGTCCGCGCCGGGCGAACTGACCTCGAGCGTGTAGGGGGCGACTCCGAACAGATCGATCTCGTCGAGCTTGGTGGAAATCGCCGTGCTGATGTCGGCGATCTCGTCCAGACCGATCCCCCCATCGGCGTCGACGAAGATCTGCAGGAGAGTGCGACGGCCCGCCGTCTTGACTGTCACATCCTCGAGGTCCGCCCCGGCCGCGGCGACCAGCGGCTCCACCACCGCGGCGAGGTCGTCGTAGGCAGGCTGCCTGCTCATGTCGGGGGACCTCCCCTCGGCTCTTATCTTGTGGCGCGCGGCGCGTGGCGTACACGATATCGGGTTAGGCACGCGACGACCCCGCGCTGCGGGCGCCACCGGCCGAGCCCGCTGAGGTACGGTCAGCAGTCGCACCCAGATAGGCGACTAGGTGGACGAGGCATGGCCGACATTTCGCGCGCTCCGGCGGCCGGCGGATCGCCGAAGCATCTGCTCAGCAGGCGGCGCGTGCTCGCAGCCGTGGGCATAGTCGCCGCTGCGGCGGTGAGCGGGTGTACGCGGAACGGCTCGGAGGGCCCTGCTTCCGACCGGCCATCGGCGGACGCCGCGGCCAGGGACCGGATCCTCGAAGACAAGGCAGCACTGCTGGCCCTCTATGCCGCGACGATCGAGCGGCACCCGACGCTCAGGAGGCCGCTAGATTCCTTCGTACGGAGGCACACCGCACACGTCGACGCGCTCGGGCACGCCCTCGCCGCCACTCCGATGAGCTCGCCAACGACGACGCGGCGCCCGCACCAGGCACGAATATCCCCGCAGCAGTCCATGGCGGTTCGTGCACTTGCCGACGCCGAGCAGGAGGCGACGGACCGTCGCCGGTCCGTGGTCGAGTCAGCTCTGTCGGGCACGTTCGCCGCCCTCGTCGCGTCGATCGCGGCGTGTGAGAACGCCCACGCGCTGTTGCTGCGTGCCGAGGCTGACCGATGAAAGGGACGCCAGAGCGGGAGCTGGCGGCCGCGCAGACAGCGCTCGCCGCGGAGCATGCCGCGATCTACGGGTATGCAGTGGTCGGCGCTCACCTGTCCGCGAGCGAACGAGCACGGGCGATCGCCATCTACCAGGCTCACCGCCGTCGCAGAGACGAGCTGGCCCGCCTGATCGCGGCGGAGAAAGCGCCGCCCACGCCGGCCGCCTCGGCCTATCGGCTGCCCTTCGCGATCGTGACCGCTCAGGATGCGCGCAAGCTCGCGGCGCAGCTCGAGGACGGCATCGCGCAGGCCTACGCGGCTCTGGTGGCGGCCGGCGGCAAGGATATGCGCGATCTCGGCGCATCGGCTCTGGCTGCAGCGGCCGCGGCGGCGGCCGGATGGCGTGGCACCACCACGGCATTCCCGGGCCTTGCGGGTGGCGCCGGAAACTGACGCGGACATCACGTCGATTGCCAGCCGTCGACCAACGAGAGCACATCCGACAGCCTGGTGATGACAGCATCAGGCTCGCCGTCGAGGGGTCCGCGCTGATCGTCGGGGATCAGGCTGTGCGGCAACAGGATGGTGCGCATCCCGACGCTGCCGGCGCCGTAGATGTCGTCGAAGGGCCGATCGCCCACGAAGACGCACTGCTCGGGCTCCACCGCCCCGACGGCCTTCATCGCAGCGATGAACGCTTCCGGGTGCGGCTTGGTCCACTCGATCTCGCTGGTGTAGACCGCTCCGTCGATGAGGTGGAGCACGCCGTCGCGGCGAAACACCGCTTCATGCTCCTCCCTGGCCCAGATGGTGTTCGAGAGGACGCCGACGGAAATCTGGCGCTCACGCAGCTGCGCGAGCAAGGCGAAGGCGTCCGGGTCGGTGAAGGTGTGCGGCTCCCAGAACGCGTGATAGGCCTCGAGCGCCCTGGCATGTGAGCGCCCGGACGGCTGGAGCCCAGCCGACCGCACCACTGCATCGAACGTGGTGCTCCGATGCTCCTCGCGGGCCACCCGCCACGCCTCGTCCTCTGCGGCTCGCAAGGCGGCGGCAACCTCATCGCCGTAGGCCGGGTCGTAGGCACGCGCGTATGCCCGCCACTGCTCCGCCAGGTCGACGGTATGCCAGGGCGTGAGGGTGCCACCCCAGTCAAAGATCACCGCGTCGACAGCCACGCCCTGCATCCTGTCAAAACGCCCACGGGCTCACAGCGACGCGATGTGGTCGGGCGCGGCCTCGACGGACACATTCGTACGGTCGCCGCTTCGGCGGTTCCTCACCTCGACGACGCCGTCGGCCAGCCCGCGGCCGACGACCACGATCGTCGGCACTCCGAGCAGCTCCGAGTCCGCGAACTTGACCCCAGCCGATACACCGCGGCGATCGTCGAGGAGGACTCGTACGCCGCGCTCTTCAAGCGCAGCAGCGAGCTGGTCGGCGGTCTCGACGACAGCCTGCTCCTTGCCGGTGGCCAAGATGTGGACGTCAGCCGGCGCCACCTCCCGTGGCCAGCACAGCCCGAGCCCGTCGTGGGTCTGCTCGGCGATGGCCGCGACGGCGCGGGACACCCCGACGCCGTACGAGCCCATCGTGATCCGGATCGGCTTCCCGTCGGGGCCAAGCGCATCCAGCGATGCCGCGTCGGCGTACTTCCGACCGAGCTGGAAAATGTGGCCGATCTCGATGCCGCGGTCGATCGAGAGCGCCGATCCGCACTGCGGGCACGGGTCACCGGCGCGGACTTCGGCGGCCTCGATCGTCCCATCGGGCTCGAAGTCACGCCCCGCGACAACATTGGCGGCGTGTCGATCGGGTTGGTTCGCCCCGGTGACCCACGAAGTGCCGACGACGATCCGCGGATCGACGAGGTAGCGGACGCCGAGCTGACGCAGAATCTGCGGTCCGATGTATCCGCGGACAAGCGCGGGATTCCTGGCGAAATCCTCCGCCTCGAACATCGCGACTGTGGCGGGCTCGAGGTTGGCCTCGAGCCGTTTCATGTCGACCTCGCGGTCTCCTGGCACACCGATGACGAGGACCTCGGAGTCCTCTGAACCGGGCTGCCTGACCTTCACGACGACGTTCTTGAGCGTGTCTGCGGCGGTGATCGGGTGGTCGAGCTCGCCGAGCGAGTTCACGTAGTCGACCAGCGATTCGATGGTCGGCGTGTTAGGTGTGTCGAGGACCTTGAGTGGAGGATGTGCCGCGGGGTCGCCTGCCTCCGGAGCGGGGACCCGAACCGCTTCGACGTTGGCCGCATAGTCGCAGGCGGTGCAGGTGACGAAGGTGTCCTCGCCAACTGGTGTGGGGGCGAGGAACTCCTCCGACCCGGAACCGCCCATCGCTCCCGACATCGCGAAAACGATCTTGTAGCGAAGACCGAGCCGGTCGAAGATCTTGATGTAGGCCTCGCGATGCAGCTCGTACGACCGCTTGAGCCCCTCGTCGTCGAGATCGAAGGAGTACGAGTCCTTCATGACGAACTCACGGCCTCGCAACAGGCCGGCGCGCGGCCGCGGCTCATCGCGGTACTTCGTCTGGATCTGGTAGAGGACGACCGGATAGTCCTTGTAGGAGGAGTACTCCCCCTTCACCATCTCGGTGAACAACTCCTCGTGCGTAGGCCCCAGGAGATAGTCCGCACCCTTCCTGTCCTGCAGCGTAAAGATGTTGTCGCCATACTCGGTCCACCGGCCGGTGGCCTCGTAGTACTCGCGAGGAAGAAGGGCGGGAAACAAGACCTCCTGCCCGCCCATGCGGTTCATCTCCTCGCGGACGATCCGCGCGATGTTGTCGAGCACGATCTTGCCCAGAGGCAGCCACGAGTAGATGCCGGGGCCGACCCGACGGATGTATCCAGCCCGCACCAAGAGCTTGTGACTCGGCACCTCGGCGTCGGCCGGATCCTCGCGCAGGGTGCGGAGAAACAGGGTCGACATCCGGAGGATCACGGGACTACTCCTCTGCATGCAAGACGGGAGGTGGCTGCCGGCGATGCCGGTGCCGCGAGGATATCCCTTCACCTCGCCCGCAGTTGAGGCAATTAACGCCGTCGCGCCGCCTGGGCGGCCGGTTAGCCGGGTCGAAGGCCCGCCTTGCTCGCGCCCAGGCTGTCGACAATATCGCTGACCTCGTCGTAGGAGCGCCGAGCGGCCGCCCTCTGCGCACCGGTCAGGTCGTCGCGGGAGAGCTGCCGGGGCAGATCGGCCAACCGGAAGGGGGCCTGCAGGCCGATAGCCGTCGGGATGTACTCGGCCGCGGTGACTGTCCACCTGCCGCCGCGCTCGGTGAAGGTGAACCGGGCCATCGTTCCCTCGTGCGTACGTTCGGGCTGGCTCTCCTGCTCGGCGAGGTGGTTACCCAGCCCGTACACGATCCACTTGCCGTTGATCTTGCCGAACGGCTGCGGTACGTGCGCGTGATGTCCGTACACGAGATCGATATCGGGAGAGGCGAGCAGGCGCCGCGCGATCCGCTGCTGGTCCTTCGTCGGATCGTTGCGGTATTCCTGGCCCCAGTGCAGCGCGACCAGCACCACCTCGGCGCCCGCCCGTCTCGCCCGACGTGCCTCGCTGAGGATCTCCTCCGGGTCGATGGTGTCGACGATCCAGCTCTTCCCCGCCGGCACCTGAAAACCGTTGAGCCCGTAGGTGTAGGACAGCAAGGCCACCTTGACCGCTGTAGCCCCTCCGTGACTCCCGGCAGGTCCGTGCGGGTGGACGGTGAGGATCGTGGTGCGGTCGTCCTCCCGCGACGTCCGAGCCGAGCCCGCATGTGCTATCCCGGCCGCGTCGAGCGCCGCCAGCGTCCGGTCGACGCCGTCCGCTCCCGCGTCAAGCGTGTGGTTGGACGCCGTCGTACATGCGTCGTAGCCGGCCCAGGCGAGTGCGGGGATGATCTGCGGCGGAACCGTGAAAACGGGATAGTCAGAGAACGGGCCACTGGGTGCGCCGACCGGTGTCTCCAGGTGGCAGATCGCCAGATCGGCCGCGGAGATTCGCGGGCGAACGCCGGCGAGCATCGGCCGGAAGTCATAGCCGCGCTCACCGCGCGCGTTGGCGTCCCGCGCCGCCTGAGCCCACAGCGTCTCGCGCAGGAGCACATCCCCGGACATCAGGACGGTGAAGCGCCGCTCTCCACCGGTGCCCGCCGAGCCGGGCTGCGTCGATGCAGCCGTGGTTCCCGACGACCGCGGCTGGCCGGGGTCGTCGAGTACCAGAGCGTTCATCCACGCGAGAACGCCCGCCAGAACGACGGCGACAACGCCGAGCACGGTAAGTGAGCGGGTCCACTTCCGCGCCACGCGCCGGGCGCCGCCGTTCATCCTGGACTATCGCTGGACAATCGAGCAGTGGCAGCGGGCGAAGCCGTCCGCAATGGGGACAGCCAGCCGATGGCCACAGCGACGGCGACGCAGCTCGAGGCGAATGCCATTGCTCCGCGAGGGTCAGAGATCGAGGCGACGATGCCTCCAGCGAGGCCGCCGACGCTGTAGCCGATGCCGTAGGAGAGCAGCCGGCCGGTCACGTTGACCCGGCTCAAGAGGCGCTCAGGTGTCTGCTGTTGCCGATAGGTGATCCCGTTGACGACGATGAGCATGTATGCGGCGCCCCAGCAGGTCAGCGCCAGAACTGCGAGCGGAAACGTCGGAGCGGCGGCGAACGCGGCGCCGCAGGCGAAGCTCGCCGGGAGGCTGTAGAGCGTGACCCGCGCGGCCCCGAAACTGGTAGCGAGACGGCCCATGACGAGCGTCGCAAGCAATGCCCCGAACCCCCAGCCGGCGAACAAGATCCCGAGCCCATTGTCCTTCTCGCCGATCCCCAAGACCTCGCGCGCATAGGGAACGAGCTGTCCGACGACGACGCCGCCGGCGACGGCTTGGGCGCAGCCGATCAATGTCATCGGCCGGATGGTGGCGTGATGCCATAGGAAGCGCAGCCCCTCCGCGATATCCGCGCGCAAACCGTCGACCATTCGCCGCCCGGCCGCCGCGGCTGCGGCCAGCCGGTCGTGATCCGACAATGGTCTGACGATCCGTGCCACACAGAAGGCGGACACGATGTAGGTGGCCGCATCCGCGGCGACCACGACAGCCGGATGAGCGATCGCCACGACGACGCCCACAAGCGCTGGTACGCAGATCTCCAGCACGGTGCTTGCCCCCCAGACCGCACCGTTCGCTCGCGCGATGCGATCCCGCCCCACCAGGGTGGGCAGCGCTCCGAAGTTCGCCGCGTCGAAGAACACGAAGAGACTGGCGGTGAGCGTCGCCGCGGCGAGCAGGTGTCCAACCGTCAGCGCGCCGAATGCGGCCGCCAGCGGAACCGACAGGAGCACCGCGGCATTTAGCACATCCGTGATGATCATCATGCGACGACGGTCGGCTCGGTCAGCAACGGCCCCGCCGAGCAGGCCGAAGACCACATAGGGGATCGACTCGAGTGCGGTGAGGACGCCGGTGTAGAGGGCCGAACCTGTCATCCGATACATCAGGGTCGGCATCGCGACGTAGCTACCCGCCGTGCCGGCAATGGACGTCACCCGGGCAACCCAGTAGCGGCGAAAGTCGGGGTCATGGCGCAGGGGCACGCTCGAGATGACTGCGTGCGCCGGAGCTGTGCCGGCGGTCACGCCGCGCGGCCGATCTCGCCGTACACCTGTCACTCCCTCAGCGCCCGACGCAAGCGCCACCTACGGTACCGGTGCACCTACGAGCGCTGGGTTTGCCGCGTCAGAACAGCACGGACATGAACGCGCCGCATTCCTCGAAGCCGACCTTTCGGTACACGGCCCTGGCCGGCGCGTTGTAGTCGTTCACGTAAAGACAGACTGCGGGCGCCACGGACTCCAGCGCATGGTCGACGACAGCTGCCATGCCGGCCACGGCAAGCCCTCTGCCGCGAAGTGCCGGCTCTACCCAAACACCTTGTACCTGGCAGGCACGCGGCGTGACCGCGCCGATCTCCGCCTTGAAGACAACGCGGTCGCCGTCGATACGGGCTAGTGATCGTCCCGACTCGATGAGCTCACGCACCCGGGATCGATAGAGGACTCCCCCGTCGCTGGCCACGGGTGAGATGCCGATCTCCTCGGTGAACATCGCAACCGAGGCGGGGAGCAGGATGTCGAGCTCAGCTACGACGACCTGCCGGACGTAGTGGTCGCGCCAAATCTCCGCACCTGCCCGCCGGGTGGCCACCATTATCGGCTGCCGGGCGCGTGTCGTCCTTGCCGGGCCCCAATGCGGCTCAAGCAGAGCCCACAGTGCGCCCACCGCGTCTGCCGGACCCACGATGGATGAGCAACGCCGACCTTGGCTTATCGCACGCTCGGCGAATGCGTCGACCGCTGCGCTCGTCGCCTCAACGGGCACCAGGTTCGCACCTGCGTAGCACAGCGATTGGAGTGTCCCGGTGGCCGGATACCCCCAGACCTCCGCGCCAAGCCGCCACGAGTCGAGGCCGACGGTGTGGATGCGCGAACCCACGAACACGTTGGCGTACGGATCGCGCGCGACGACGTCGAGCGCGTCAGGCGTGTCGCGCGAATCAAGAAGCCGGACCGCGGCGGTGCCGAGCACAAGTCCACAGTAATCAGACTCAAGGTCGCCGTTCACCCTGCGGTGGCGGCGAATCCGCCAGTGAGCCGCGCCGTGCCATCAGGAGACGGTGACGGTTGGTTCTCCGGCGTCGGCGCCGTCCAGGCCCATCTCCTCGGCGAGCCGCATGGCCTCCTCGATGAGCGTCTCGACGATTCTGGACTCGGGGACCGTCTTGATGACCTCGCCTCGCACGAAGATCTGACCCTTGCCGTTGCCGGAAGCCACACCGAGATCGGCTTCGCGCGCCTCACCCGGACCGTTGACGACGCAACCCATCACCGCCACTCGCAGCGGCACATCCATGCCGTCGAGTCCAGCGTGGACCTCCTCCGCCAGCTTGTATACGTCGACTTGAGCACGCCCGCACGACGGGCAAGACACGATCTCGAACCCGCGCTCGCGCAGGCCGAGCGACTCCAGGATCCCGATGCCGACCTTGACCTCCTCAACCGGGGGAGCAGACAGCGAGACCCGGATCGTGTCGCCGATGCCCTCGGCGAGCAGCGCGCCGAACGCCACCGACGACTTGATCGTGCCTTGGAAGGCCGGCCCCGCCTCGGTGACGCCAAGGTGGAGGGGATAGTCGCAGGCCTCGGCGAGCAGCCGATAAGCGTGGATCATCACAACTGGATCGTGGTGCTTGACCGAGATCTTGAGATCACGGAAGCCGTGCTCTTCGAAGAGCGAGCACTCCCACAGGGCAGACTCGACCAGCGCTTCGGGTGTGGCCTTCCCATGCTTCGCAAGCAGCCTCGGGTCAAGTGAGCCGGCATTGACGCCGATCCTGATCGGAGTGCCGGAATCCGATGCCGCGCGGGCGATCTCGGCCACCTTGTCGTCGAACTGCTTGATGTTGCCGGGATTCACGCGGACTGCCGCGCAGCCCGCCTCAATCGCCGCGAACACGTAGCGCGGCTGGAAATGGATGTCCGCGATGACCGGGATCTGCGATTTGCCGGCGATGGCCGGCAGGGCATCCGCATCGTCCTGAGACGGGACTGCGACCCGGACGATCTGGCAGCCGGAAGCCGTAAGCTCGGCGATCTGCTGCAGCGTCGCGTTGACGTCTGCGGTCACAGTCGTCGTCATGGACTGGACGGACACCGGGGCATCCCCGCCGACCAGGACACTCCCGACCTTGATCTGCCGGGATTTGCGCCGTGGTGCCAGTGGCTTGGATGGCGCGGCGGGCATCCCGAGATTCACGCTCATCAGGCACAGTCTCGATTCGAGTCGACGATCAGTTGACGGTCTAGTATCGCGACCGCCCAGCGTCCTGCCATGAGGACCACTAGTTCGGCAGCCGCACCGGGTTCACGATGTCCGCGGTGACGAGCAACACCGTGAGCATGACGAGCAGGACAAGCACCAGGTAGGTCGCCGGGAGCAGCCTAGCCGGATCGATCCGCCCCGGGTCCGGCCGGCCGACCAACCGGTAAGCAGCCGCCCTGAAGCGCTCCACGAGCAGCAGCGCGACATGGCCGCCGTCCATCGGAAGCAGGGGAAGCATGTTGAAGATTCCGATGATCACATTCAGGCCCGCCATCATGACGAGGAAGTCGCCGATCCTCGCCGAGAGCGGCTGATCCCCGTTGGCGATCACCTCGCCCGAGATGCGTCCCGCGCCAACGACCCCGACCAGCCCCTCGTTGTCGCGCTGGGCACCATTGAAGGTCGCGTCCCAGAGATTGGGGATCTTGCTCGGTATCGCGGCAAGGGTTTGCACGGTGAGCTTCGAGTAGCTGCCGATCGCCCGCCCCGCGTCGCCAAGTGCCGTGATCGGTGCGGGCCGGTACGTCTCAGGTTCGGAGGCGATGCCGAGCCAGCCGGCGTTCACGGTATGCGCCGGGTTGTTGACGTCGGGTCGCTCCCGCGAGATCGGCGTCGGATGCAGCGTGACCTGTTGCCCGCTGCGTTCCACCACGACGTCGAGTCGACGCCCGGCCGAGTCGTGCACCACCTGGACGAAGTCGCTCCAGCTGTGAACGGGCTGGCCGTTCACTGCGACAACGCGGTCCCCCTTGCTGAAGCCAGCCATAGTGGCAGGCGACTTCGGATCGTCCGCGTGGCACGCGCTCGCTGCGCCGTTGGTGACGCACGGCGACACCTCACCGATCGTCGTTGTCGCCCTGGTCTGGTCCACCGCCAGGAAGACAGTCGCAAGCAGGACGAAGGCGATGACGAAGTGCACAGCAGAACCAGCGGACAGCACAACGAGCCGCTGCCAGGCCGGCTTGCGATAGAACGCCCGCGGCTCGTCGGCCGGAGCGACCTGCTCGCTCTCGCTCATCCCGATGATGCGGACATATCCACCGGCCGGAATGGCCTTGATGCCGTACTCGGTCTCGCCGCGCCGGAACGACCACACGCGCTGGCCGAATCCCACGAAGAACTCGGTGGCCTTCATCCCGAACGCCTTGGCCGTCAGGAAGTGGCCGAACTCGTGCAACATGATCGAGATCAGGATGACCACGATGAAGCCGAGCACACCAAAGATCATTTGCTGATCTCCCTGAGCTTGTTGCCGGTGAGCTCTCGCGCCCGGGCCCTGGCCCACCGCTCGGCTTCGTCCACGTCTTCCACTTGACGAACGACGCCCGGTTCGTGTTCCGCGAGGACGTCCTCCACCGTATCCACGATCGCCAGGAACGGCAGCCGGCCAGCCAGGAATGCGGCGACGCACTCCTCGTTCGCAGCGTTGAAGACCGCCGGCGCGGTGCCCCCCGCCGCCGCCGCGGCCCGGCCGATCGACACGGCTGGGAACGCCTCCTCGTCGAGGGGGAAGAACTCCCAGGTCGCCGCGGCGGTCCAGGCGCATGGCGTGGCGACCCCGGCAACTCGGTCGGGCCAGGCGAGGGCCAGCGCGATCGGCAGCCGCATGTCGGGCGGGCTCGCCTGAGCCATCGTGGCGCCGTCACAGAACTCCACCATGGAGTGAACGATCGACTGCGGGTGGACAACGACATCGATGCGGTCGAGCGGGATGTCGAAGAGCAGATGTCCCTCGATCACCTCGAGAGCCTTGTTCACCAAGGTCGCCGAGTTGACCGTGATCACCGGTCCCATTGCCCAGGTAGGGTGCGCGAGCGCCTCGGCCGGAGTGACATCTGCGAGCTCGGACCTCGCGCGGCCGCGGAACGGTCCGCCGGAGGCAGTGATCACCAGACGGCTGACCTCGGCCGTGGCTCCCCCGCGCAGGCACTGGGCGAGGGCGGAGTGCTCCGAGTCGACGGGGATGATCTGGCCGGGCTTGGCCAGCTCCTTGACCAACGGCCCGCCGGCGATCAGCGACTCCTTGTTCGCCAGTGCCAACGTGCGGCCGGCCGACAGCGCCGCCAGGGTCGCGGCAAGGCCAATCGATCCGTTGATTCCGTTCAGCACGACGTCGGCCGGCCAGCCGGCGAGCTCGGCGCAGGCGTCGGGCCCGGCGAGGATCTTCGGGATCGGGTATTGGCCGGTCGCGAAACCCTGCCGCTGCGCCTCGGCATAGAACGCAAGCTGGAGGTCAGACGCAGCGCTCGCCTTGGCCACGGCCACTGCCTCGACACGCAGGTCGAGCGCCTGCCGAGCAAGCTGCTCGACATCGCTGCCGCCGGCTCCCAGCGCGACCGCACGGAACATCTCCGGATTGCGGCTCACCACGTCGATCGCCTGGGTACCGATCGAGCCCGTACTGCCGAGGACGACGACGTCACGAGGTGTGGTCATAGTGGGTCCATTCTCCCCGATCCAGCGCGGCCTGCCGTCATTGATCGCTATGGCCGCCCTCAGGCAGCGCCTGCGGACGCGGAAGCAACCCGGTCAACGGCGTGGGATAGTCAGAGAAACCTCGTGAATGTAGGACCGTGATGGTGGATCTGACGACCGAAGGCTCTGTCGAGACAGAGCCTGGCCTGCCGCAGGTGCGGCATCTTGCCACGGAGATACCTGGGCCCCTATCGCGGGAGCTGCTCGCTAGGCGCACGCAGGCGGTCGCCCGAGGCGTGGCCGTGATGCTCCCCGTTTTCGTCGCGAAGGCCGGTGGCGGCGTCCTGGTTGATGTGGACGGCAACTCGCTCATCGATTTTGGCTCGGGTATCGCCGTGACGAGCGTCGGTAATTCCGCGCAGCGCGTGGTGGCCAACCTCACCCGACAGGCCGGACAGTTCACGCACACCTGCTTCATGGTGACGCCATACGAGGGCTACGTCGCAGTGTGCGAGGAGCTGAACCGGCTCACCCCCGGTCAGCACGAAAAGCGGTCAGCCCTCTTCAACTCCGGTGCGGAAGCGGTCGAGAACGCCGTCAAGATCGCCCGTTCGTTCACCGGACGGCCGGCCGTTGTGGTCTTCGAGCACGGCTACCACGGCCGGACGAACCTGACGATGGCGCTGACCGCGAAGAACATGCCGTACAAGCACGGCTTTGGACCCTTCGCACCGGAGATCTACCGGATGCCGATGTCATATCCATACCGCGACATGCAGTCCGGGGCCGCGGTGGCGGCGCACGTGATCGGCAAGCTCGACAAGGAGGTGGGGGCCGAGAACGTCGCAGCGGTCGTGATCGAGCCGATCCAGGGCGAGGGCGGCTTCGTCGTGCCTGCTCCCGGCTTCCTCCCTGCCCTCGCGGACTACGCCCGCGGCAAGGGAATCGTCTTCATTGCCGACGAAATCCAGACCGGTTTCGCACGGACCGGCAACTGGTTCGCGTGCGAGCACGAGGGCGTCGTGCCGGACATGATAACGACCGCCAAGGGAATCGCAGGCGGATTGCCGCTGGCCGCGGTCACCGGCCGGGCAGAGATCATGGAGGCTCCGCACGTCGGCGGGCTCGGCGGCACATACGGCGGTAACCCTGTCGCCTGCGCCGCCGCACTCGGCGCGATCCGCACCATCGAGGAGGAACGGTTGGTCGATCGAGCAGCGCAGATCGGGTCAGTCATGCTGCCCCGGCTGGTCGCGCTGCAGGAAAAGTTCGACGCCATCGGCGACATCCGCGGCCGAGGTGCCATGCTGGCGATCGAGCTCGTCAAGGATCGCGCGACCAAAGAGCCCGACCGGGCCGGCACGCAGCGCATCGCTGCCGCGTGCCATGACGCCGGACTGGTCGTGCTGACCTGCGGCACCTACGGCAACGTGCTGCGCTTCCTGCCGCCGCTCGTGATCCCCGACCACCTTCTCGCCGAAGGCCTCGACATCCTCGAGGACGCATTCACAGCTGCCGCGGGGGCGCCCGACTAGTGGTCGCGCCCGCGGCCACTAGCGACGACGCAAGCGCATGGCGTGTTCGACGAGAGCGATCAGGGTCTGCTTGGTGGATTCGCGCTCTCGCGCATCACAGGTCACGATCGGAACGTTCGGATTGAGCGCAAGCGCGTCGCGGATGTCGTCGACGACGTGGGTCAGCACGCCATTGAAACGGTTGACGGCCACGATGAAAGGCAGGCCGCGCTCCTCGAAATAGTCAAGCCCTGGGAAACAGTCGGCCAGCCGGCGGGTGTCGGCGAGCACTACCGCGCCGATCGCACCTCGTACAAGATCATCCCACATGAACCAGAACCGGTTCTGGCCCGGCGTTCCGAACAGGTAGAGCAAGAGATCGGCGTCTAGCGACACACGACCGAAGTCCATCGCGACCGTCGTCGTCGTCTTTCCCGGCGTCTGTGTGAGGTCGTCCAGGTCCTCACTCGCCACGGTCATCACGGCCTCGGTCGTCAGCGGGACGATCTCGGACACGGAGCCCACGAACGTCGTCTTGCCGACACCAAAGCCTCCCGCGACAACGATCTTCACCGATGTCGTGGCGGCCGACGACGCCGTAGGGCGGGTCGTCGTACTCGTGGCACTAGAGCCTGCGAAGTCCACTGAGCACCCTTTCGAGCAGCATCAGGTCTGGCTGCCCATCCTCATATCCAGGCTCGTGCACGCGCACCAGCCCTTCGTCCGTCATGTCGCCGACAAGGACGCGCGCCACTCCGAGGGGGACCCTCAGGTGAGCCGCGATCTCGGCGACCGACCGTACCTCGCGGCACAACTCGATGATCGTCTGAACCTCAGGCGTCCCCCGATGTCCGGCCTGCGCCCCGAAATCCGTCGTGGATACCAGCGCTTCGATCGCGAAGTGGTGGCGGGGCCGGGTCCGTCCTCGTGTGACTGCGTACGGCCGCACCAGCGCGCCGTGGACGTCGTCCTGGCCAGTGCTCACCGGGTACACCCCTAATGTCAGCGCGGAAGCGCACTCTGCAGCTCCGCGCGAAGGGCAGGCGTCAGGACCCGGCCGGCCCGCTCGACAAGCAGGGCCATCTCGTAGCCGACCAGACCTAGGTCGCTGTCAGGCGACGAGAGCACGGCGAGGATTGAGCCGTCACTGATCGACATGACAAGCAAGAAACCACGTTCCATCTCCACGACGGTCTGTGTCACCTGACCGCCTTCGAAAACCCGCGATGCGCCCTGGGTCAGACTCAGCAGACCCGACGCGACGGCTGCCAGCTGATCGGCACGGTCACGCGGGAAGCCCGCCGATACCGCGAGCAGGAGGCCGTCCGCGGAGACGACAACCGTGTGTGCCACACCTGGCACCTGGTCGGCGAAGTTTGTGATCAGCCAGTTGAGATTCTGTGCTGCCTGACTGAGCTCAGTCGTCACTCGTTCTCCTGTTCATCGGCATCGCCAGCCGGCGTATGCCCTCCCGGTGCGGCCTCGGAAGCCGCCATCGACTCGGCGTCCTTCGGCACCTCGTCCCCGTAGCCTTCTTCTCGGCCTCGGCGGGTCCCCCGGTGGAAGCTTGACAAGCGGCCGCGCACCTCGTCAGCAGAACGCTGTGCATGCCTGCCTTGGCCCGCCGAACTTCCTCCGACCGTACCCGGCACGAGGTTGGTCTTGGGAATCCGGCGGGGCAGTCCGGCGGCGGTGTATCCGCCGACGCTCGGCGATGCGACCACCGCAGCCGCCTCGAAGCCGGAGTCGGCCGGTGAGGTCCAGACCTCTTCCTCTTCCTCGACCTCGACCTGCGGCGGCTGTTGTGGCCGGTCGGCGTCACCAGTGGCCTGGGCCGCCGCCACTGTCGCCGGTTCCGGCGCAGGCACGGAATCTTCGGACGGTACGCCCCCATCCGGCTGCGCCGGGACCCGGGGAGCGGCCGTCGTCTCTGCCGTCGCGGCGGCCGATGGTGCCGGCGTCGTGCCGCTCGTGGGAGCGTCCGTGGCGGGGACACCCGGCGGTGTCGGCTTGGCGGCGGCTGGACGGGTCCTGCGGCGGAACCACTCGGATTGAATCGAAACGAAGATGGGCTCAGCGTTGCGGTCTCCGCGCGACCCAGGCGCCGACGGGTCGAGGATGTCACCGCGCGATAGGTCGCCGCCGCTCGCCCGAACCAGGTCGGCGGCTGTCAGCGGCGGGAGCTGCCGCAACGGGTAGTCCGGCAGCGGGGGCAGCCCGGGGATGCCCTGCCGGGGGCCGGGAGGAGCGCCTGCTTCTCCGTCGGTCGCGGCCGACGCCGGGGCGTCCTGAGCGGGCTCTGTTTCGTCGTCGGGCTCGGACGGCTCCGACGGGACGGCCCGCGCAGTGGCCGCGTCCGGGGGCGTCGTGCCGTTGCCGGAGGGCGGCGGCATCGGCCCGCTGCCGGGCACCTGCGGGACGAGCACCCGAGGAATGGAACCGTCGCCCGGGGGCGGCGGCATCTGGCCGCTTCCCGGCACCTTCGGCGCAGGCGCGCCGGCCCGACCGATCGGCGGCAGGACGGTGCCGACCAGCGGCGAGCCAGGCACCGCTGGCGGCGCGCCGAGAGGCACGTTCAGCGGAGCACCTGGCCTGCCATCTGGGCCGGCGTCCGGAATTCCTGCGCCGTTCTGTTCCGCGGGCACCTCCCCGGCCGGAAGCTCGGGCCGAGGACCGAGCGGCAAGCCGAAGGGATTGGTACCTAGTCCGGCGGCCGGTCCGGTCAGCGGCCGCGCAGCGCCGGCCGTGGCGGGCGTCTGTGGTGCCGGGATCAGGCCGGCGCCGGCGCCGACCGGGACGGCCCCAGAGGTGAATGACACGAGGTCGGGCGGGAGGGCGACCAGCGCGGCGACGCCGCCGTTGGCGCCGGCGCGCAGCCGGGCCCGGATCCCGTGCCGGTAGGCCAGGCGACCGACCACGAACAGGCCCATCCGGCGTGACACCGAGACGTCGATAACAGGCGGGTTGGTCAGCCGCTCGTTGATTTCTTCGAGCTCGGCCGGCTCGATGCCGATGCCCGCGTCCTCGACCTCAATCATGACGCCACCGCTGCCGAGGACGTGACCAGCAACATTCACCCGGGTGTCGCCAGAGGAGAAGACAGTCGCGTTCTCGAGCACCTCCGCGAGCAGGTGGACGACGTCGTTGACCGCTCGGCCGGCGATCTCGAGCTCTGGCAATGCGGTGAGCTCGATGCGCTCGTACTGCTCGACCTCGGAGATCGCAGCGCGGATGACGTCGACGAGCGGCACCGGCTGGCTCCATCGACGCTCAGGCTCCTCGCCGGCGAGAACGAGCAGGTTCTCACCGTTGCGACGCATACGGGTCGCGAGATGGTCGAGTCTGAAGAGGTTGCCGAGCTGGTCGGGATCCTGTTCGGAGTTCTCCAGATTCTCGATCAACCGCAGCTGCCGCTCGACCAGGCCCTGGCTACGCCGGGACAGGTTGACGAACATCGCGTTGACGTTGCTTCGCAGCTCGGCCTGTTCGACCGCCAGTCGTACCGCTTGGCCGTGGACGGCGTCGAACGCGCGGGCGACCTCGCCGATCTCGTCGCTCGACGCGACCGGCACCAGCTCGATGCTCACGTCACTGGTCCGGCCGTCGCCTTCCTCGAGCTTTCTGACGATCTCAGGCAGCCTGGTCTCGGCGACCTCGAATGCGCTGCCGCGCAGCCGGCGCAGCGGCCGGGTCATCGAGCGACCGATGATCGAAATGCCGAGGAACGCGAGGAAGAGAACCAAGGCGACGAGCAGCGTGTCGAGCAGCGCGCCGCGCTGCGCCTTGTCCTGCAGTTCCTGACTGCGGCTGTTGAGGTCCTGGATGACGCGCCGCTCCACCGCACGGAGCAGGTCGAGCTCTCCCTTTGCCGTCTGGGCCCACACGTCCGCATTCAGCGTGGTGCCATCCTGGTCCTCGATCTTGCTCAGGTTGTCACCGCTTGCGGCCGCGGCCTTGACCTTGTCCTTGAGCCGGGCAGTATCTTCGGCCTCGCTTCCAGACAGCAGGCTGTTGTACAGCGAGATCTGCGCCGGCGAGGCGCTGCGCTGGAAGTCGGCAAGGGCGCCGTCCCGCCGAGCCTGCTCGTCGCCAAGCTCACCAACTTCCCCTGGGGCGAAGGCACCATTGCTGACGGCGCGGAAAAGGAGACCGCGCTGCCTCGCCGCGAATTCCTCGGTCCTGGCGAGCGCGTCGAGCGCACGCACGCTCTGGGTGATCTCCTCGTCCTTGCTGTCCTGGCCGAGCTCGCCGTTGAAGTCGAGCAGCTCCTCGATGATCGAGGTGTAGGCGTTCGTTGCTGCTGCCGCGTCGATCGCGGAGTCCAGCCCCGCTGCCCTGATCTCCTTCAGCCGGCCCAGCCGAGCCTCGATCCGGTCGAGCTTGGCACTGACCGCATCGCTCTCGAAGGTTCCATGGAAGTCAGAAACTTGTTCACGATAAGCAAGTGCCAGCCCGTCCGTGGTGGCCTGCCTGCCCTCGACAAGTGCCCGGTCGTCGGCTTGCCTCCCGCCGACGATGAATTTGCCCATCTCATCGCGTTCGTCCTGCAGGCCGAGGATGAGGTCGACCACCCGCTCATCTACCTGCGAGAGCTGGTATGTCTTGGCGTACGCATCTGAGACCCGCAGCGATGACGCGACGCGTAACCCGGCGAGGGCCACGGCGGCCAGGGTAGGCACCAAGATGAGCGCGACGAGTCGGGTCCGCACCCGCCAGTTGCGCAGGGCGTAGCGGTGTCCGGTCCGCAGCGGCCGCCCGTTCAGGTTCGGCTGTGACACGGGGGGCCGAGCTGATTCCGCACCGTTCGTGGTCGTCTCTTCACGGAACGTGGTGAACGACGGCGGAACAGGGTGGGCCCCGCGGCGCGCCGTCGTGGATCGTCTCTGCACTAGCCCTCGCAACCTTCGCCTCGACCCGGCACACACCGGCAGGCCACACCTCCGCGTCCTCCCGCGGGCGCGGCCGATTTCCGACGGAGCGTGTCAGCGGGCCATTGCAGCACAGCTCGTCCACTTTCTACAACGTCGGGACCATTCCAGGCACCTGCCGGTACTATGCGGCGACGTGTCCGTCGCGGCATCTCGCGGAGTGGACCTGCCCATAGCCTTTCAAGGAGAGCTCGTGTCCCGCGTCAAAACGGCAAATTTGGCACGTCGTGCTTTGATCGCGGTGGCTGCCGCCGCGGTGATGCTCGTCGCCGGTTGCAGCTCGTCATCCTCCGATGACGCGGACCGAGTGTCGGCCAAGGGCACGATCAAGGTGGGAGTGCCCGCCTCCATTGACGCCGCGCCGATCTACATCGGGCTCAAGCACGGGCTGTTCAAGGACCACGGGCTCGACGTCGAAGCGGTCCCGATCCAACCAGGCGAAGGCTTGCAGAAGCTTGCCAACCATGAGGTCGACATCCTCTTGACCGACTATGTCTCCCTGTTCAAGGCGCAGGCACAGGGCAAGGATCTGCGGATCCTCGCCGAGGGCTACCAGGCTGGGCCAGGCACGAACGAGGTCGTCGTCCCGGCTGGCAGCTCCATCACAAAGCCGGCGGACCTCGCCGGCAAGGAGATCGCGGTCGATCAGCTCAAGGGCTATGGGGAGCTCCTCACCACCGCCTCCCTCACGGCGAACAACATCAGCACGCCTCACTACAAGCAAGTGCCATTCGACGAGATGACCAAGGCACTGAAGGACGGCTCAGTCCAGGCGGCGTGGATGCCCGAGCCATATATCTCCGCCGCCGAACAGGGTGGCAAGGAGCTGCCGGCCATCCACCGCCTCCTGGACACTGCGGAGGGACCGACCGCAGACGTACCGCTCAGCGGTTATGTGGCGACCGCGTCCTGGACGAAGCGGTACAAAGACCTCACTGCCGCGTTCATCGCCGGCCTTACCGCCGCGAAGGACGTTGCGGTCGACCGGACCGAGGTTGAGGACGCCCTGCTCAACTACATGAAGATCTCGAAGCAGACCGCGGCCCTGATCCAGATCGGCGAGTTCCCCGACTCCCTCGTGCCTGACAGGCTCCAGCGGGTCGCCAACAACATGACGGCGCAACCGGGCTTTTTCTCCGGCAAAGGCCCCACCGAGCTGGTCGTGCAGCAGTACACCCAGCGCTGAGCGGAGTGGCGGTCGGCTCGCGAGCGCAGACTCTATGAAGCATCAGTAGAGCGCCAGCCGAGCAGCCCGCCAAAGCCGACCAAACCGGTGCCGGATACCGCATCGAGCCACTGGACCCAGCGCGCACCCATCCGGCGTACGAGCACGCCGGCGCCGACGGTGAGCGTCATTCCCCACGCGAGGCTCCCGATCCCCACACCGACGATCAGAGCCGCGGCTCCGCCGGCCGTGGAGGCAGCACCGGCGACGCTCGCTGCCGCGAAGATCGACGCCCAGGATGCGATGGTCAGCGGGTTCGACGCGGTGGCTGCGAAACCGGTCAGGAACGCCCGGCGGGGCGTCGCTACCTCGGCGGGCACCTCCAGCCCTGAGCGGTAGCGCCAGGCGCTCCAGAGCGTGCGTGCGCCGATACCGATCAGCACCGCAGCACCAACCAGCCCCAGGGCAAGGCGTACGCCGGAGACCTGTACGAGCGGAGCCGCGCCGGCCGCACCAAGCCCGGCGTAACCGAGATCCACGATGGCGACGGCCGACGCAAGCGCAGCCGCGGCGGCGCGCCGGGATCGGATAACGGTCCGGACGAGCAACAACGTCACCGGCCCGGGCTGCGCAGCGACGAAAGCGCCCAGCCCCAATCCGACCAAGAGCGACGACATGCCACCGAGTGTGGGCGTCACCCGGTGGGTGGCGCGACCGGATTTCGGTCAGACCGGACGCGACCGGCGGAACAGCTGGCCGACGAGAACCAGCGCGAGGGCGACCAGGAACATCAGGCTGCCGATGACATTTACCTGCGGCGGAACACCGCGAAGCGAGATCCCCCACACATACATGGGGAAGGTCACCGTGGTCCCGGCATTGAAGTTGGTGATGATGAAGTCGTCGAAGGAGAGGGAGAACGCGAGCAGCGCACCCGCCACGATCCCCGGCATCACAAGCGGCAGCGTCACCCGCCGGAGGGTCTGAAACGGCCCGGCGTAGAGATCCATCGCCGCGTGCTCCAGCTCCGGATCGAGCGTCGAGATCCGGGCTTTGACGGTCACGACGACGAAGCTGACGCAGAACATCACATGCGCGATGAGGATCGTGAGGAATCCCTGTGTCGCGCCGATATTGATGAAGAGCGCGAGCAGCGAGGAGCCCATGACGACCTCGGGAGTGGCCATCGGCAAGAAGATCAGCAGGTTGGTCGCATTGCGGCCACGGAAGCGGTAGCGCACAAGCGCGAACGCAACGAGGGTGCCGAGGATCGTCGACAGAAGGGTCGCCAGCGCACCCAGTTTCAGGCTCACGCCCACTGCGTCGCACATACCGGCCGGCTGGCAGGGGTGGAGCCAGTTGTCCCAGGTGAACTTCGTGAAGGTGAAGTTGAACTTGCCGGTCGGGTTGTTGAACGAGAAGAGCACGACGATCGCGATCGGCAAGAACATGTAGATGAGCGCCGCAATGGCGGCGAAGACCACCAGGTGCTCGCGCACCCAGCGCAGCAGCCTGCGGTCCCATCGCGTCCTCGACACCACCGCCCCCGCCACCTATACCAACTCCTCGGTGCCCGCGCGCTTGATGTAGGCGAACACCAAGACCACGATCGCGATCATCAGCACGAAGGACAGCGCGGCCGCGGTGGGATAGTCCACGATGACGTGGAATCGGCTGTCGATCACATCGCCGATCACGGTGTTCTGCGGATTCCCGAGCAGACGCCTGTTGATGAAGTCACCTGCCGCCGGAATGAAGGTCAGCAGGGTGCCCGCGACGACGCCGGGCATCGACAGCGGGAAGGTCACCTTGCGGAAGGCGGTAAACGGTGAGGAGTAGAGGTCCTCGGCCGCCTCGATCAGCCGTGGGTCGATCCGTTCCAGCGACGCATAGAGCGGCAGCGTCATGAAGGGCAGGAAGTTATAGGTAAGGCCGGCCACGACGGCGAACGTCGTATTGAGCAATCGCCCATCGCTGAGGTTCAACAGCCCGAGACCGCGCATGACATCGGCGACGTACCCCGTGTCCGACAAGATCGTCTTCCAGGCAATGGTCCGGATGAGGAAGCTGGTGAAGAAGGGGGCGATCACCAGCAAGAGCATGACGTTGCGCCAGCGGCCGGCCTTGAACGCGATCGTGTAGGCCAGTGGATAGCTGATGATCAGGGCAAGGAGCGTCGCTATCGCGGCATAGAGGAAGGCGCGGAAGAACTGCTCCTTGTAGGTCCCGAGTGCGTCGGTGTAGTTCGCCCAGCGCCAGGTGAGTTTGTAGCCCTCCTCCAAGCTGCCGGTCTGCAGCGAGGTGGATGCCAGCGTGATCATCGGCACGAGAAAGAACACCACGAGCCAGAGCACGCCGGGCAGCAGCAGCAGGTAAGGGGTAAACCGCCGGGTGGTACCCGTCTCAGCTCGTTCCGGGGGCGGGGTGGGAACGGAGGCGGGGATCTGGGCGACCGCGCTCACGATCGCTCCCGCGCGCCGCGGGTCATGATTCAGCTCCCACCGGGTCCGGTCGCTCGGCGGTCTCCTCGACCTCCACGCCCGCGTCGATCGCCTCCTCCGCGTCGAGGGCAAAGGTGTGAGCCGGGTCCCAATGCAGCACGACGTCGTCGCCAGGACTGAGCCGGTCGTCGCCACCGGTGTTCTGGCTGAAGACCATGAGCTCCTGACCCCAGGCCGTGCGCACCAGGTATTGCGTACTCACCCCGATGTAGCTGGAGTCGGTCACCACACCGGGGAGCTTGTTGCCTCCGTTCATCGAGCTGTCCCTGGCGCTACGGGCGGTCTGCCCGTCCGCCGCGGAGGTCGGGGACGGCCCACGAGAAATCCTGATCTTCTCCGGGCGTACCCCGACGTACGCATCTTTAGTGCGGGCCTGCGATCTCGCGGCCAGCATTGTGACCCGAACTCCTTGCGCGTCGAGCAGCAGCCTGTCCTGTTGCTGCGCGGCGACTGTCGCCCGGATCAGGTTGGACTGGCCGAGGAAGTTTGCGACGAAGGTGGTGGCGGGGCTGTCGTAGAGCTCGCCAGGCGAGCCGATCTGTTCGATCCGGCCCTGGTTCATGACCGCGATCGTGTCCGCCATCGTCATGGCCTCTTCCTGATCGTGCGTCACATGCACGAAGGTGAGGCCGACCTCGGTCTGGATGCGCTTGAGCTCGATCTGCATCTGCCGGCGCAGCTTGAGGTCGAGCGCTCCGAGCGGCTCGTCGAGCAAGAGCACCTGCGGCCGGTTGATGATCGCCCTGGCCAGTGCAACCCGCTGCTGCTGACCGCCGGAGAGCCGGGACGGGCGTCTGCGGCCGTACCCCTCGAGCTGCACGAGGGTGAGCATGTCGTCGACCTGATCGCGCACGTTACGCATTCCGCGGCGGCGCAGCCCGAACGCCACATTCTCGAAGATGTCGAGGTGGGGGAAGAGCGCATAACTCTGGAAGACGGTATTGACCGGTCGCTTGTACGGTTTGCGGTCCGTGATGTCGTCATCGCCGATCCGGATGCGGCCGGCTGTCGGATATTCGAGGCCGGCGATCATTCGCAGCGTGGTGGTCTTGCCGCAGCCGGACGGGCCGAGCAAAGCAAAGAACGAACCTTGGGGCACCGTGAGGGTCACGTCGTCCACGGCAGTGAAGGTGCCGAAGCGCTTGGTGAGGCCGGCGAGGTGCAGGTCCGCACCGGTCTTGCCCGCCGAGCTTGTCGAGATGGTCATCGCCCCCGCTTCGGTCGGTCAGTTGCCCTGAAGTTGCTGGAATGCCTCGTTGTACTTCGTCTCGGTCTTCTCGTCCAGCGCCTTGAACACATGGCTCTTGGCAAGGGTTGCCTCATTGGGGAAGATCAACTGGTTGTTGACCAGCTCGGGATCGATCTTCGCTGCTTCCTCCTTGGCGCCCTGGATCGGGCAGATGTAGTTGACCCACGCAGCGACCTGCGCCGCGACCGCGGGGTCGTAGTAGTTGTTGATCAAGATCTCGGCGTTCTTCTTGTGCTGCGCCTTGTTCGGGATCATCAGGTTGTCCGACCAAATCATCTGGCCTGACTCGGGTGTGACGAGCTTGATCGATGGATCGTCGGCCTGCAGTTGGATGACATCGCCGGACCAGGCAAGGCAGGCCGCGATTTGCCCGCTCGCGAGGTCCTGCATGTAGTCGTTCCCGGTGAACCCGCGCACCTGGCCCGAATCGACCGCGTCGCCGAGCTTAGCGATGGCGGCGTTGAAGTCGTCGTCGGTGAAGTCTTCTGGCTTCTTGCCCATGTCGAGCATGATCAGGCCCATGGTGTCCCGCATCTCCGTCAGCACCGTCACCCTCCCCTTGAGTTTGGGGTTGGTGAGGAGGTCGTTGACGGTGAGACCGGAGGGGTCGGTGATCCCCGCGACTTTCTTCAGCGCCTTGCCGTTTGTGCCGATCGCCGTGAAGCCGGACTGCCATGGCAGGGACTGCTTCCGACCCGGGTCGAATCCGACATTCTGCAGGTTCGGGACGAGGTTCTTGGCATTGGGGATGTTGGCCTTGTTCAGCTCCTGCACATAGGAGAGCCGGATGAGCCGGCCGGCCATCCAGTCGGTGAGGACGATGATGTCACGTCCGGTGTCCTGGCCCCCGTTGAGCTGGGTACGGATCTTCCCGAAGAACTCGTCGTTATCGTTAATGTCCTCGTTGTATGTGACCTTGATGCCGGTCTTCTTCTCGAAGGCATCGATCGACGGCCGCTTGGTCTCGTCGTCGTTGTAGTCGATATAGCCGGGCCAGTTGGACCAGACCACGCGCTTGTCGGTATCGGACTTGTCCGGGGCGGCCTGGTTCTGCGCGGTCTTTTTGCTGGAGCCTTCAGTACCGCAGGCGGCGAGCAGCGGCCCACCGGCTGCGATGGCGCCGCCGATCCCGAGAGCGCGCAGGACGCTTCGGCGGGACATGCCTGTCGGGCGTAGCCCGGCGATCGCCGGACGGTCGTTCATCTTGCTCATCGACGGAGGTCCTCTCGAAGGGGCGGAGGGCGCGGACAGATGTCTGGCGACCGACGATCCTGACATGAGATGAGGCCTCGGACAAGTGATTCCGTAGCTTTGCGCCGTGCTAGGCGACGAAATCGCTACCTAGCCGTAACGTAAGGCCACGGATCGCGTGCCCTACCCCATGGGCAAACAATAAGCGCAGCGGCGCGCCAGCGGGGCGACCGCCGTCGTGGCGGACAGCCCCGACGTTTGGCGGAGGAGATCGGATGTTGCCGACGGTAACCGAGGTGCTCCAACTGGAGGCAGTACGACAGGGAGCCCCACGGGTCGTCGCAGGGTCTGCCGGCTTATCGAATCCAGTGCGGTGGGTCCATGTCAGCGAAGTGATCGACATCGCCCGCGAGCTGCGCGGCGGCGAGTTGGTCCTGACCACCGGCATCGCCCTGCCCGACGAGGCGTCCGGCCTATCCCGCTATCTCGGCGATCTGGCGGACGTCGGTGTCGTAGGGCTTGCCGTTGAGCTTGGCCGGCGCTACTCGACCGCACTGCCGACCGCGCTCGTGACCGCCGCAGACCGGCGCGGCGTCGTCCTCGTCGAGTTGCATCGAGGAACACCGTTCGTCAACATCACCGAATCCGTGCACTCGCTGATCGTGGATTCGCAGCTTGCCGAGCTGCGCGCCTCCGACGAGGTGCACCAGATCTTCACCGAGCTCTCGGTGGAGGGTGCATCGGCCGCCGAGGTGCTGCGCCAGGTCAACGAGATGACCGCGGCGCCGGTCGTCCTCGAGAATCTCGCGCATCAGGTGCTGGCCTATGAGACCGCGGGCGGCGGATCGGAGGGCCTGCTGCAGAACTGGGAAGCGCGGTCGCGGTCTGTACTTCCAACGGAGGTCGCGCTCGACGGGCTCACCGAGGCGCTGCAGCGCAACGGGGATCTTGAAGGCATGGTTGTCGGCGCGGGCTCCGTCGTCACAGGCGTCCGCGATGGGCGCCGTATGCTGCTCGAGGCCGGGCAGGTCGCCGATGCCGCACACCGGACCGGCGGTGAGCCCCGGGCGTGGTATCGGCTGCCGGACGTTCGGTTGCGTGGGCTCCTTCACCTGCTGCGAGACGACGCGCGGCTACAGACTTATGCAGAGCGCGAGCTAGGTCCGCTGCTTGCCTACGACGCCAAACATGGCAGCGATCTCGTGGGCGCACTCGAGACATATCTGAGCAACGGCGGCAACAAGTCGGCGGCCGCGAGCAGGGCCCACCTGTCCAGGCCCGCCTTCTACGAGCGGCTGCGCAAGATCGAGCGGGTCCTCGGAGTGGACCTCGACTCCGTCGAGTCCTGCCTTTCGCTGCACGTCGCCCTGCTTGCGCTGGACTCGGTCAGGAGCAGCTAAGGAAGCGCTCAGCCCGTCATGCCGGGCGATCGCCGGCGCCAGTGAGCGGTTCGAGAGCCGGCCGCTTCGGCTGCACGGCATCACCGGTTGAGCGGCCGGTGACTCGGCGCCTGACCCATGGTCCGGCGTGCCGCCAGAACCACCGCAGGTCCTCGGTGCGGCTGGCGAGCCAGCGCACGGGTGGGAGTGGATCCAGCGGGGAAGTCCACGCGGGATCGGCCGTGACCTCCAGGGCGTCCAAGACCTTCGCTGCCACCAGTTGGTGGCCGTGCGTGCTGAGGTGGATGCGGTCGATGCTCCACATCCGAGGATCGGCCAGGCGGTGCTCCCCCACCCCCTCGACGACCAGTGCGCCATGCTGCGCTGCTGTGGTCCGGACCATGTCGTTGAGCACCTCCAGACGCCGGCGCAGCACCCGACCGGCCGGGAGCCGCTCGGCAAGGTCGGCCGCAGCCGTGAACATCACCAGCGTTGCTCCGGTCGCCCTGATCCTGGCGACCGCGTCGTCGAGCCGGGCCGCGATCGCGCTTGCGTAGTAATGGCGGCGCATCGCGTCGTTTGCCCCGGCGGCGAAGCTCACGAGGTCCGCGCCCATCTCGAGCGCCGGTGCAAGCTGCTCGTCGATGACCGCTGCCAGCAGCCGACCGCGCACCGCGAGGTTGGCGTAGGCGAAGCCTGGCTCCTCCGCGGCGAGCCGAGCCGCGACGAGGTCAGCCCAACCCCGATACATGCCGTCGGGCCCCGGATCGTCCAGCCCCTCGGTGAAGCTGTCCCCCAGCGCGACGAAGCTCGTGTACGGATGCATGCGCTGAAGTGTCCCAGAGCGGATCGCACAGACCGCCGCGTTCAGCGGCAGGCGGTCAGATCTCGACGTTGTGCATCACATGCTTGATGCGCGTGTAGTCCTCCATTGCGTACATCGAGAGGTCCTTGCCGTAGCCAGAGTGCTTGAAGCCGCCGTGCGGCATCTCGGCGACGATCGGGATGTGGGTGTTGATCCACACGCAGCCGAAGTCCAGCTGCTTGGCCATCCGCATCGCCCGGCCGTGGTCCTTGGTGAAGACCGAGGACGCAAGGCCGTACTGCACGCCGTTGGCCCAGCGGAGCGCTTCGTCCTCGTCGGTGAACCGCTGCACCGTGATGACCGGACCGAAGACCTCGTTCTGGATGATCTCGTCGTCCTGATCGAGCCCGGAGACCACTGTCGGAGCGTAGAAGTAACCCCGATCCCCGACGGTCGTGCCACCGACGCCGACGATGGCATGGTCAGGCAGCCGGTTGATGAAGCCGGTCACCCGCTCCATCTGGGTGGGGTTGTTGAGTGCGCCGTAGAGCACGTCCTCGTCGTCGGGCATCCCGGTCTTGGTGTTCTTAGCCTGCTCGGTCAGCGCCGCTACGAAGTCGTCGTGCACCCCAGGCCCGGCGAGGACCCGGGTGGCCGCGGTGCAGTCCTGCCCCGCGTTGAAGTAGCCGGCGGTGGCGATCGCCTCCGCGGCGTTTTCCAGGTCAGCATCGTCGAAGACGACGACCGGAGCCTTGCCGCCAAGCTCGAGGTGGACTCGCTTCAGGTCACGGGCGACGGACTCGGCGACCTCCATCCCGGCACGGACCGAGCCGGTCACCGACACCAGCGCGGGGATCTCGTGACCGACCACGGCGCGGCCGGTGTCCCGGTCGCCACAGACCACGTTGAACACGCCTGGCGGCAGAAACTCGGCCATGATCTCGGCCATCAGCAGGGTGCTAACCGGAGTGGTGTCCGACGGCTTAAGGACAACCGTGTTGCCTGCCGCGAGCGCTGGACCCCACTTCCAGATCGCCATCATGAGCGGGTAGTTCCACGGCGTCACCTGGGCGCAGACACCGATCGGCTCGCGGCGCACGTAGGAGGTGTGCCCTGCCAGGTATTCGCCCGCTGCCTTCCCCTCCAAGACGCGAGCAGCCCCGGCGAAGAACCTGACTTGGTCAACGCTGGGTGGCAGTTCCTCTGACGCCGTCAGCCCGATTGGCTTGCCGGTGTTCTCGCTCTCCGCCGCGACGAGCTCGTCGGCGCGAGCCTCGATTGCATCGGCGATCCGCAGCAGCGCTCGCTGTCGATCGCTCGGTGTTGTCTCCCGCCAGGTCTCGAAGGCAGTCGCAGCAGCCTTCGCGGCCCGGTCGACATCTTCAGCATCAGATACAGGTGCCGTCGCGAAGACCTCGCCGGTGGCCGGGTTGACGAGATCCGATGTCCGGCCTGAGGCCGGCTCGACCCATTCGTTGTTGATGAAGTTCTTGAGCGTTCTCAGTTCACCCACGAGATCTCCTGCCTGGACAAAGTCGACCGGGTCGAGCGGCAATTCCCCCAACGGACCCTAGTACGAAAAGCAATCCGTGTGGAGCCCCTTCACGAGGGAATCAGTTTCAAATCCAGGTTGATTCCACGGATTCACTTGCTCTAGAGCCCACAGACGGGCCAAGATGCCACACATGGCACGTGGATCCGCGAACCAGGTTCCGCTCGACGACGTCTCCAAGGCGATCATCGAGCAGCTTCAGCAGGACGGTCGGCGACCCTATGCCACGATAGGCCGCGCAGTCGGGTTGTCCGAGGCGGCCGTCCGCCAGCGAGTGCAGAAGCTGCTCGACGCGGGCGTGATGCAGATCGTGGCGGTCACGGATCCGCTCCAGGTCGGATTCAGCCGCGAGGCCATGATCGGCATCACGGTCCACGGCGACTTCGAGCCAGTCGCCGACAAGTTGATCGAGATGCCCGAGGTCACCTACTGCGTCATGACCGCCGGATCGTTCGACCTGATCGCCGAGGTGGTCTGCGAGAACGACGAGCACTTGCTGGACATCATCAACAAACGGATCCGGGCGATCCCGGGCGTTCGGGGCACCGAAAGCTTCGTCTACCTGCGCCTGAAGAAGCAGACCTACGCATGGGGAACCCGATGACCGACCACTTGTGGATGCACTTCACCCGGATGTCGGCGTACCGAAACGCCGAGGTCCCGACCATTGTCCGTGGCGACGGCCCTTATATCTGGGACGCCAAAGGCCGCCGCTACCTCGACGGTCTCGCGGGGTTGTTCGTGGTCCAAGTCGGCCACGGCCGGGTCGAGCTCGCCGAAGCCGCGTCCAAGCAGGCCGCCGAGCTCGCCTTCTTCCCGGTGTGGTCCTACGCCCACCCGAAGGCGATTGAGCTCGCCGACCGGCTGGCCGAGCTCACCCCCGGCGATCTGAACAAGGTCTTCTTCACGACCGGCGGGGGCGAGGCAGTCGAGTCGGCATGGAAACTTGCCAAGCAGTACTTCAAGCTCACCGGGAAGCCGACCAAGCACAAGGTGATCAGTCGGGCGATCGCCTATCACGGCACTCCGCACGGCGCGCTGTCTCTCACCGGGCTACCCGAACTCAAGGCGCCGTTCGAGCCATTGGTGCCAAGCGCGTTCCGCGTGCCGAACACCAACTTCTACCGCACGCCTGAGCACGGGGACGACCTCGAGGCATTCGGCCGGTGGGCCGCGGACAGGATCGCCGAGGCCATCGAGTTCGAAGGGCCGGACACCGTGGCGGCCGTCTTCCTCGAGCCAGTGCAGAACGCCGGTGGTTGCTTCCCACCCCCTCCTGGCTATTTCGAGCGGGTGCGGGAGATCTGCGACCAGTACGATGTGCTGCTCGTCTCCGACGAGGTCATCTGTGCCTTCGGCCGGCTCGGCGGCTATTTCGGCTCCGGCGTTTACGGCTATCAGCCCGACATCATCACCTGCGCGAAGGGACTGACCTCGGGCTACGCGCCCGCCGGTGCGATGATCGCCAGCGATCGACTGTTCGAGCCGTTCGCCCGCGGCACAGCGATGTTCGCCCATGGATACACCTGGGGCGGACACCCCGTGTCATCGGCCGTCGCACTGGCCAACCTGGAGATCTTCGAGCGAGAGAGGCTCAACGAGCACGTCGCCGCCAACTCGCCGGCATTCAGGGCAACCCTCGAGAAGCTGCTTGACCTGCCGATCGTCGGCGACATCCGCGGCGACGGCTTCTTCTTCGGCATCGAATTGGTGAAGGACAAGGCCACCAAGGAGACCTTCGACGACGACGAGTCGGAGCGGCTGCTGCGCGGCTTCCTGTCGAAGGCATTGTTCGAGGCGGGCCTCTACTGCCGTGCAGACGACCGGGGCGATCCGGTCATCCAGCTGTCGCCCCCGCTGATCTGCGAGCAGCAGCACTTTGACGAGATGGAGCAGATGCTGCGCGGTGTCTTGACCGAGGCGTGGACACGCATCTAGTGCCGCGTGTCCAAAGTCTCTTTGCGTTGGCCGGGTCACCGGCAACGGACCTCGGACACGCGACACTAGCGGCATGAAGGGCACCGACTACAAGGCGCTGTCGTTCTGGCACAGCTCGGTTCCCGATCCGCTGCGACCCAGGGCGCCGCTGCCTGGCGATCGTGACGTCGATGTCGCGATCGTCGGTGCGGGTTATACCGGGCTGTGGACAGCCGAGTACCTCTCGACTCTCGACCCTGCGCTGCGCATCGCCTTGCTCGAGCGGGAGATCGCCGGCTTTGGCGCATCCGGCCGTAACGGCGGATGGTGCTCGGCCCTCTTCCCGTCCTCGCCGTCGAAGGTGGCGAGGCTCTACGGCCGCGACGGTGCGATCGCCCTCGCCCACGCAATGCGTGACACGGTGGACGAGGTAGGCAAAGTCACCGGCGAGCGGGGCATCGACTGCCACTACGAGAAGGGTGGGACGGTCGTTCTCGCTCGGACGCCGGTTCAGCTGGAGCGCGCCAGAGCGGAGGTTGCCGAGGCCCGTTCGTTCGGCCGGGGGGAAGATGACCTTGCCCTGCTGACAATGCAG
This sequence comes from Actinomycetota bacterium, assembly GCA_046735375.1. Classification (GTDB taxonomy): domain Bacteria; phylum Actinomycetota; class Actinomycetes; order JAKEEW01; family JAKEEW01; genus DASYTV01. The sequence continues at coordinate 5,315 of JBKPTD010000215.1, read as the reverse complement.
GAAGCACAGGATCGGGCCGGCGCCACGGCCGTGCTCGGCGGCACCTACACACCGCACTGTGCAGCGATTCACCCTGCTCGGCTGGTGCGCGGGCTCGCCGCGGCGGTCGAGTCGAGCGGGGTGGCGGTGTACGAGCAGACTCCCGCGACCGCCATCCGCACCGGCCCGACCGGACCGTCGGTGGAGACGCCGCACGGACGTGTGCGAGCCGAGGTGGTTGTCCGTGCCACCGAGGGATACACCCCAGGACTGCCCGGGCTCGGGCGAGCTCTCGCTCCCGTCTACTCGCTGATGCTCGCGACCTCGCCGCTGCCTCAGTCCTTCTGGGCGGAGGCCGGACTCGCCCGTCGGGAGACCTTCTCCGACTTCCGGCACCTGATCATCTACGGGCAGCGAACGGCCGACGACCGGCTCGCGTTCGGCGGCCGCGGCGCGCCCTACCATTTTCGATCGCGGACCAAGGCGGAGTTCGACCGCGAGCCGCGCGTCTTCGCTGAGCTATGGAATGTTCTCAGTGACCTGTTCCCTGCGCTGGCCGCTGCAGAGGTCACGCATACGTGGGGCGGGCCGCTCGGCGTACCGCGGGATTGGTTCGCATCGGTCGGGCTCGATGGTCGCGCCGGCCTGGCCTGGGCTGGAGGTTATGTCGGCGACGGGGTCGCGACGTCCAACCTCGCCGGCCGCACCCTCGCCGACCTCATCCTGCGGCGCGAGACAGATCTCCTGCGGCTGCCCTGGGTCGGGCACCGGTCGCGGCGGTGGGAACCAGAACCGCTGCGCTGGATCGGCGCGAACCTCGGCCTACGGGTCATGTCAAGCGCAGACCGCGAGGAGGAGCGCACCGGCCGCCCGTCCCGTCGCGCGAAGCTCTTCTCCCGCTTTACCGGCCACTGACGCGGGCGCCACGTCACGGTCGAGCGACCAGCTCGACCTCGAAGCCGTCTTCGTTCTCCAAGTAGGCCGCATAGTGGTTCGGCCCGCCGGCGAAGGGATGGCGGTCGGCGAAGAGCAGTCGCCAGCCGTATCCGGCGGCGTGCGCCACGATCGCGTCGAGCTCCTGACGCTCCCCCGCCTGGAGGGCGAGATGATTCAGCCCCGGCCGCATTCGGTCATGCGGTCCCGGCCGCAGGTCGGGCGACTGCTCGATCACCAGATAGGTGTCGGCAAAACGCCAGCTCCGCCCATACGCCCATTGCTGATGTGGCTGCCAGCGCAGCGCGGCGAGTAGCCACCCCCACGACCGGGTCGCCCGGGCAAGGTCGGGCACCCAGAGTTCGACATGATGCACCGCGACCGGTGTCCGCACCTGCGCCGGCGGTGGCGGCGGCGGCGGTGCCGCTGCGTGTCTGGTCGCCGCGACGGCGTCGTCCCGCTCCCGGCGTCTCAGCATCGCCTCGATCTCGTCAAGGTGGTCGTCGACCTGATCCTCGTTGTAGCCCGAGCGGAGCCGGACCGTGGTGAATTGAACGTTCCTGACCTGGTCAGCGGTCACCATCCCCCGTTCAACGCGGTTCAGGAAGTCGTCGACCTCCTCGATCGCGTACCCCTCGCGCAACCGCACCTGCGAGAAGCTTGGGTGCACGCTCCCGCCTCCAACCTGCTGGATTCGCGCCGTCCTGCGACATCGACACGGTCCTGGCGGCATATTGCCATGCCACGGTGAGCACTTCATGACTTTCCCGCGCGTGTTCCGCGGACGAGACTGCGCGACGCACCCTACGGCGCCTCGACCAGAAGGGTAAGCACCGCCCAGGCGACGGGGGCGGTCAAGAGCAGCGAGTCCAGCCGGTCCATGATCCCGCCGTGTCCGGGAATCAGCGTCCCCATGTCCTTGATGCCCAGATCCCGCTTGATCATCGACTCAGTCAGGTCACCGAAGGTCGCGGACACGACGGTCGCGAGGCCGAGGACGACGCCTTTCCAGTACGCGTCCTCGAGCAGATAGTGCACGGCTGCCGCGCCACCGACAGCACAGAAGAGGACGGAGCCGACGAAACCCTCCCAGGACTTCTTCGGGCTGATCGAGGGCGCCATCGTATGCCGACCGAAGATCACACCGACCACGAAGCCTCCGATGTCGGAACACATCGTCACGATCACAAACGTCGTCACCCGCCGAGGACCGTCCGCCGGCTCGAGCATGAGGACGGCGAAACTTGCCAGGAACGGCACATAGACGATGGTGAACACACCGGCTGTGGTGTCCCGCAGGTAAGCCTCGGGGCCCTCAGGGAGCCGCCAGACCAGGGCCGCCAGCACGGTGAGCGCTAGCGCGGCGACGAGCGTCTCGGCCCCACCTGCATAGGCGGACACAATAATCGCGACCGAGCCGACGGCAAGCGGGACGATCGGCGGGCGGATGTCACGGACCGCCAACGCATTCGCCAGTTCCCAGACCGCAATGACCACCGCGACGGCCGCCAGCCCGACGAAGACAGCCTTGACGATGTACAGCGAGGCCAGGATGACGGCGAACAGGAAGGCGCCGACGCCTACCGCGAGCGGCAGGTTCCGCCCAGCGCGACCGGGTGGCGGCGGGGGGACGGGGACTCCCGCCGGCGGTATCTCAGGCGCCGGCGGCGGCATCTCGGGCACAGCGCGCGTCCGGCCCCGCCGCCGCGAGCCCCGCGGCGACTTTTCCTTCGACACTGCCTTCAGACCTCGAGCAGTTCGGCTTCCTTGTGCTTGAGCACCTCGTCGACCTGCGCGACGTATTTGTGGGTCAGGTCGTCGAGCTGCTTCTCGGCGCGCCGGACCTCGTCCTCGCGTGCCTCGCCATCCTTGGCTAGTCGATCGAGCGAATCCTTCGCGTGCCGCCGCACGTTTCGGATCGCGACTCGAGCATCCTCCGCCTTATGGCGGGCTACCCGGATGTATTCCTTCCGCCGCTCCTCGGTGAGCTGCGGGAAGACGACACGGAGGACGGTGCCATCGTTGGTCGGGTTGACGCCGAGGTCGGAATCGCGGATCGCCTTCTCTATCGCGTTCATCGAGCCCTTGTCATAAGGGGCGATGATCGCCATTCGGGGCTCAGGCACCTGGAATGAGGCGAGCTGGTTCACCGGCGTCGGCGCACCGTAGTAGTCAACCAAGATCTTTGCGAACATTGCGGGGTGCGCACGGCCGGTCCGAATCGTCGCGAAGTCCTCCTTGGCAACCCCGACTGCCTTCTCCATCTTCTCCTCCGCCTCGAGGAGAGTTTCGTCGATCACAGCGGCTCCTGTCAGGGGTCCGGTGTTGCGTCTCAGTTTGGATCGTCTCGCGTACCTTAGGCGCTGACCACGGTGCCGATCTTCTCACCCCTGATGACCCGAGCGATGTTTCCTTCTTCGAGCAGATTGAAGACGATGATCGGCAGCTTGTTGTCCCGGCACAGACTGATCGCCGTTGCGTCAGCGACTCGCAGGTCACGTGCGAGGAACTCGTCGTAGGAGAGTGAGTCGTATTTGACCGCATCGGGGTTGGTCGCGGGATCCGAGTCATAGACCCCGTCCACTCCCTTCTTGCCCAACAGCAGCACCTGAGCACCGATCTCGAGTGCTCGCTGGGCGGCGACGGTGTCCGTGGAGAAGAACGGCATGCCGGCGCCGGCACCGAAGATCACAACCCGGCCCTTTTCCAGGTGCCTTATCGCCCGGCGTGGAATGTAGGGTTCGGCGACCTGACCCATGGCGATCGCGGTTTGGACTCGAGTGTCGACGCCCTGCTTCTCGAGGAAGTCCTGCAGGGCAAGGCAGTTCATCACCGTGCCGAGCATGCCCATGTAGTCCGCCCGGGCGCGATCCATGCCCCGCTCAGAAAGCTCGGCGCCGCGGAAGAAGTTGCCACCACCCACCACGATGGCCACCTGGGCCGGCGGAAGGCCGTCCGCAGATGCGGCCTGCGGGCGGGCTACCGCGGCGACCTGGCGGGCGATCGTCTGAACGGTGTCGGGATCGACTCCGACCTTGCCGCCGCCGAACGCTTCACCTGAAAGCTTGAGGACGACCCTGCGGTAACCGCCGTTGGGTGGCTGCCACGGAGCGTGACTCGTCGGAGTGGCCGCCGCGGTGCGCGCCTGCTCAGTTCCGTCCACGACGCGGCCTCCTCACGGGGCGGAGTGTCCCCGCCAGACTCGGGTCTTGCGGCGCGGGGCACCGGCGGTCCCGCGTTGCGCTTCATACGAGTATCAGGCAGCCGGCTATGCCTGGCCGACCTCGAACCGGGCGAAGCGGGTCACCCCGACACCGGCGTCGTCGAGCACCTGCTTCATGGTCCTTTTGTTCTCGTGGACGGAGGCCTGCTCAAGCAGGACGACGTCCTTGAAGAAACCGTTCAGCCGGCCCTCGATGATCCTCGGGAGCGCAGCGTCCGGCTTGCCCTCCTCGCGCGCGGTGGCCTCGGCGATGCGCCGCTCGTCGGCGACGATGTCCGCGGGCACCTCGTCCCTGGTGACGTACTGCGGACGCATCGCGGCGATCTGCATCGCGGCGCTCCTCGCGGCCTGAAGGTCCTCTCCGGTGAACTCGACGAGCACGCCAACTTGTGGTGGCAGGTCAGACGACCGGCGGTGCATGTAGGAAGCCACCTGGCCGTCGAATATGACGACGCGGCGTAGCTCGAGCTTCTCCCCGATGACCGCCGCCACGGCCGCGATGTTCTCTTCCACCGTCCTGCCATCGGCGAGCTTCTCGCCGAGAAGGGCGGCGACATCGCCAGTCTTCGTGGCTGCCGCGTGCGCCACGATGTCGGCGGCGAGTTGCTGGAACTGCTCGTTCTTGGCCACGAAGTCGGTCTCGCAGGCAAGCTCGATCATCGCGCCCTCGGCCGCGACGACAAGGCCGTTCGCCGCGGTGCGCTCGGCGCCCCGCTTGGCGGCCTTGGCTGCACCCTTGATTCGCAGCACCTCGATGGCCTGGTCGAAGTCGCCACCGGCCTCCTCGAGGGCCCTCTTGGCGTCCATCATGCCGGCGCCGGTGGTGTCGCGGAGCCGCTTGACATCCGCGGTGGTGAAGTCAGTCATGGTGATGAACTTTCGATCCTCGTCTGTAGTCGGCTGACGGTATTGCACGGTCGGGCTAGAGCGCGCGGCACGGCAGTACTCGCTCCTGGGCGCGGAGACCCCGCGTCTACTGGGCGCTGCTTGGTTCTTCGGTCGCGGTCGCCTCGGTCGCGGTCGCTCCGGTCGCGGTCGCCTCGGTCGCGGTCGCTCCGGTCGCGGTCGCCTCGGTCGCGGTCGCCTCGGTCGCGGTCGCCTCGGTCGCGGTCGCCTCGGTCGCGGTCGCCTCGGTCGCGGTCGCCTCGGTCGCGGTCGCCTCGGTCGCGGTCGCCTCGGT
>JBKPTD010000214.1:0-31916 GCA_046735375.1 Actinomycetota bacterium | reverse complement strand
GAGTACCGGTGTTGGCGGAGGCCCGCGCAATGGCTGCCCATCGCGCGAGCCTCACTGCTGATGATCCCGGCGGCGCCCATTGTCGCCCGACGAGATCTTTCGACACCCTGAAGACGCAATTTCAAGCTTTGGGCGTTTCCCGGCTTTCATCACAAAATCATCTCGGCAGAATGCCTGAGTGGAGGCAGCGATGGAGATCCGCCTCGTCCTCGGTGACATCACCGAGGAGAGAGTCGACGCGGTCGTCAACGCCGCGAATTCCAGCCTGCTCGGAGGCGGGGGCGTCGACGGCGCAATCCATCGTCGGGGTGGACCGGCGATCCTGGCCGAGTGCCGGGAGCTGCGACGCGGGCGGTACGAGGATGGGCTGCCGACGGGCCAGGCGGTTGCGACGACGGCAGGCGAGCTGGCAGCACGATGGGTCATCCACACGGTTGGGCCCGTCTACGCCAAGTCCGAGGACCGTTCTGCCTCGCTCGCCTCTGCCTACCGGGAATCGCTGCGGGTGGCCGACGAGCTCGGAGCGAGGTCCGTGGCTTTCCCTGCGGTATCCGCAGGCATCTATGGCTGGCCGCTTGATGACGCGGCACGCATCGCCGTGGAGACGGTGCGCTCCACCGAGACCGACGTGACGGAGATCAGCTTCGTCCTCTTCAGCCAGCCGGTCTACGAAGCGTTCGCGGCCGCGGTCGGGGCGAACGAGTGACGCACTGATCGAACGTACGACGGTCGGGTTGTCACGTTAGTCCGACAGGCGGATGCGGACCCGGCGAAAGCCCTTGCCTTTGTTCTCGACCTTCGCGATCTCGATGCCGCCGATGTGGCGGGTCGAGCGGACATGGGTGCCGCCATCGGCCTGGGTGTCCAAGCCGACGATGTCGACAATGCGGACGATCTCGATGTCCGGCGGCAGCAGGTTTGTCGCAGTCCGGATGATGTCAGGGATCGCGAAGGCCTCATCGCGCGGGAGGTTCTCGACCGTGATCGCTCGATCGGCCGCGACTTCCTTCGCGCATGCCTCGGCAAGGTGCTCCTTGAAGCCTGCCGGGACCTCGGGGAGGTTGAAGTCCATTCGTGCCTCGAGCGGTTCCATGTTGCCGCCCGTGACCAGGGCACCGTAGTCGCGGAAGACCACCCCACCGAGCAGGTGCAGTGCGGAATGAGTCCGCATAAGCGCCGTCCGGCGACTGTCCTCCACGGCACCGCGGACCGCGGTCCCGGCAGGCGGAAGCGGGTCGCCCTCGCGCGGGATCAGGTAGAGATCGTCGCCCTTGCGCACCCCCTCGACCCGGGTCTGAACGCCGCCCCAGAGCAAGACCCCGTGATCTGGCGGCTGCCCGCCGCCGCCCGGATAGAACGCGGAGCGATCGAGCACGATGCCGTCTGCCGATGCGTCGAGGACGAGAGCGTCCCATTCCCGCAGCGTCTGGTCGGCTAGCTCCAGCCGGTCGGTGCGGCCGTACTGATCCATCTCACCCTCCTCGGCCGGTGCGCCGCCCATGACCACCGGTGGCCCCCGTCCGGGAACTCTAGTGTGCTAGTCATTGAGGAATCCGGCGACGAGAGCCCGCAGCTCCCGCCGGTGCGTCCACAGGGCACCATCGGCGTCGAAGATGTGCAGTCTGGCATTGCCGAGGGCACCGGCGAGCCGCTCGGCGACCTGGACTGGGTGCGCCTCGTCCCCCTGCTGCGCGATAACCAGCGCCGGTGCGACCACGGCTGCGAGCGGTCCGACATCGGCGATCGCGACCTCGGCGGAGATCGCCCGTACGGCGGACGACACGGCCGTGCCGGCCAGTGTCCGTGCCCGGCCCTCCGCCAAGACCCGGACATCGTCCCGGTCGCGTACCCCAGCAGGTTGGTCGCCCAGAAGGATGCCCGCCAGTCCCTGGACATCGCGAGCGTCGATCAGCGCAGCCATCTGGGCAAGGCGAGCCATCGCCGCGTCGCCTCGCGGCTCGTCGAGAACGGCGGGCAGGAAGAAGACCAACCTGTTGAAACGCCGTGGAGCATCGGCGATCAGTGTTCGTCAGCGCGCCGGCCCCCAAGGAGACACCGACCGCGCGGGTCGCGCCGATATGATCGGCTAGCCCTCGCAGTTCCGCGGCGAGCGCGGCGTACGACCACGGCGACGGCGATGGCGCTGAGCGGCCGTGCCCGCGAAAGTGGAAGAACACCCGGCTGCCCTGTACCCCACTCCCGAGCGGCCTGGTCTCGGCTATCGATCCGGCAAGACCATGCGCGAAGACGGTCGTCGGTGGGCCGGAGCCTGTGAGCACGTACTCGAGCCGGACGCCCGCCGTCGCTTCGAACAGACTGGTCGTGCGGCTGCGGCCGGGCTGCGCTGGGGCCGATGCATGAGGCAAGGCGACAACCGCGGCATTCGGGACCCGGCTCTGGCTGCCTACCAGGGTCCGTACGGCCCCTGGCTGCGTCCGCCGCGGCCGAGCGACCGGACGGCCGGGCGCACGTCCACGATGTAGACGATGACGGCGATGACGCCGATGATCCCGATGAAGAGGCCGCCACCGAAGAGGCCGAAGAAAAGCTGCCACGCGGTGGCAAGACCGAGAATGATCAACCAGAACTGCTTGGTCTGCTTCTCCGCGGCAGGGAAGACCTGCGCAGGCCGGATTGCGGCATCTATCAGGGCGAACACACTGAGGCAGAGCACACCGAGAGAAATGATGCCGAGCAAACCGTTCAAGCCGTTGAGCAGCATCCTGCCTCGCTCGCCTTCCGGTGGTTCTGACTGACCTGCACCCTAGTGTCCCGTTAACGAAGTCTCTTTGCGTCTCCCCGGTCCCGCCGGCGCCTAGCTGCGTTCTCGCTCGCCCTCGTAGCGCCACTGCGAGGGCTCGCTGCGGCCTTGCCATCCATCCGGCGGTCCTCGGGCATCCGTCAAAGGACCTCGTTAACGGGACACTAGTTCGATACGCGCGGAACCCGCTACCGGACGCCCGCCGCCCGGCCCTGTCGCGGTCCGGGCAGGTATCGACCCCGGGCTCTGATGAGCTCCGGGGTCGATACCTGTCCTGCCGTGTGGCGCTTGTGGGCCTACTCGGGCTTGGCCGGGCCAGTGCTCGGCTTCTTGGCTGCGGTCTTCTTTGCCGGCGCCTTCGCGGTCGCCGTCGACTTGCTCGCCGCAGCGGGACGTGGCTTGCTCGCCGCAGGCTCCACGTCTGGGGTGGCAGACGGGCCACTCGGCTCGACGGGCTCGGCGATCGACAGGCCAGGAGCGTCCGACCGGGTGGCGCCACGCTGCCGCTCGATCACAATCCGGCCGCGCTCCGCGAGCTCCGCGTAGGTCTGGACAGCCTTGCCGGCGAGCAGGAGAGCGAGGTCTTGAGCACGCTCTGGAACGCGCTTTGCCGCGTCCTTGACAGCCTTGGGCTCCGCCTTCATTCCGGCCAGTCTGTCGGGGACCTCAGAGACCTTCGCCTGAGCGGCTTCCTGTGCCTTAGCGAGCCGCTGCGGGACCTCGGCGAGCTTGGCTTGCACGTCGATGCCGGCCAGCTTCGCCTGCGCTACGCGCAGCTTCTCGGCAGCCAGATCTCCGACGCCGGCAAAGAGCTGGAACGCCTGGCTTTCGGTGATCTTGTCAAGGTTTTGTTTTGCGTCATTCTTCAACGACATGGTCGTCCTTTCGGAGAGTGGAATGCGTGCGGGGTCCCGTGTTCAGGTCGTGGTCGTCTGCCGAGCCGGCTCCCGTCTGGGCGACACCGTTCTCCTTGCGAAACGCCTCGTAAATGTCCACGAGCACTTGCTTTTGGCGTTCGTTGATCGAGCCGTCAGCCAGGATCGCCGCCGCGACCTCGATCCCGCCATCGCGCTCGTCGAGGATGCCGGCGCGTATATAGAGGGTTTCCGCGGAGATCCGCAGGCCCCTCGCGATCTGCTGCAGAATCTCGGCCGATGGCTTGCGCAGGCCGCGCTCGATCTGGCTGAGATATGGGTTGGAGACACCAGCGGCGTCCGCGAGCTGCCTAATAGAAAGCTGCGCAATGCGCCGCTGCTCGCGAAGGTAGTCGCCGAGCGATCCAACCTTGAACGTCGCCATGGGCTCAGTCTGTCCTGTCGCGCTAACAATTGCAAGCGGATGAGCGACGCTGGCTAGCACCCCGCTCGGCGGAAGGAGACTCTGGCCGCCGGCTAGGCGAGTGCGGCGAGAAAGGCCCTGCTCGGACGAACTTCGCCGACCTCCTCCTCGACTCCATGCACCGGCACCCGAGTCAGCTCCATGAGATCCGGCTGGTCACAGCCGAGATAGCCGAGCACCGCGCGGGTCAGCGGCGCGATCGAGCGACTCGAGCCATCCTCCACCTTGATCGCCGCAGCCCCTCCATCAGGCAGTGCGAGCGCCATGACGCCCTCGGCTCCGCTCTTGGCGAGCAGTCCCGGCACCGCCCGCATCAGCTCGGTGACGAGCATTCCTTCGCCGGCGACGAACTCGGGATGTGCCCGCATCGCATCAGCGACCCGTCGCGGCGGCGAGCCGGATTCGGCGAGGACCAATGCGCGAAAGGCTCGCGCCAAACCGGTCAGGCCAAAAGTGAACAGCGGCAACCCACAACCGTCGATGAGAGTCGCGGCGATCGGCTCGCCAGAAAGATCCGCAACGGCACCGGCGACGACGACCTGGAGCGGATGGGCGGGCTCAAGGTACGAGTCCGTGGGCCAGCCGTTCGTCGTACACGCCGCCAGCATCGCGGCGTGTTGCCCTGAGCAGTTCTGCACGACGACCGAGGGCTCGCCGCCTGCGCGAAGGTAATCGTGAGCAACCCGGTCGTCCAGCGGGAGCGTTGCAGGGTTGCGCAGGGCCGACTCGTCCAGCCCGGCACCGGCAAGAATCTTCTGTACGCCGTGGCGGTGCAGCGCGTCCCCGGCGTGGCTGGCCGATGCCAGCGCCAGGAGCTCGCCGACAAGGTCGACCCCACACCGCAGAATGCCGACCGCTTGCATGGGTTTGTTGGACGACCGTGGCGACATGGGTGAGGTGGCATCTCCGACGGACACCTTCACCTGGCCATCGGAGCCGATGACGACAGCACGGCCGCGGTGCCGGCTTTCGACAAAGTCGGATCTGACGACCTCAGCGATGACGGGCGAGGTATCCATAACCGGCACATTAACGGTCTTGCTCTGATGCCTCCCGGTGCTACCTACCGCTTCTCCGCCTGCCCCGCTAGGAGGTCTGCGACCTGCGCTTCGCCCGTCCGGTAGCGACGTGCGACCTCTTCCCGGCACGCATCTGCAATCCGTTGAACCGCGCGTCTGCTATGAGAGACCGAGTGCTCGCAGCCGGTCAGTGACTCCATGGCCATGCGGATCTCGGCCTCGCTGCGCGCTGTGACGTCGGAGAGATCGACGTCAGCGATCATCCGCTCCATCCTGCGCCTGTACTCCCCCGGCCTCGACGGCTTTTTGGACAGATGCCGGCCGAGTGCCGGCCGCCCAGACGGCTGATCGGCGAGTATCTCGGCGAGCTGATCCACGACGCTGCACTCGGCGCCGCTGCCTGAGCGGCGGTCCAGCTCTGCGCGAAGGATGTCGATGCGGCCCTGGAGGAGGCGGCGCAGGTAGGAGAGATCGGTCTCCTCCTGCTCGGCGTCCTGGCGGAGCGCACGGACCTCCTCTAGCGGGAGGGCTTCAAGACCGTCGAGGTAACCGGGCGCCAGCACCCGATCGAGTCTCCGGCGTCCTCCAGCTATCGGCTCACTCACGTCGTGTCACCAGCTCTCGCATCAGCGCGGTTTCACGTTGAGCATCGTCCTGGCCTCATCGCCTGTCATCGGCGGCCGCTGCGCGATGGTCGCTAGCTGAGCGGCGCGCTCGACAAGCTCGGCGTTGTCCCGTACCGGTCGGCCCTTGGCGAAGGTGAGCGTGTCCTCCATGCCAACCCGGAGGTGACCGCCCTTCGCCAGGGCAGCGAATGCCACGGGAAGGCTTGTCCTGCCGACCCCCGTGGCCGACCAGCTCGCACCCTGCGGCAATGCGTTGACCGCGGTGACCAGGGCGTCCGCCGTTCCCGGCATCCCGCCGTGCACACCCATCACCAGATCACAGTAGATCTTGCCGCCGTACGGAAGCCCGTACTTGTCCAGCAGCCGGTTCAATGCTGCGACGTGGCCGAGATCGAAGAGTTCGAACTCGGGCACGACCTCGCGCTCCTGAGTCCGCTGGTAGAGGTCCACCATGAATGGCCACGGGTTCATGAACACGTCGTCGCCGAAGTTCACGGTCCCGCACGTGAGGGAGCAGGAATCCGGCTCAACGTCAAGGACCTTGATCCGGTTCTCGAGCGGATCTGTCACTGCACCACCGGTCGAGAGCTGCACCACGAGATCGGTGTCCTGTCGCAACGCGGTAATCGTTTCCCGTAGGCGGCCGAGATCGAGCGTTGGCTGCGCCGCAGCGTCCCTGATGTGGACGTGGATCATGGCCGCGCCCGATTTCTCGCACGCCTGCGCCGTATCGACGAGCTCGTCCAGCGTCACCGGAAGGTTCGGGACGTCGGCCTTGGCGGACTCGGCGCCCGTCGGAGCGACTGTGATGAGCGTGCGCATGCCCCGCATCGTGGCACGGATCGTTGGCGAGTGGAGAATGAACCCCCATGCGGGCGGTCGTTCAGCGGGTGACGCAGGCATCGGTAACGGTCGACGGGCGGGTCATCGGCAAGCTGGATGAGCCAGGGCTGGTGGTGTTCGTCGGGGTGACCCATTCCGACGGACGCGATCAGGTGGAGCGCCTCGCAGACAAGCTGTGGGGACTGCGGATCCTGGAGGGCGAGCAGTCGAGTGCCGACCTCGGCGCCCCGGTGTTGATCGTTAGTCAGTTCACGCTCTATGCAGACACCAGAAAGGGGCGGCGCCCCTCCTGGTCGGCCGCTGCGCCCGGGTCGGTCGCGGAACCGCTCGTCGATGCCGTGGTGGCAGCGCTGCGCACTCGTGGCGCTCGAGTCGAGACCGGGACGTTCGGGGCAATGATGCAGGTAGCGCTGATCAACGACGGCCCCGTCACGATCATCCTCGAGGTCTGAGCTCCCCGACCGCCAATGTCCTGGCCCGGCATCCACCGTGGCCACACCCGCGGCGCGGGCGGATTCTCGGGAGACAGCTAGCTGAGGTTGGCCTTGACGTGCAGGCCCACATCCGGGGGGACGACAGCCTCCTGGTTCGCGGCGACTCCTCCGGCAACCAAAGGCGCGTCGACCGGCACATTCCGCTTGACCAGGGCAAGAGCGATCGGCCCCAGCTCGAAATGGCGGGCCGCGGAAGTTACGCGACCAACCTCCCGACCCTCATGTTCGACCAGCGCCCCAGGCATCGGAAGGGTCTCTACGGAGCCGTCGAGGTGCAGGAAGACGAGCCGTCGGGGCGGTCGGCCCAGGTTGTGAACACGGGCGACGGTCTCCTGGCCGCGATAACAGCCCTTGTCCAGGTGAACCGCCGTCCCGATCCAGCCCACCTCGTGCGGGATTGTTCTGTGATCTGTCTCGAAGCCGAGCCTCGGCTGGTAAGCCGCGATTCGCAAAGCTTCATAGGGCCATAGCCCAGCCGGGCCTCCTGCCGCAGTCTCGGCGTAGTCCACGAGCTCACCCCGTGGCACGAACAGATCTCGTCCGCCGAGGCCGTCGCGCCGGACTCTGCTGAGGAAGCGCGAGTGCGGTCCCGACTTCGGCTCCCACACGACCGCCCACTCGGACGTAACGTCGGCCACCTCGACTCGCATCAGGAAACGCATCGAGTCGAGGAATGTCGCAAGATCGCCAGCAGCACCCGGTTCGACATGGAGCCAGGTCGCCTCACCATCGTCGACGATCCCGAAGTGATGCTCGACGTGACCGTGGGGCGAGAGCAGCAAACCCTCGGCGGACTCCCCCGGCTCCATGCCGGCGACGTGCTGCGTGATCAATGAGTGCAGCCAGGGGAGTCGGTCCACCCCTGCTATCCGCACTACTCCTCGATGAGACAGATCGACGAACGACTCGCCCGCTACGAGGCGGCGCTGCTCGCGAACCGGATCGCCATAGTGAGCCGCGACGCCGGTGTCAGGCGGCTCGGCCTCGACCGCACCGTGCAGGGAGAGCAGGGGGCTACGCACACACCCACCCTACGTACAGACATCACAACTTGCCCCCTGACTGTGTCGGACGCTCTCTGGCCCGCCGAGCATCGCTGCCGCATGAGGCCGCACGTGTGCATCCACGGTGGCTGCACCCGTCGCCGTGCCTTGAAGGGCGCCCTAACTCCAAACCGAGCGACATGAAGGGCACCTTCTGCCGAACCTATGGGGTGAAGGTGCCCTTCATGCGGACCAAGCGGGGGCGAGGAGGGCGGTCAGGCGGTGCGGTCGGCCGGCCGCTTCTTTCTGCAGTCAGAACACAGACCGAAGATCGCGAAGTGCCGGACATCGGTGTCGAAGCCGTAGTCGTGGTCAAGCTTCGCCACCAGGCCCGCCGCCACGGCCACGTCGGTCTCGATCACACTGCGGCAATCGCGGCAGACGAGATGCAGGTGGGCTTCCTGATCAGTGTGATGGTAGGTCGGCGGGCCATGACCAAGATGCGCGTGACTGATCAGGCCAAGTTCTTCAAGCAGCTCGAGCGTTCGATAGACGGTCGAGATGTTGACCGCGGCGGATGTCTGCCGGACCTTCGCCAAGATCTCCTCGGGCGTCGCATGCCCGAGTGTCTGCACGGCCTCGAGCACCAGCTGCCGTTGGGGCGTCAGCCGGTGGCCCCGCGACCTGAGCACGCGCTGCCAGTCGCCCACAGCGGAAGTCTATGATCTGATCGCTTGACGCCGCCCTCTCAGCATGGCTGACCTCGCTACGGCGCCAGCTTGATCTCAATCGGGCGCGGCTGCGTTTGGCCACCCGTGAGAGCGCCTACCATTACGGCGATGTCCGACCTGACCCGGGCTTCTGGACCCGCCGCTGATGATCGACCTCCGCCGGGCGGAGGGTCCGGTGCATCGTCTCCACAGCGCGACGATCGGGCTGACGCAGCCCGCGGTCTCACCATCTGGCCGGACGCTGACGAACCCGGCACAAGCGGAGGTGATGACAAAGAGCCGGGGGCCGAGCCGGACGAGGCGCCGCCCGAACGACAGCATCGGCTGCGCCGGGGTCTGCTCATCGGATCCGTGGTCATCCTGGCATTGCTGCTTGTCATCGCCGGTGGCGCCTTCTGGTGGCTCAACAGCTTCGCGGGGAAGATCCACCGCATTCCCGACGTCTTCTCGTCCATCCCAGAACAACAGCGACCGGACAAGCCGGCCACTGGACAGCCGGGGCACGGCGGGGTGACCTTCCTGCTGGCCGGTACCGATCGCCGCTCCGACGTGCCGACCACCGGGCAAGAGGCTGAGGCGAACCAGTTCGTCCCCGGCGCGCAGCGCACGGACACGATCATGCTGGTGCACCTAACCGACGACCGCAAGAAGGCGTACGTCGTCTCGATTCCTCGGGATTCGTGGGTCCCGATACCGGGACACGGATACAACAAGATCAATGCCGCATACTCGTTCGGCGGCCCCGCGCTATATGTCCGGACAATCGAACGGCTGACCGGCATCCGCGTCGACCACCTCGCAGTGATCGACTGGAGTGGGTTCAAGACCCTCACCGATGCCGTGGGTGGGGTCACCGTCACCGTGCCCAAGACCGTCTACGACTCGGCACGGCACCAGACCTGGACGGCGGGCAGCCATCGTCTCGACGGCGACGAAGCCCTCCTCTATGTCCGGCAGCGCCACGGCCTGCCAGGTGGCGACTTCGACCGGGTCAAGCGGCAGCAATATTTCCTGCGCGTCCTCATGGGCAAGGCACTGAGCCAGAACACGTTCACCAACCCGCTGCGCCTGGGCCGGCTGCTGGATGCTGTGACCAAAACTGTGAGCGTGGATGACACCCTGAGTAACGGCGATCTACGCGGCCTGGCCCTCAGCCTGCGTGACCTGCGCACCGACGATGTCACCTTCCTCACCGTCCCGACCACCGGAACAGGGTTCGAAGGCAAGGCGAGCGTGGTGTACGTCGACAAGGACCGGGCGGCTGCTCTGTGGAGAGCGGTCAGGAGCGACGACCTGTCCGCGTTCCTCGAGAGGTCCGTCAAGGTCGGGGAGCAGCTCGGCGATACCACACCTTAGTGTGCCGAGGCAGAAATTCGGTGCCTAGATTCGTGGCCAGGTGGATGCATCGCAAGGCCGAGGAGGAGGCCGCTAGCGGAGCTAACGGCGACGACGAGAACGCCGCGAGGCGCCGCCTGGATGCGGAGATAGGAAGCGAATTTGTGGCGAGGGACACTAGTGGCGTCGTTGCTCAGGTGACCCGCTTGAGCCGAGCTGAGATGTGGGATTGCAGCGGTTGGCCCATCGCCGCCATGTCGAAAGCCCATAGCAGATCCCCGTCGACGTGTCCGTAGAGCCGGTGGCCTGCGGTGTATTCCTTCGCGGACGTGGTGCGGGCTACGACATCGGTGCGTATTTCGACCTTCGCTCCGGCGATCTCGCCCAGCCAAATCTCGGCGATGCCCGTCGGGTGGGCGAGCACGACCTCGAGCTCGTTGTTCGGCCGAGGCCGCCAGAACCCGGCCTCGGTGGCGAGCGGCTCGCTCGGCCTTCCTTCTGCGTCTAGCCGCCAGGTCTTTGACGTGTAGGCGAGGAACGGCTTGCCATTGTGGCTGAAGTCGATCTCCTGGCCGAGCTGGAACTCCTCGATCGTCGGGTAGCCGCCGACGCCGGCCCCCTCCCATGTCCCGAGCATCCAAGCCAGCGGCACACAGTCGGGATGCAGGTCAGCCGGAATCTCGATCACAACGTCCGTACCTTATCCACCACCGGCACCCCGCTCGCGCGTCATCGCCCTGAACAGCACGGTCCGCCAGGGTCGAGGCGGCATGCAAGGGGTGCGTACGGTGGTCGACATGCGGACTCTTGTGGTGAAGGCAACGGCGGGCGCGGACGCGCCGGAGAGGTGTTCGCAGGCGTTCACGGTCGCCGCCGTGGGCGTTGCGAGCGGCGCGGAGGTCTCCCTCTGGCTCACCGGAGAGTCGGCGTGGTACGCGCTGCCCGGCCGCGCCGAGGAGTTCGAGCTTCCCGAGGCAGCACCATTGTCCGACCTCCTCGCCACTGTCATGTCCGGCGGTGCCGTGACCTTGTGCACGCAGTGTGCCGCTCGCCGCGGGATCACTCTGGACGACGTGATTCCGGGAATCAGAATCGCCGGCGCCCAAGTCTTCGTCCAGGAGGCGCTCGCCGATCAGGCGCAGGCTCTCGTCTATTAGCCGTGCAGGCTGCGAAGCAGGTCGCCGGTGTCGCGACACTAGATCGCGAGCGCCAATTCGGTGATCTGTCCAAGGTTGGCCACCACGGCCCGGTCGATCGAAGAGCCCGGGGCAAGCGCACGTACAGTCCATCGACCGGGCCGGGCGAAGAATCGGAAGCCGCCGTCGTCGGTGGTGGGCACCTCCGCGGTGAATTCACCGCCGGAGTCCAGCAAGCGCACGTAGGCACCGGCGACCGGCGCGCCGTCGCGGGACACCACCCCCTGGATCACGGCTTCCTTCGCCACATCGACGCCGTCCAGCGGCACCCCGCCAGCCTGCGAGCCGCAGCCGTTCATTCAACAAGCTCCTCTATCAGTCGTGACGTACGCCGATCGGCGCACGAGGCCCGTGCCGGTGGGGTCGTCCAAGGCTCTGCCGCGCCGCGGGACGACCCCACCCGCTGTCAAACGGTCAGGCAGGCGGCGCTCCCGGCTCGTCTCCGAGAGCTATCGGCACCCCGACCAGGGAGCCGTACTCCGTCCATGACCCGTCGTAGTTCTTCACGCTCTGCTGGCCGAGCAGTTCGCGAAGGACGAACCACGTGTGCGCGGAGCGCTCGCCGATCCGGCAGTAGGCGATGGTCTCCTTTGCGGGATCGAGCCCAGCCTTGCCATAGAGCTGCCGCAGCTCATCGTCGGACTTGAAAGTGCCGTCGTCATCGGCGGCCTTCGACCACGGAACGCTCAGCGCGGTCGGGATGTGACCCGGCCGTTGCGATTGCTCCTGCGGCAGGTGTGCGGGTGCGAGCAGGCGGCCTGCGTATTCGTCGGGCGACCGGACGTCGACGAGGTTCTTACTGCCGATGGCGGCCACCACCTCATCGCGGAATGCTCGAATCGACAGGTCCGGCACCTTGGCGACGTACGTGGTTGCCTGCCTGGTCGGTATGTCGGGGACAAGCTCGCGCGAGTCAAGCTCCCACTTCTTGCGGCCCCCGTCGAGCAGCTTGACCTTCCCGTGGCCGTAGAGCTTGAAGTACCAGTACGCGTAGGCGGCGAACCAGTTGTTGTTGCCGCCGTAAAGCACAACAGTGTTGTCGTTGCCGATCCCGCGAGCGGAGAGCAGCGCCTCGAACTGCGGCCCATCGACGAAGTCACGTCGCACCGGGTCCTGGAGATCCTTCTTCCAATCGAGCTTGACGGCACCCTTGATGTGGTTCTTGTCGTAGGCGGTGGTGTCCTCGTCGACCTCGACGAGGACGACCTGCGGGTCATCCAGGTGGGCTTCGACCCAATCGGCGTCGACCAATGCAGTATCACGGCTCATGCTGATGCCTCCTTGAGAGGGACTGGTGTGCGGGCGAGAGGCCGGTAGTAGGTGAGGGCGGGGAAGGGGCGCAGGCTCGGTCGCGGACCTGACGCAGGCGCCGTGGTGGAAGCCGTGGACATCGCGAGCTCCTGACGATCAGTGCACGAAAGGGCACGTCAAGGGCTGCGACGGCGGCCGCAAGTCAACGGCAGGACAGAGAAAGTGGACGCAGCCCGATCAGGGCATCAGACACAGGCAGGTGGCCACACGGCACAGGTCGACCGCGCGCCGCTTCGTGAGCATCACCTGCGTGTTCACCCTGCCCAGAGTAAAGGCCAGCCCGCCGGCTGTCATGTCGTCTCACGCCGTGGACGGTCTGCGGCGCAATGCCCGGTGGCTGGACTGGTCGATCACACCCGGGCCGGGATCTCCAGCAGTTTCTCGCCCGCGGTGGTGACGATCTCGTAGTGGCGAATCTTCTCCGGTTGCATGGCGACCGCACCAGGGATCGAGATCGTTCCTGTCTTGCCGGGATAGCCGGTCGCGGGGACCTGCCACGAGGAGGCGGTCTCGCGGTGACCAGCGGCCCCGACTGCGACAAGGGAGCACCTTTCGCCCGGTGCAACCCCTCCGAGCACCACCGTGAGCTTGGTCCCCCAGCCGACGGCAATGGACGACACCGAGGCGTGAATGCCGGTGCGCGGATCGCTCGCGCTCACTGTCTTGGCCGACGGGGTCGTCGCCACCGTCGGCGTCGGAGTCGGACTCGCCTGTGGCGTGTCAGGGCCAGCGCGCAGCGCAACACCGCCGAGGAAGGCGAGCAGCCCGGCCGCGGCCACCGCGCCGACAGTGGCGAAGACCGACCGGCGGCGTCTCTCTGACCGCACCTGTTCCGCCCGCTGCACCAACCCCTGCCAGATCCGATCATCGTCGTACAGGCCATGCGTCAACGGCGAAGTGACCTGATCGACGGGAACCAGATCGAGGAGCGGGGGCAACGCCCTCAACTGCGCATACTCCTCTGCACAGGCGGGACAAGAGGCGAGGTGGGTGCGCACCTCCTCGGCCTCCGCGGACTCGAGCGCGCCTAGAACATAGGCACCGAGGGACTCGCGGACCTGCGCGCAGTTCATGGCGTGATCCCCCGCTCCTCCAGAGCGAGGCGCAGCGCCCGCAGGGCATAGAACGCGCGGGACTTCACCGTCCCGGCTGGGACGCCGAGGACCTCTGCCGCCTCGGCTACCGTCCGGCCGCGGTAGTAGGTCTCGACCAGTACGGCACGGTGATCGTCACTGAGGGTGCCGAGCGCCTCGGCCACTTCCCAGGCAAGCAGGGCCTGGTCGATCTGGTCCTCGACAGGGATGACCGCAAGAGCGTCCTCGGCAACCTCTTGCGGACGCGCACGGCGCGCCCGGGCGGCGTCGACCACGATGTTGCGCGCGACCGTCCACAGCCACGGACGCAGCGAGCCACGGGACGGATCCAGTGACTCTGGATGCCGCCACGCCCGCAGCAGCGTCTCCTGCACCACGTCCTCCGCGCGCTGCCGATCTCCGTCGGTCAGCTTGATGACATAACCGAGCAGCGGGCCGGCGTGCTCGGCGTACAGCGTGCGCAGCAGCTCGTCGCCCGCCACACTCACATCCTCCACACGCTCGCGGGCGGGCGACGGTTCATTGCGATCATCGTCGCGCCGGTGTGGACGCCGTGGCGGCCAGGACATATGGCTGATCCTCGCCATGGGCTTCCGCGTTTGCTATGGCCTGGAGTGGCCGTTACCCGACCGATACATTTCTGCCCGAGATGCCGACCTGGAGCCCGGCCTCGGTGGCGTGCAGAGACTCGAGCGAGATCGCGCCCGGGATGCGTGGGATCCGGACATCGAGCTCGAGCTGATCACGCGCGAGTTGAGCCACGATGGGATCTGCGGAGTTGCCGTCGACCTCGAACCTCGTCGCGTGCATCGTGAGCCTTGATCCGGACAGCCGCAAGGTACCGAATGCGACAACGTCCACGTCACCGGTCGGCCCGGCAATGGAGGCACGTACCGCGATGGTGTCCGGCGCGCCGCCGTAGCCGAGGTTGATGCCGGCAGCGCCGGTCTCACGGGCGAGCCGCGCTAGCTGTTCGTATGGCACCAGCACCGTGCCCTCGAGCTCGTCGGCGCGTCCGCGATATCCCTCGAGCAGCCGGACGTTCCGCATGGTGAGGTCAATGTCGAGGTCCTGGACATCCTCGATAGCCACACCCGCTGCATCGACATCCACCTTCGTGAGCTCTCGGCGCAGCACTTGGGTCAGAAAAGGAAAACCATGCACGTTGACGTCGGGGCGCTGGGAAAGCTCGTACTCGTCCTGGATGCGGCCTGCGGCCTGATGCTGCACGACCACCTTTGCAATGCGGTCGACCGCGATCAGCAGGATGACGAGGACGACGACTGCGATCAGCACTTTGCGCATGACACCGCCCCGTACCTATCCGACGAGGATTCGGCCGACGACATAGACCGCCGGTGCGGCGAACGCGAGCGGAAGCATGACAGCAGCGGACAGTACCGCCCGCCGCGAGGATCGTGCCGCCGCCACGACATATCCGGCAGTCGCCGCGAACAGCCCGGCCACGATTCCCAGGACAAGTCCCCGCCCCGACCCCAGGTCGTCGAACGTGCGGCCGACCTCGCCACCCGCCGCGAGGCCCGCAAGCGAACCGGCGACGACGCTAATAGGGGGCGGCATGGGGATACTGCTGACGACCGTCGCAGCCGCGACAGCGGCCATCCCGGTGATGAGCACCGCGCGTCCCCCTGGCGCCGCCCGCTCGGCGAGGAGCGCTGCGGCGAGGACAACCAGCGTGCAACCCATCGTCGTCGCGGCAATCGACGCGATCACGTAGGCGCGGCCGTCGCGCCGCAGGACTTCGTGAATCATGATGGCGATCAAGGTGAACCCGAGCACGACGGCCAACGGGCCGACCGTGATCGCCCGACCCTGCGCCAGAAGGGCCGCATCCGCCGCCGCCGCCGAAGCAAGAGTGAGGCCTAGCGATCCCCGGCGAGATGGCACTGGCGCGAGCCGATACCAGCCGACTGCCAGGACCGCTTGAACGACCATGAGTGCCGCCGCAAACGGCAGTCGCCCGGCCGCTGCGCCCAGCGCCAGCAGGCCGGCGGCCAGGGCGGTGAGCAGCGCAGCGAGCATCGAGGCATCGTGCCAGATCTGGTCTCTGGCACCAGGATCAGCCGCCGGCGAACGGAGGCAGCACCTCGACGGTGGCGCCTTCCGGTAGCTCGACCTCCTCATGCGGGCGCGTACCAACAGGCTCGCTGTTGACGAGGAATGAGGACCGGCTCAGCACCCGCGCGAAGTCCTGCTCCGGGTGGCGAGCCTTCGCCGCGCCGATGGCGTCCGCCAAGGTCAGAGCGTCGTACGGCTCCGCCGCGGCGCCCGCGGCCGCCTTCGCCGCCGCCCAGTAGCGGATCATGCCTTTCGCCATCGTCGGCTGGGCACCTCCTTCGAGCTCCTCGCCCACATCAATACTCGTGCTCTCGCTGGATCGACCGGCGGCCGGCTCGTTCCCATCGATATCCTGTGGCCAACTAGTGTCCCGTTTATCGGACACTAGGGGATCCGGGCGAAGGCGGCCGGCGCCGCCCGTCGTGTCTCGCGGCGGAGCGGGCCGTGACGTTGGCGTTGGGCCTCAAGGAGGGCAGATGAGTTCGCTGCTCCTGCTGACCAATGCGCTCACCCCGTCGGCCGAGGTCTTGCCTGCTCTTGGGCTGTTGCTGCATCAGGTCAGGGTGGTACCCGCCGAGGCGAGCGCACTGGTCGATGCGCCGCCCGCGGATGTCATCCTGGTGGACGGCCGACGGGATCTGCCCCACGTTCGCAGCCTCTGCCGCCTGATCCGCACGACCGGCGTCGACTGCCCGCTCATATTGATCACCACTGAGGGCGGGCTCGCTGCGGTGAACGCCGACTGGGGCATTGACGACGTTCTGCTGGAGACGGCTGGGCCGGCAGAGGTGGAGGCACGGCTCCGGCTGTCAGTCGGACGTCTCCAGGCGGCGGGAGAAGATGGGCCCAACGAGATCACCACCGGCGAACTGGTGATCGACGAGGCGACGTACACAGCCAAGATCCGTGGGCGACTGCTCGACCTGACCTTCAAGGAGTTCGAGTTGCTGAAATTCCTCGCCCAGCATCCTGGACGTGTGTTCACCAGGGCCCAGCTCCTCCAGGAAGTCTGGGGGTACGACTACTTCGGGGGCACCCGAACGGTTGACGTCCATGTCCGGCGCTTGCGCGCGAAGCTCGGCACCGAGCACGAGCAACTCATCGGGACAGTACGCAACGTCGGCTACCGCTTCGTCGTGCCGCCGAAGGATTCGGCATCCGCCAGTCATCCGCAGCGGGTTTGACTCACACGTAGGCTCTCCTGCATGGGGCCGCTAGACCCAGGGGTCAAGGTCGTCACGACCGGTCGGCTCGACCCGGGTCAGGCGCGCGAGGTACAAGACCTTGTCGCCAGGGCAACAGAGGTCGATCAGGTTCGGCCACTGTCCGAGCACGTCACCCTCCACCTGCGCTACGGCGGCGACGAGCCGGTCAAAACGGTCCTGGCGCTCATCGATGACCGGATCGTCGGATACGGCCACCTCGATGTGACCGACAAGGTCGAGGGCGCGAGTGCCGAGCTCGTCGTCGATCCGCTGTTCAGGAAGCGCGGCGTCGGCCGCGCGATGCTGCACCGGATGCTCCTCGAAACCTCACCCGGGATCCTCAGGCTCTGGGCACACGGAGAGCATCCGGCCGCCGCCGCACTTGCCAGCGCATTGGGATTCGTACGCGCGCGCTGCCTGTGGCAGATGCGCCGCTCCCTCTACTCGGCCCTTCAGGAGCCTGTCTTGCCGCCCGGCGTGACTGTACGAACCTTCGAGCCTGGCCGCGATGACGAGGCCTGGATAGCGCTGAACGCCCGCGCGTTCGCCGCGCATCCCGAGCAGGGCTCGTGGACAGTCGAAGATCTGCGCAAGCGGATGCGCGAGCCGTGGTTCGATCCGGCCGGCTTCTTCCTCGCCGACCGAGACAGCCACCTGGTCGGCTTCCACTGGACGAAGGTCCACGGCAACGGCGCCGGCGACGGTCACGGCCACGAACCCATCGGAGAGGTCTACGTGGTCGGCGTTGATCCTGCTGAGCAGGGCAACGGGTTGGGGAGTGCGCTGACCGCCATCGGACTCAGCTATCTGCGGGGGCGCGGGCTCCCCCAGGCCATGCTCTATGTGGACGAGTCCAACACCGCGGCCATCAAGGTGTACGAGCGGCTGGCCTTCACACACTGGGATACCGACGTCATGTACCTCCACGAAGGCAGCGAGAGAGGCTAGCCCCGGGCTCCTTCACGGCGATGATCTCGATCCCGTTCGCCTGCCGGCGGGGCTATGGGGGCCGGTCGCACGCCTCCGACCTGCGAAATGTCCGATCCGAGCGGATCTCGGAAACTGAAATGGTCCAACTGGGTGATGCGGGTGGCATCGCGTCGACCTACGCTGAGGGGACGCATCCGGTCCCGGCGAGGAGCGGAGGAGGTGGACCGGTGACGGTGAAGCCAGACGCACGCGTTCACGATTACGTGGCACTCGACGAGATCGAGCTTTACGGCGAGTTGATGATCGCCGCATCGCGAAGCGACGGTCCGCTCTCGACGGCCGAGATCGACGCCGTCCTCGGCCTGACCGGTCGGACGGAATCGGCGGAGCCGCTGTCGGCCTGACTCGGGCCGACCCAGGTTGTCAGGCCAAACGGACCGCGCCGATGTAGTCCGGTTCGTCGATGGGATCGAACCTGATCATGGCGCCGGTGTGCGGTGCATTGATCATGTAGCCGTGTCCCACGTAGAGGCCCACGTGGTGGATCGTGTGCGGGTTACTGGTGTCAAAAGCGAAGAAGACGAGATCACCTGGCTGCAGCAGCGGCCGGCTCACGTGCTCCCCGGCGTACCACTGTTCCCGTGACGTCCGCGGCAGCGTGACGCCCGCGATCCGGTAGGCGGCTTGCATGAGACCCGAGCAATCGAAACGGCCGCCGTCCTCTGGAGTGCCCTCCCCGCCCCAGCGGTAGGGCGTGCCGAGCACGCCAAACGCGAATCTCACTGCCACCTGGGCCGTCGCGCTCGTCCGCGGCACTGTGACCGTCCTGGCGAAGGCCGCCTCGTACTGCCGGATCCGGGCGACATATCCCCGCGTCTCGGCGATGGGCGGGATGCCGCCGTGCTGGATGACGGCATCCGGCCCCGCGTTGTAGGCGGCGAGCATGTTCGACGCGATATCGCCGGGTACTCGGGCCACCGCCTTGGCCAACTTGCAGTCGTACGCCGCTGCCGCCGGGATCGCGTCCTCAGGGTCATTCGGATCGGCGACACCGTCACCGTTCGCGTCGAGGCCATGAGCCCGCCACGTCGCGGGCATGAACTGCGCGATTCCGCGAGCTCCAACCGGACTCACCGCCGTCGGTGTGAACTGGCTCTCCTGGTAGAGCTGGGCTGCAAGCCGCGCCGGGGTCAGCGGCGCACAGCTTCTGCCATAGGTCTCGATGAGCCCGACATAGGCAGCCGGCACTGTTCCCGGCTGCACCGAGTCCGTTGCCGGTTGGCTGCCCATCGCCGCGACGGCGACAACTAAGCCGCTGATGAGCACGACGGGGGCAGCAGCCAGCGCGAGACCGAGCCACAACGACGGTCGCATGGGCCCCCTCGGTGTCTCGCCGGGCCCGGCATTGCTGTGCCCTTGATGCCAGTCCGTCCTTTGTACGCGTGTTCGTACCATTGCTCAAGACCGGCCGCGGGCATCGACAGGACAATCCGCTTCGGAGATCTTGATCTTGCTTGGAACCTGGCATCTTCGGTTAGGTAATGGCGGCGACCTCCAGCATCAGCGGGCCCTCACCCTGAGCGCTCGGCTGCTCGACGACCGCTCCGACCATCCCCCAGAGCCCCTGCGAGTCTATGCCGACCCCGCAGGCCATCCGTTCTGCATCTTCGTGGCCGACTCGGCGGCCGACTGAACGCTCATCGGGAGATCTCAGGAGCGGTGATCAAGGCCTCTGACGGCCGTCGAAAATCCATTCATTTGTCCCGCCTGGGAACGCGTAGCGATCATGCCAGCGTGGTATGACCCACGTCACTTGCCGCCGCCTAACCCCGGGTGGCGGCCACATGTGTGCATGACAGGAGCGCGCGATGGCCCGGTTCCTCGCCGCAGGCGGCGACATCAACAACATCATCGGAGGCATCGCTCCTGACTGGGGACCCTTTGGGGAGCTCGGTCGGGAAGGGAAGATTGCCGTCGAGATCATCATGGCCGCTGCGGTTCTCATCTGCCTCGGCATCGCGGCGTGGGGCGCGGCAAAGCAGCGGATCGGCTCAACCGCCTTACACGACTCGTTCGCAGCCGAGCAGGGAAAGGGCCTGATCATCGCAGGGCTGACCGGCGTCTTCATCGTCGGATCCCTCGGCACGATCTTCACGATCGTCTATGGCATGTCGATCTGAGCCACGATACTTGGCCGGCCCCCCATGGCCCTCACCGACGAGTCCCCGCATACCCGGCTGCTTCGCAGCTCACAAGCGACACCCAAGCGTCGACCCGGCTGGCGACGCCACGGCACCGCACTAGCCCTGTTCGTCCTGCTCATTCTCGGTGGCGCCTATGTCGGCTTGGTCGGCCCCGGGAGGGGCGGTGCGCCTCCCCACACCTCCCAAGAAGGGACGGTCGCGCAGGAGGTACCAAGCGTTGTACCAAGCACCGGGTCCAGCGCGGCAAGCGATCCGGGAGAGCCCGCTGGACGGGCGACGCCGGCAACAGCGACTGCCTCATTGCCCGGCGGCGCAACCGCGTTAAGGGCCGGTGTTCCGGTCGGCTACGCAAAGACCGAGGAAGGGGCACAATCAGCCGCGGCGAACTACGCGGTCGCTTATGGCTCGGCCGACATGTTCGTCCCCGGGCGCCGACATGCGATCGTCACCACCATCGTGGAACGTGGACGGCGCCAGGACCTCCTCAGGCAGCTCGACCAGGCCTTCACGGCCGTGGGCAAGGGCTACCAGCTGGACGAGTCAGGTCAGGCACCGCACGGGTTGACCTTCGTCTCTCGGACAGCGCCGATCGGGGTCAAACTTGTCGCCTTCGGCGGCGGCAACGCGACGGTCGAGGTCTGGACGACCGGCATCGTGGGGCTTGCCGGAGAAGGGTCGCCGACACCGGTGACCGAGGCATGGGCGACGGCAACCGTTCGGCTCCATTGGAGTGACAAGGACTGGAAGTGGGTGTCCTTCACCCAGCGGGACGGGCCGGTCCCGGCCAGCGGCCTGCAGACGGCGTCGAGTGCAGCCGACCTGGTGGCAGGTGTGAAGAATTTCGCGGAGCTGCGCTATGCCCGCTGATCCGTGCTCGTTGCTCTTCGGGCCGGCGCGGACGGCGTGTCAGAGCGCCAAGGACTTCGCTGGCGGCGCATCGACAGCTGTCAACCTCGCGACGGACCCGCTGGGGACCATCGCGAAGGGCTGTGCCGAGGCGGCAGCGTGGATCATCGACAAACTCTCGGCAGCGATTGTCAGCACGACGACGGTCGACTTCACCAATCCGACCTTCATCAAGCAATACGCGATCGTCTTCGGCGCCTCGACCTTCCTCACTGTCGTCCTCTGGCTCATCGCGGTTATCAAGAGGGCCATCCGCGGTGAGATGGTCACCCACGCCTTCGGTGAAGCCGTCGGCTTCCTCTGGCTCGCCGTGATGGCCAGCGCCTTCACCCCACTCGCGCTCGCGCTGCTGCTATCGATCACGGATACCGCGACCGACGCCATCGCCGCCGGTACTGGTGACAGCACCGCCAAGTTCCTGTCCGGCCTGTCCAATGCCCTCACGAAGAACACCGACTCGATCGGCGGCGGCCCGATCATGTTGATCGTGCTGTCTTTGCTCGCCCTCCTCGCAGCGGCGGTCGTCTGGATCGAGCTGCTCGTCAGGGCAGCGATGCTCTACGTGGGCGCGATCCTCGGGTGCGCCGTCTATTCAGGGTTGGTTGACCGCTCGTTGTGGCGACACGTTCGACGCTGGGCCGGCATCATGCTCGCCGTCGTCATGGTGAAACCGGTGCTGGTGATCGTCCTTGGGTTGGCCGCAGCGATCATGGCAGAAAACGGCGATTCGCTGACGGCGGTGGTGACCGGGCTCGCGATCCTCTTCGTGTCCATCTTCGCGAGCGTGGTCATCTACCGGTTCGTGCCCAACTTCGGTGACGACGTCGCAGCGATGTCGGTCAACCGGCGCGGCGGTGTCCCGACCGGTGCCGCAGCCTTCACGAGTCCTGCCGGCCATGTAAAAAACGGCATGGCCACCCATGCCAACCGGGGCGAGTCCCGTGGGTCGTCTGCGCAAACGGCTGCTGCCACACCGGGGAGGGTCGCGACGGCCACGGCCGGCATGGCTGCACATGGAGCCTTGCGAATGGCCCGCGCCGGTCGCGGCGGCGGCTCCAAGCAGCAACCCGCTCATGCAATGAACGGAACACCGATCAACGGGGCGGCAGCCAACCGGTCTGGCTCCAACGGATCCGGCCAGAGCGGTCCCGACGGGCAGGCCGCGTACCACCCGGGCGCTCAGACGGCCGACGCGGCCCATCACGCTGCTTCGGTCCAGGGAACCCCCGGCTCCACACCCTCCGCAACCATCGCCGCCCAGCGACCGGCAGCAGACACGGACCAGGTCACGACCGCAGCACGGCCCGCGAACGCGGCGAGTAAACACGACCTCCGAGGTGACCGATGACCACAGAACACGTGCCACGGCGTCGCGCATACCTCATCGGACGGGCGAGGCCGCTCGCCATTGTCGGCCGCAACCGAGAGAACGGCGAGCTCTTGGTGCTCCTCGTGGGCGGCTCACTCGGGCTGCTCACCGGGCTCCTCGTCCCCTACCTTCCGCTGCGGGCGGCGGGTCTTGTCGGGTTCCCACTGATTGCCTTCGCGATCGTGTACGCCCCATTCCGCGGCCGCACGGTCTATCGCTGGTTCGAGATCAACCGCACCTACCGGCGTCTGATGCGGTCCGGCCGGGCCCGTTGGCGATCCGGCGCCATGGAGGCGGGGACCAACCTGGACGGCACCGAAGTCGAGGTCGGGCCGCCGCCCGGTGTCGGGAGGATCCGGTGGCTGACGGCGCCGTTCGGTACAGAGGAGCTGGCGGTGCTCCTGCACATGGATCGCCGGACGGTGACCGCAACGATCGAGGTCGAGGGGCCGGGCGTCGGCCTGCGTGATTCGGAAGATCAGGAAGCACTGGTCGAGCGCTTCGGTAACCTGCTGCGCCACGTTGCAAACGGCGACGGCTTCGTCCGGCGGCTGCAGATGATCGCAAGGACCGTGCCGACCGATCCGTACGCCCATGCCAAAGACGTCGAGCGCCGCGGAGCTGAGGACGCCACAACGTGGATCCGCGACTCGTATTCGAGCCTCCAGCAACTGGTGTCGACCACGAGCGAGATGCACCGGGCCTTCTTCACCGCCTGCATGCCCTACAGCCGGGAGCTTGCCGCTGAGGCGACGGCGGTCGGCCGGGGCGACCGAGCACTCGCCGTTGTCATGGCGCGGGAGATGTCCGACATCGTCGGCCGGCTCCTTGACGCGGATATCAAGGTGACCAGGCCGCTTGGCGTGGCGCGACTGGCGTCGCTCATCCACTCGATGTACGACCCCGAGCATCCGATTGACCGCACCGAAGCGATGACCAGGCGTAATGCGTGGCCGGCCGAGCTTGACGCGCGTGGCCCGCAGTTCCTGCGGTCCAAGACGAGAGAGTCGGCCAGCGCCGAACCATGGTGCCACGCCACGGCTTGGATCAAGGAATGGCCGATGACACCGGTCGGGGTGAACTTCCTCGCCCCACTCCTCGTCCAGACGCCTGACGTGATCCGCACCGTGGCGGTCACGATGGATCTCGAGCCGACTGATGTCGCGATCGACCGCATGCTGTCAGAGAAGACGAACGACGAGGCCGAGGTCGCCCGAGCGGGCAAGCTGGGACGGGTCTCCGATCCCCGTGATCGGGCACATACCAGCAGGGTCGATTCGCGAGGTGAGGACCTGGCCGCCGGGCACGCCGGAGTGAACCTCGTGGGCTACGTCACCGTCTCCGCGCGCGAGCCGGACCTGCTCGCCAGGGACAAGCGGACAATACGTGCGGCCGCCGGTAAGTCGTACCTGAAGCTCGAGTGGTGCGACCGGGAGCACCACCGTGCTTTCGCCAACACGCTTCCGTTCGGCGCCGGGATCCGTAAATGAAGCGCCTCACGGCGGCCTTCACCGACCTCCTCTACGGACGTATCGAGACGACCCGGCTGCCGGTACGTACCTCCACCGCCCAAGCGCAGGCGGTTTACCTGCCGTCCGCGGCACCCGGGCTTGGGGACTCCGGTGTGATCATCGGACGCGAGGTTTACAGCGGCAAGGGATACGTGTACGACCCGTTCCAGCTGTATGGCAAGGCGTTGCCGGCTCCGCACTGGCTGGTCCTTGGCGAGTCGGGAAACGGCAAGTCATCGTTGGAAAAGACCTATGTCTTGCGGCAGCTACGGTTTCGCGACCGGCAGGTGGTCGTCCTCGACGCGCAGGGCGAGGACGGCGTCGGCGAGTGGGCGCTGATCGCCGAGGCGCTGGAGGTGACACCGGTCCGACTGGAGCCTGGGCGGTCACAGGGAGGCATCAAGCTCAACCCGCTTGATCCGGCCATCACGGCTACCGGCCAGCTCGCCCTGCTGCGCACGATCGTGGAAGTCGCGATGGGGCGCTCGCTGAGCGAACGGCCCGGCTACGCGCTGAAGGCCGCCCACGCCGCAGCTGTATCCGCCGAGCAGATCGGCGGCCAGCCATTGATCCGTGATGTGGTCGACGCTTTGCGCAGCCCGTCACTGGAGGCGGCCACCGCGATGAACGTCTCCACCGATGACGTGCTGTCCTGGGGACTCGATGTGGCGCTGGCCTTGGATCGCCTCGTCGACGGCGACCTGGTCGGGATGTTCGATGGGCCGACTACCAGGGGAATCGACCTGGACGCACCACTGATCATCTTCGACCTGTCACGCATCGACCGGAACTCCGTGGCGATGCCGATCCTGATGGCGGTGGTCGGCGTATGGCTGGAGCACACCTGGCTGCGGCCCGACCGGATGAAGCGCATCTTTCTGGTCGAAGAGGCCTGGCACATCATCAACAGCCCGTCGGTTGCACAGCTGTTCCAGCGCCTCCTGAAGTTCGGGCGACGGCTCGGCCTGTCCTTCGTCGCCGTCGTCCATCACCTCTCCGATGTCATCGAGGGTGGCGGGTCACGGGAGGCGGCGGCGATCCTGAAAATGGCGTCCACCAGAACGATCTACATGCAGAAAGCGGAGGAGGCACGGGCGACCGGGCGCGTCCTTGGCCTGCCGCGGTGGGCGGTCGAGATCATCCCGGCGTTGTCACCCGGCATCGCGGTTTGGGATGTCAACGGCAATGTCCAGGTCGTCAAGCACATCGTCAGCGAGGTTGAGCGACCGCTGGTGTTCACCGACCGTGCGATGACCGAGGAGCGCACGCCGGTCGCGGTTCCCAGCGCCTGAGCCGGGGACGTTGGCCCTCTAGCTGTAGGGCAGCATGAACCTATGACCGATCGACCAAGGGAGCGCAACGCCACTGTCGACGTCTTGACAACGGGCTATGTTGGGGGCCACGTCGCGAGCACCGTCGCGCTGATCAGGGACGGTGACTCGACTGTGGTCGTCGACCCCGGCATGGTCCGCGACCGGGCGTTGATACTGGACCCGCTGAAGGCATTGGGCGTCGACCCGGACGAGGTCACCGATGTCGTCTTCAGCCATCACCATCCGGACCACACGATCAACGCCGCGCTCTTTCGCAACGCGCGCTATCACGACCACTGGGCGATTTACGACGATGACCTATGGACCGACAGCGACGCCGAGGGCAGGGAGATCTCCGCGTCGGTGCGACTAATCCGTACTCCGGGGCACACGGCTGAGGACATCACCACCCTGGCCGGCACGCCGGAGGGGATCGTCGCCTTCACCCACGTCTGGTGGGACGCGAAGGGACCGCTCGAGGATCCCTACGCGGAGGATTCGGCGCAGCTACACGCCAGCCGTGCTCGTGTCCGCGCGGTCGCCGATCTTGTCGTCCCCGGCCACGGCGCGGCCTTCACACCGTCGGAGTCGACGCCCCGCTAATGTTCAGCGAACGCCGCCACCCCGGCGGTGTGTGAGCTACCACTCCACGGCGATGTACTTCGTCTCGGTGAACTCGAGCATGCCGTCGTGGCCGCCTTCGCGACCGATACCTGACTGCTTGACACCGCCGAATGGTGCGGCCGGGTCGGAAACGATCGGCCGGTTCAGACCGACCATTCCGGCCTCAAGAGCCTCTGCGATGCCGAGGCCTCTGCGGTAGTCCCCGGTGTAGAGGTAGGACACCAAGCCGTACTCCGTGTTGTTGGCCAACTCGACCGCCTCGGCGTCGGAGTCGAACGCGACGACGGGGGCGACGGGACCGAAGATCTCGGTGTCGAGGATTCCGGCGTCGGGAGGTACATAGCCGAGCACCGTCGGCTCGTAGAAGAAGCCGGGCCGATCGATGGCGTGCGCGCCCGAGAGGACGCTGGCGCCGGAGTCGAGTGCGCCCTGCACGAGCTCGGCGACCTTGTCCTTGCCTGCCTGGTTGACGAGCGGCCCAAGATCAGTGCCTGGATCGAGGCCTGGCCCAACCTGGAGCTTCGCCATGGCCTCAGCGAGGCGGCGGGAGAACTCCTCGGCTACGGGTGACTGGACGTAAAACCGGTTCGCCGCCGTACATGCCTCCCCGCCATTGCGCATCTTGGCGATCATTGCGCCGGCAACCGCGTCATCGAGGTCCGCGTCGTCGAGCACGAGGAAGGGTGCATTCCCGCCCAGCTCCATCGACGCGTTGAGTATCCGCTCCGACGCCTGCGCCAGCAGTCCTCGGCCGACCTCGGTGGAGCCGGTGAAGGACAGCTTTCTGACTGGCGAGTCGGCGAGAAGCGCCGAGACCAGCGGACCCGACCGGCGCGAGGGCAGGACGTTCATTGTCCCTGGCGGCGCACCTGCCTCGGTGAGCAGCGAGGCAAGCGCGAGCGCGGTTAGCGGTGTGTCGGACGCCGGCTTGAGGATGACAGTGCAGCCGGCCGCGAGTGCAGGTCCGATCTTGCGGGTCGCCATGGCGGCCGGGAAGTTCCACGGCGTAATGAGCAGGGCAACGCCGACCGGCTGGTGAAAGACCATGATCTTGTTCGTACCAGCGGGCGCTTGCTGGATGCTGCCGATCAGCCGCACGGCCTCCTCCGCGTACCAGCGGAAGAACTCCGCGGCGTAGACGACCTCGGCCACCGCATCCTTCAGTGCCTTGCCGTTCTCGAGCACCATGAGCTCGGCCAGCTGATCCTTTCGGTCGATCATCAGCTCGAACGCCCGGCGCAAGATCTCGGCACGTTCTCTCGGTGCGGTAGCGGCCCACTCCGGCTGGGCTGCTGCCGCGGCGGCCGCCGCGTCGCGGCCGTCGTCCACGGCGGCGGAGGCGACACGTGTGAGCGGCTTTCCCGTCGCCGGGTCGATCACCTCGAACGTCTCGCCGTCGCTGGCAGGACGCCATTTGCCGTCGATGAACAAGCCCGTCGGTACGTCCGCGACCAGCGCGGGGCCCTTGTCGTGGCGCGACGACATCGTCGGTTCAGCAGACATTTCTCATCCTCTGGTCCCGTTCGCCCGATGCTGTCGACGATACGCGCGGATCACGATCGCGACCGACGCGGCCTGCGGCGGCTGATTCCCAACTAGCGGCGCTCCTGGAGGAGCCAGAGGAAGCTGCCAAGGCCCGAGGCAGCGGTGAGCTCGGCGGCTTGGGTTGCGCGAGACAGCGAACGCAGGTAGCCCCGCGGATCGGCGCGGGCCATGTCAAGCGGCGGCCGGATGCCGCTGATCCCTAGCGTGGTGAGCGCGTCCCGCTGAGTCTGCAGCCGACTGAGCGTCGCGCCGGCACGAGTGCCGGCCGCTGCACAGGAATCCATGGCGACATGGGCTGTGATGTCGCACGATCCGTCGGGCACCGCAGTGACAAGCTGCCCGCGGCGATAGCCGGCGAGGCTTCCCACCCGTGGCCTGGCCTCCCGCAAATGGCCGTAGTCGATCGCGAGTGCGAGGCCGCCGGTTAGTGCACCCACCACCCCCGCCCACGCCTCGTCTCTCGGGTAGCCGATCTCGGCGCGGTCGCCAATTTCGGCGTCATGCAGCGGCCACCAGGTAGAAAGCCACTGAAGGTCCTTCAGGTCGGGCTGCGGGCCGGGTTCCTCGTCGCCGGTCACAGGGTCGACGAGGACGAGCCGAGGACCATCGGCGGTGATCGTGACAACGTCAAGCGGGACATTGTCCAGCCACTCGTTCGCGATGACGAGGGCGGTGAGTCCGATCGGCATCCTGGGCATCCACTCGATGCGATCGGGGAGAGTCGGCGGCCGTTCCGCGACCTCCACGGCGATCAGTCGCCATTGGGGCTCGAGCTTGTACAGGCTGGTCAGCAACTCGCCACGGCCGGCGCCCACATCCACGACGGTGCGCAGACCCGCGTCGGTACCCAACCGATGTATTGCCTCGGCGAACAGCGGCGACCCGTTGGGCGCGGTACGGAAGTGCGCCGCCGGTCCCTCCGGCCGGCGATAGAAGCCCTCGGGGCCGTAGAGCGCCTCCTGCATTGCCCGACGCCAGCCCATCAGTCGGCCACGCTTGCGGGCGGATGTCGTGAGGGGCGGCTGTGCTCCATCCCGCGAGGTATGAAGGGCCTCTACACCCCGTCCTATCGGGTGAAGGGGCCCTTCATGCGGAGAAGCGGGGTGGGTCATGCCGGTGAGACGCGGACGGATTGGTAGCCGCGCAGGACGAAGGTCGGGCGGAGCTGGGGCGCCTCGGCCAGCTCGAGCCTGGGAAAGCGAGCCAGCAGCGCGGGCATCGAAATCTGAAGCTCGAGCCGAGCGAGCGGGGCACCCAAGCAGAAGTGGATCCCGGCGCCGAACCCTAGATGCGGGTTCGGATCGCGGGTGACATCCATACGGTCAGGGTCGACGAACACCGCTGGATCGCGGTTGGCCGCGCCGAGCAGAGCGGCGACCTTTTGCCCTCGGTTGACCAGAGCGCCGTCCAGGTCCATATCGGCCGTCGCGGTCCGCTCGAACAGCTGCAGCGGGGCGTCGTAGCGGATCATCTCTTCGACCGCGGTTTCCACGACTGATGGATCATCCCTCAGCCGGGCCAGCTGCGCAGGGTTCCTGAACAGCGCCACCATGCCGTTGCCGAAGACGTTTACCGAGGCTTCATGGCCGGCGTTGAGCAGCAGGATCGCCGATGCGACGAGCTCGTTCTCGCTGAGCCGTTCACCGCCGTCCTCGATCTGCACGAGGTGGGAGATCAGGTCATCACCTGTTTCCGCCCGCCGCGCATGGGCGAGGCCGCGCATATAGTCGGCGAAGTCCCGCGCGGCGGCCACAGCTTGCCCTTGGAGCTGCGCGGTCCGCTCGTACTCGTACATCTTCACGATCGCGTTCGACCACGGCCGCAGGAGTGGACGGTCGGCCTCGGGCACTCCCAACAGTTCGGCGATCACCGCCACGGGCAGCGGCTCCGCATAGTCGGCGAGCAGGTCGAACTCGGTTCGGTCTGCGACCCGGTCCAGCAGCGCTCCCGCCAGCTCCGCGATCCGCGGCCGAAGCCGCTCGATGTGCCCGCGAGCGAAGGCCTTGGCGACGAGCGCACGCAAGCGGGTGTGGTTCGGCGGCTCGTTCTCCATCATCTGGTTGCGATGGAGCAGGTTGAACGGCTCGAAGTATTCGGCCGGCTCTCTGTCCCGCCAGATCCGACCCAGCCGGCGGTCCCGCAGGACTGCGTTCGCGTGTTGGTGGGTGAGAGCCAGCCACATGCCGGTTTGCTCGTGCCAGCGAGGCGACTCGCGCCGGAGTTCAGCGAAGATCGGATACGGATCGGCGATGAAGTCCGCCGAGCGCAGATCCAGTACAGCAACCTCCGTCACATCCGCAACCGTAACCAAGGTGTAGCGGATCGAACCCAGCTGCGCGCGGAGAGGCCTAGTGTGCCGAGTCAGAAATTCGGTGCCTAGATTCGTGGCCAGGTGGATGCATCGCAAGGCCGAGGAGGAGGCCGCTAGCAGCGCTAAACGGCGACGACGAGAACGCCGCGAGGCGCCGCCTGGGCGCGGAGATAGGAAGCGAATTTGTGGCGAGGGACACTAGTCAAGGCTCCCGGTGTGGGGTCATCCACCGATCGGGGCCGGCCGCGCGGCGGCCGGCCCTGGCTCGCCGCGACTGCCCGTCGACGATCCGCATCCCATCGGCAGCGTCCCAATCGGGCACGTGGACCCGAACCGGTCCCGGCGTCGTGTCAATGTGGACGGTTGCGAGCCTCAGCTTCCGCTGGAGCGGGCCTTGGGTGAGTCGTACGCTCTGCGTTTTACCGTGGGCGATGATGTCGATCTCCCGGCGCAGCACGCCCCGCTTCGCGACGAAGACCGTGTCGGTCACGCCGTACCCGATCGACCGCCACGTGATGGGCCGGACCCAGATCATCCGGCGCGTCCCGGCGGCGAATGGAATGGAATCGACCTCAACGCCTGGGAGCAGCCGCGAGACGACGTCGAGTGCCAGCCGCCGCGGAGCGACTGGGAGGAGCACCGAGGTGACCGCCATACCTCCCTCGCCAACCCGGCCGCCGGAATACCCGGCGACATTCACCTCGACCCGCACCCAGCCCCGAGCCCGCCACAGCAGGGGTTGGACGAGCCGGATCGCCTGAACACGGCCAGGAGGGACGGTCTGGCTGCGGTGCTCCAGCAGCCCGTGCCGTAGCCGCAGCCCGTCCGGTGATTCGGCGAGCGTGAAGTCGAAGCCGTGACTGAAGGATCGAAAGGTGGCACCGCCGAATGCCAGCATGATCGGCAGCAACGGGATGAGCACGCCAGGCTGCTCGAGACCCACGCCGATGACGAGCAAGCCGGCAGTCAGCAGGGTCCCCATGATGGTCGTCCCGGATAGCGCGATGGAGCCGACCAAGGCGCCATGCGGGACCTTGACGAGCACGTCCTCTGGTGCCTCCGGCGCGTCGGGGGCGATCCCAGCGGCGCGGGCGAGCAGCTCGGCGCGCAGCCGATCGGCGGCGGGCTCGGACAGGTAGGCCAGCGGGGCCTCGGTCTTGTCGCCACCGGCCACCTCGAGCCTGAGCTCGGCGAGGCCGAGCAACCGGGCAATGAGCGGGCGTACGACATCGACGGCCTGTAGCCGGGCCAGATGCACCCGGCGCGACCGGCGGAAGAGAACTCCGGTCTCCACATAGAGATCGCCGGCTTCGATGCGGTAGTGGGTGAACCACCACGACACGAAGCCATAACCCAGCGCGACCGGCACAGCGGCCACAAGTGCCAGCCAGATTTCCCTGGATCGGAAGCCCGCGGCCATCTCCTGTGCGACAAAAGCAATGGCGAGCGCGATGATCTGCCAGCTACGCGCGAAGGGTGTCAGTGGGTGCAGGCGGCGCGAGTCTTCGGCGTCGCGGCCGGTGGCGAGGCCAGTCACAGACCTGCCGACCTCGCTTCGCCGAGCATCGCAAGTCGATCACGCAACCGCGTGGCCTCCTGCACCGTCAGCCCGGGGATGGACGCGTCTGTCGCCTCGGTCGCGGTATGCAGCTGTACGGTCGCGATCCCGAACCTCCGCTCCAGCGGGCCGGCGGTGACATCGACAAACTGCATCCGTCCATAGGGCACGACGACGAGCCGGCGGAACATGAATCCGTTCGTCACGAGCAGGTCGTCCTCGCGCTCTGCGTATCGCCAATATCGCCAATTGCGCCCGACGAGCCACCACCCCCACACGCCGACGGCCGCGAGGACGAGGACCGCGAGCACCCCCAGAACCGGCTGGAGGAGGATGCCGAGGAGCAGGCCGGAGGCCACCGCGATCGGCACGCCCCAGCAGAGGAGCACGACCCGACGCAGGCTGCGCAGCCGGGGCGAGACCTGAGTCCATTGCTCGGTCACTGGCACGAAGGCCTGATCCATAGCCGCAGGCTACTGCCGCAGAGCGTAGGACGCCCGGGGCCGTCATGGCAGACTCGGCAGCTATGACGCAGCAGACCGTCGGCGTCGGAATCGGGGCGCGCGAGCTCGCCACCGAGGACATGGTGCTGAACATAGGCCCACAGCACCCGTCTACCCACGGCGTGCT
>JBKPTD010000213.1:0-14487 GCA_046735375.1 Actinomycetota bacterium | reverse complement strand
CACCCTCGTCACCAAGGCCCCGCCCTCGAAGGAATCCGTGGACATCAACGCCGCCATCTGCGAGGTCGTCGAGCTGACCCGTGGCGAAGCCGTGAAGGGCGGCGTCTCGGTGCGAACGGACCTCACCGAGGGTCTGCCCCTGATCCAGGGAGACCGCGTCCAACTGCAACAGGTGGTCCTGAACCTGATCATCAACGGAATCGAGGCGATGACCGCCGCGGGCGAGGCCCCGGGACAGTTGACGATCGCCTCCAGGCGAGACGACGCGGGAGACGTGCGCGTCGCCGTGGTCGATACCGGGCCGGGACTGGCGCCAGGGGCGGCGGAGCAGGTGTTCGCGGCATTCCACACGACCAAGCCGAGCGGCCTGGGTCTGGGGCTCTCGATCTGCCGTTCGATCATCGAAGGCCACGGCGGACGGTTGTGGGCGGGCGCGAACGAGCCGCGCGGCGCCGTCTTCCAGTTCACCCTGCCCGCCCTGGCCGGCTGACCGAGGTCCCGCGCCTTTCTGGACCTCGCCGTCACCCTGACCGCGTAGCGCAGGGTCGCTTGCTTCGCCGCCGGCCCCACCCGGCGCGGCGCGGTTCTTGCCTATGCTCGACGGCATCTGGACGGGCCGCGCCCGGGTCTTGCAGGTGGGAGCGCGGACGCACCGGTCGACGGCCATCGCGACAGCCTCGAGGAGGGACCATGCGGAGCATTCATTTGTTCTTCTGGCTCATTGTGATGGCCGCAGGCCCGGTTGCCGTGGGGGCGGACGATCCCCAGGAAGCGACCACCGCGGACATCCGTGCGCTCCAGCGCGAGGTCGACCGGCTCGACTCGAGCCTGATCGACCTGGATGACGAAAACTCGCGAGCCGCGGAGTTTCGCCGGCGCGAAGACGACATCCGTGATCGACTGGCCGCGATCACGACCGATGCTCGCTGCCGGAGAGACGGCGCTGGTGGCCCGGGCGTGTCGAGGTCCCAGGTCGACGACCTGCGCCGCTCCGTCGCGGATCTGCGCACAGACGTCGACGAGTCGGTCGGCCGCCAACATGGTGATCACCACACGGCCGGCGGCGTCAGGGTTCCTGACGGAACCAACCTCGTCGTACGGGCTCGACGACCGTGTATCTTCCAAGTACGCGCGCCCCGACGACCGCGTAGAGGCGACCGTGGCCGAGCCCGTCCGGGTCGACGGCCGGGTCGCGATCCCGGCCGGGGCCACCGTCGCGGGCAGAGTGCGTGACATAGTCCCTGCCGAGCGCTCGTCGCTCGGCGGACGCGTCGAACTGTCCTTCGGCACCCTCGTGACGAGCGAAGGCACCCGCGTGAGGATCCCGACGCGCGTGGTGAGCATGAAGGAGAGCGGGGTCGACAAGGGCAAGGCCGGTCTGCGTCTCGTCGGCGGCATCCTCGGAGCCGTGGTCGACGGAGGCAAGGGCGCGATCATCGGCGCGGTCCTCGGAGGGGGCGGTGCGGTCGTGGCCTCCAAGGGAGAAGAGGAGGTCAACCTGCCCCCGGGGACGGTCTGACCCTGCGCCTCGAGGAGCCGGTGACACTCGACCGCGCGGCGTCCGGATCGTTGGGGTCGGGGGGCGAGAGCTCCACGCGGATCAGGAGGACCGCTACGCTGCCCTGGGTCGCTGAACGCCGTCGGCCCGCTTCCCGCGTCGCGACGTGGCCAGGACGACGACGATCCCCGCCACTGCCAGCCACTGGTATGCCCAGAAGACGTCGATGAAGGCGAGGACGTCCGTCTGCTTGACCACCAGCCCCTGGAAGATCTGGTAGGAGCCGAGCCGCGCCGCGTCTGGGGACAGGCCCCTGGCCTGGAGGACCTGTCCGAGCTGCGCGAGCACTCCGCCGACGGCGGGACTCAGGCGGTTGGCGACATCCAGCAGCCGGCTGGAGTGGAAGGTCTCGCGGGTGTCCAGGAGAGCAGAGGTGGCGCTGACACCGATCGCGCTCCCCAGCCCGCGGAACAGCAGGTAGATGGCCATGTCGAAAACCAAGTAGCGCGGCGCCGACGTCCCCAGCAGGAGGCCGGACACCGAAGGCACTAGGGGCCGCACAGAAACATCAGGCCTTGCCGGCCGCTCAGTCATTCTTAGGTCCGGCAGCTGTTACCGGTCGCGGTCATCCTCGCTCGAAGCGACTGCGAGTGCAATCTCTGCAATTGATTCCGCGTACGGACGTCGCGGAAGCATCAGTCTCGCAATGACATGCCCGGTCTTGGCTCAAGTGACCGGTTTGCGGTTCTTGCCGCACAAAATGAGCTACACATAGTTTCATACTAAGACGCGCGGTAATTGAACTCCCCTCTCTCCCCTCCATCACCCGAATCAGCCTAACGCGACGGCGAGTCAGCGGGCGTCGATGCGATCTCCTGGATTACGTAGGACTACGGCGTTCTACACGCGTCGGGAAACGGCCCGCAGAGATCGCAAGCCCTTAGCCGCGGACTTTTCTAAGGCCAGATCACCGGTAGACTTCCGGTAGACGTCGACGCCGAAATCAGCTTGCGTTTTCCCGCAGAAATACGTGGATGCTCGACGTGGCCGACTGGTAACCCTCTGGTTACACACGAGCGCCAGCGCCGAACCCGCGATCACGCCTTCTCCCCCACTTGTAACTCCGCAGATTTGAAGGGAACTCCGCAGCCTCCAATGCCGCAGTAACCATCCGGATTCTTCGCAAGGTACTGCTGGTGATAGTCTCCCCGGAGGCTGGAAATCCCACAAGAACCCCGCCGTTACGTTACCGCTGGTGCGCGATCGGTAGACTTTCAGTCGACGGCGACGTCAATCCAGCGGTAGACCACCTTCATTGCGACACTAGTGGTTCTCGGCAATCGCGATCGCCTTCTCCGAAATCTCGCAGGCAGCGCCAATTGTCGCGTTCTAATTATGGCCAACGCTCTGAAGCGCGCCCAGGGGCGGTTTCGCGGCTTTGGCAGCAGCCCAAAGCGATCCTGGATTCACCCGGTTCGGGTGCAGGGAGAGCATCGTCTCGTACAGCTCAAGCGGCGTCGATGTAGTCGCGAGGCTGGCCTTGAAGTCTCGGAGGTAGCGCCGAGTTTCCTCGATGTGACGCGGCGAGCTGTCGGGGTCAAGCACCCCATGACCGGCCACGACGGCTTGCGGATGCAGGGACTCGATTCCATCGAGCGCCCGAAGCCACGCGTCCAGGGCCTTCTCGTCGCACTCCGCGAGGTAGAGGTGTGTGTTGTTGTAAACGCTGTCCCCCGATATGACCAGCCCATTGGAAGGCACATGCAACGCCGTCGAATGCGAAGTGTCCGTGTGACCTAGCTCGACAATCCTGATCGCACTCCCCTCCAAGTGGAATGTATCTCCATCGAGAACCTCCGGCGCGATCAGCTGGGAGGGAATCTGCCCGGGAAAGCGAGGTTCCCAAAACACTTTCACAAACTCGGGTGTGATTTGCTTTTCGATGGCCGCGACCACCGGCGCAGTGGCGATCGCTTTGGCGTTCGGGAATCTATCGAGCAGGGCCTTCAGACCGAAGAAGTGATCACCATGGGCATGGGTAACGTAAACGGCGACAACATTCTTGCCACTCGCAACCACCCAGTCCACCAGCTCGCTGGACTGCTGCGCGGACAGAAAAGTATCAACGAGGACGGCATCGCGCTCGCCGTAAATTAGCGTCACCGTATTGGTTACCCAGGCAAGATGCTCTTTGCCCGCCGGGATTCCCTGAGTGGAGCTGCCGCGCTTCTTGGTCAGGAGGTGCCATTTGAGCTTGGACGCAGACATATATCCTCCTTTAGCGATCCAGCTCGCCCAGCATTCGCGGGAGAGTCAATTCTGACTCTCGCGTTTGAAAGCCACGACGGCGCGCGGTCTTGGTGAAGAACTCGACGAGAGCGGCGGCGACGGCGGCGGGATTCCTGCCCGGCGTGTCGTGGTTGGCGTGCGGTATCGACACGGTGTTGATTTCTGGAATCCACTGCTGCAGTAGATCGGCGCCCTCAAGGAATACCGGCAATGTATCGCTGCCGCGCAGCGACAGCACCGGGAGTCGAATATCTTTCAGCTCTTCGGTTGTGATATTCCAGTGTG
The DNA here is from genome assembly GCA_046735375.1 of Actinomycetota bacterium. GTDB lineage: Bacteria > Actinomycetota > Actinomycetes > JAKEEW01 > JAKEEW01 > DASYTV01. The sequence goes on along the minus strand of JBKPTD010000213.1, from coordinate 10,415 downwards.
TCATGGCTCCGAGTTCGACCTGAAAGTAAGTGTCGCTTTCGGATACCGCGCGCTCGAACGCACCCGCAGGCAGCGCGGCGTCGGTGAATCGCCGGTAGTCTTGGCCGTACGCGCCTGCCAGGACCATGTTCGTGGCCGCAGTCTTGTCTCCCGACTCGTATATCTCGCGGACAGATGCCGACCATTCCGTGAACTGCCCGCCGGACGGCACCAACGACAGGAGCGGCGGTTCGAGCAATGCCAGCTTCCGCACTCTGCCGGGGGCATCGATCGCCAACTGCAATGCGATGCCTGCGCCCAAGGAATGCCCGGCCACGTGCGCCGACGCAATGCCCAGGTGATTCAACAACGCAATGCAGTCAGCAGCCCACCCTTGCATCGTCATGCCTGCCGGAGCGCGTGAGCTACGGGCGTAGCCGCGGCGCCGGTAATGGACGATCTGAAAATTCTCCGCGATTCCGGTCTGCTCGATCACCGGCACGAACCCATCCGACAGAATCGCTCCGTGGATAAATACCACCGGTGCCCCGGACCCGCGGACCTCATACTCGATGTCCGCCCCGTTCAGCTGTAATCGTTCCATTCGCACCGCTCCAGTCATTTTCCCAGAGCTTGTGCGATGAGAACGGTGTCGCCGGTCTGCTGCAGGCGCCCGATCTTGCCGTCTCGGATTGTCCAGAAATGGGCGAATCGGGCTTCCACCCTCCGCCCCTTCTTCGTAACACCGAAATAGCGTCCGAGAACGATCACGTGATCGCCCGACTCGAAGTACTCGTCCCCTTTCGCGTAGAACTTGTCGAAGTCGGCCACGAATGCGAAGAAATCGAAGACCCCGTCGATACCGCGATAGACGCCCCCGTGGGGGAATCCTTCGGCAATATCCCACTCGACGTCATCCGCCAGGAGCGATTTGAAAGTTTTCACGTCTCCCATGGCGTCGTACAACTTCCGGATGAGAGCGATCTGCGACGTATCCGACATGCGAATCTCCTTAGGTTAATGTTGATGGCCCACTCGAGAGCGAATCCCAAGTAGGGAGGTATTTAGCGAAGTAAGCCTTCTGTCTGTTGAACAAATCCTGGGCACGGGTTTCTTCGCTCGTAGGTTGAGCGGATGCTGCTTGTAGTTCGACGACCGTGGGTTTCGAGGACATCTTGGTCTCCTTTCATCCTTCCTCACTTCGGCTATTTCCGCTTCGCGAACAACTGTCTCTGCAAACTGAATTCTTCACTTCGGTTGTTTTCGTTGGCCATTGCCGTTTGCTGTGACCAGCACTATCCGAAAGCGGGCCTGCCCAGCCATCATCTTCGCGTAGGCAGCGGCGGCTTGATCGAGTGGGACGGTCTCGATCATCGCCGACACCCCACTCAGGGCACTGAAACGAAGCGTTGTGTCAGCAGTGGCGGGGTTTCCCGTCAGCGAGCCTGCGACCTGGCGCTCTCCGAATATGAGATCCACGCTCGTGACCTCGATCGGCTCCGGTCCGACGCCGAGGTCAATGGAAACACCGCCGGGTCGAAGGCCCTTGAAGGTCGTGGCGACCGTCGTGCCACCGGAAGCCGTTATCAGAATGACCTTGGCGCCGCCGAGCGCCTGGAGTGCGGCGGCGGGATCGGTAGCGGTACTGTCGACGTAGTGGTGCGCGCCGAGCTTCTTCGCCAGCTCCGCCGATGCGCTACCCCGGCCAATCGCCGCGACCTCGAAGCCCATGTGCCTCGCGTATTGCACACCGAGATGACCGAGGCCGCCGATACCGAGCACGGCGACGAGGTCACCAGCCCGTGCCGGCGCATTTCGGAGGGCGTTGAACGTGGTGAGACCCGCACAGAGGAGTGGTGCGGCGTCGAGAGACGACAGGCTCTCGGGGATGGACACGAGGCCACTCGCTTTTGCGAGCATCACTTCGGCATATCCCCCGTCATCATGAATGCCGGTGAACTTCTGGTTCCGGCAGTTCACGAGATCGCCACCGCGGCAGAACTCGCAATAGCCGCAGGCGCCGCCGAGGAATCCGACGCCCACCCGCTGACCCAGGGTCCAGCCCTGAACGCCTGCGCCAACCGCATCGATGCGACCAACGACCTCGTGACCCGGGACCCGCGGATAGGCAATTCCGGGCAAAGCCCCATCGACTGTCGCCGAATCCGAGTGGCAGACGCCGCAGGCCTCGACACGAATTCGCACCGTCCCGGGTTCTGGGTCCTGCAGCGGACGTTCGACTTTCGAGAACCTTCCGGGTTCGGTGACTTCCATTGCCGTATACGTTGCTCTGTCCATCTGTCCTCCAACGCTCCAAACTGCTTCAGGTGCTAGTCGATGTGGATCTGAAGGAGCTTTCCCCATTGCGTCGGCGTCAGCAGTGTCTTCTGATTCGAAGAGCCTTCCATCGTTCGCCGCCCTTGGACTTCCGGATGTAGCAAGTCCGGGGCCGGCCCCGGGAGCGGACGAGCGCGGCAAGGTGATGCGTTCCAGGTCAGCGACTTGTGTCGTACGCGCGGCGAATCCCGGCGAGGCGCCCTCGCGAAGCGTCCGCGCCCGTCGCCGAGATCTCGACAACTACCGGAAATCTCGTAAGCAGCAGCGAAAGCGCAACAGTGTCGCCAGAGCCCTTGCGAAGCCGTCTGCACTTAGCAGTGGCCCGACCTTTGCCTCGTCCCGCCGGCGGCCCCGGAGGCGTCCGTGATGGAGGCTCCATCACCGGAAGAAGAATCCACCGGTCCCGCTGAACACGTCCTCGCGAAAAGGGGGTATCGCCGATGCGCGCGCCGCTTCGAGCCCTGTCGTTCTCGTCATCAGCGGCGGCTGCGCTTGGCTCGCCCTGGCTGACAGGGCACCGCACTCCAAACGGGCGCGGCTCCCAAGGCCGCAGACGCCAAGACGTTCGACGTGGACGACTGCAAGACTTGTCACGAGCCCGTCTTCTCGGGCGCCTTGGCTCAACCACTGGAGGCGAGGCTTGAAGTTGTCCGTGTCGTGTGGGGGAGGCGCCCAGTCCGCGGCCGGGTGGCCGCTATGATTTCACCGCGAGAGCCCGGCGATCTTTGTGTACGGTCGCGCACGAAGCCACTTCGCCCCGGCCGCCGCCGGTGACGTCGCAACCCCTCACGTGCGCGATACGGCTCTCGGGCGCGCTCCGCCGCACCCCTTCGAGCACCGTGACGACCTCCTGGAGCACGGCGTGAGCGGTGTAGTCGCCGAGCTGGTTCCTCGCGTCGTCGGCGTTCGGGCCGATCACGGCCAGCTTCCGGACGCGCTTCCGGTCGAGCGGGAGGAGGCCGCCGTCGTTCTTCAGCAGCACGATCCCCTCCGGGGCCGCCTCGAGGGCCAGGCGGCGGTGGTCGGGGGAATGGACGACCTGGAGCGCGCGGTCCGCGTCCAGGTAGGGCCGCTCGAAGAGCCCCAGCCGGAGCTTCTGCCGGAGGATGCGGCGCACGGCGCGGTCGACGAGGGCCTCCGGCACGAGGCCCTCGCGGACGGAAGCGACGAGATCGAGCATGTTGGCCGGCTCGTAGGAGATGCCGACCTCGACGCCGGCCCGTAGCGCGAGCTGCCCCGCGTGCTTTTGGTTGCGATCCCCTCGTAGACGAGCGTCCCCAGCCCGCCGCCCTCGGAGAGCACGAGGCCATCGAAGCGCAGCTCGCCGCGCAGGATGTCGGTCAGGATCCGCTCCGAGCCGCCGGGCCGAAGATCGCGAGCACGGCCTCGAGCTGGCGGCCGACCGCCCAGCATCTGCAGGGCCTCACGGATCTCGCGCCGCGCGAGGCTCTCCCCGCGTCACACAGGTCGAGCTTGTCGAAGAGCTGGAGCTGGGAGTCGCTGGGCAGCGGACCTGACTGTCCCTCAACTGTCCCTCTTCTCGGTGAGAATTGGGCTGAGCTGAGCCGGAACGCTCCTCGCCTAAATTGGCTTCACGGCAGCATCGAGTGGGTTTGATTCGTTCGGCGTCGGAGGCTCAACTTCGGTTCGAATCCTACCTTTGGCGGCAGCCTTCCCGAACGATCCTCGGAGGCGCAGGGCCGACATCTGTGCGGAGCGGGATCGGCGCTCTCCGGCGGAAGCGCCTGTGGGCGCGCCGGCGCCGCTGACAGGGGTGGCGGGGGGCTGGAGGCCCCGCAAAACGCAGGACGCAGCTTCACTCGCAGCCGAACCACCCTTGCATTACCCTCGCGCTGAGCGACGTCAGCCATCCGGCTCCCCGTGTCATAAGCGTGTCATGGAGGGGAGCGACACACGTAGTCCGACTCGAAATCGCTGGGGAGAACGCTCGCTGTGGACCAGCTAAACTGCGGATCCTCAGCAGCTTGGCGGAGAGGGGGGATTCGAACCCCCGGTACAGGCTTTAACCCCGTACAACAGATTAGCAACGACCTACGCCGTGAAGCGGGCCCGATTACTCGTCCCCGAGTCGTCCCCGCATCCAGGGACATCGCAGCAATATCGCGGTACCCGCCATAAACTGCTCTATTGAAAGGATTAGGTGGTGCGCCCTGCACGATTCGAACGTGCGACCTACAGATTCGTAGTCTGTCGCTCTATCCAACTGAGCTAAGGGCGCCCGAGTGGAACGGGCAGTATACCCCGCGGCCTCGCGGGTGACAACGAGCCGCACCCGGGAGCGGCGGGCGGCGGCCGCGTGCCTCTGGTCGCGGCGTCAGCCGCGGACGAGCAGGGCGTCGAGCCGCCGGGCGAGCGCGCGGCGGTCCTCGTCGGACGGAACGCGACTCTCGACGGTCTTCAGCCAGAAGCAGTCGAAGGCTTCGCCGTCGCGGGTCATGACCGTCATGTCGCGCGGGGTGAGGAGCACCTCCTCGAGCGTGCTCAGGAGGCCGCCCAGGAAGCCGACGCGGTCCGGGCCGCGCACGTCGAGGTAGAGCGCGGAGCCCTGATCGGGGGCGCCGTCCAGCATGTAATGCGTGAGCGAGACGGGAGCGGCGTCCGTGGACGGCTCGCCGAGCGCGAGGGCCAGGAAATCCACGGTCGCGAGGTCGGGCGAGCTCGGCGTGGGCGCGACGAGGAAGTCCGCCACCCACTGACCGGCGCCGTCCTGGCGGGCGAACCCGCGCAGGATGTCGATGCCGGCCTCTGAGAGGCCGAGGGCGAAATGTCCGGTCCAGTTCGGGGCGAGCGGGCCCCAGAGCCGGACCGAGTAGACGGCGCTCGTGCTGCGGGCGAGGCGGAAGCCCGGCGCCTCCGACGGCGACGGCAGGAGCGCGAGCGAGTCCTGGAGCGCGGCCATGGCGGTCCTCCTCTCGGGAAGGGCACGGCTATGCTGCACCGAAGCACGCGGCGTACCGCCGCGGGCCGACCCCGCGGAGAACGGCTCACACTCCGACATCACGCGCCGAATGAAGGATTTCGAGGGGGCGGGCGCACCCGCCAAGGCGCGCGGCGGCCGACCGCACGACCGCCAAACGTGTGGACCGAGGCCGTCCGGGCGAACAGAAATGTCGGAGACGGCCGATCACTGGAAGAACGAGAAGGCGACCTTGATCGAGACGACGACCGCCCACGGGACCACGACGCCCCAGAGGGCCGAGCCCGTCTTGCGCCGGCTGGCCACGGCGAAGCCGATGGCGAGGAGCGCGATCAGCCAGAAGGAAAAAAGATCGATGCTGCCGAGGATGGCCCAGAGCGGCTTCGCGGTGTCGGCCTTCTCGAAGAGCAGGGTGGGGTTGGCCTGGAGGACCTCCTGGGGATTGACGCTCCAGTCCCCCTTCAGCTGGATGGTGAGCAAGGTCAGGGGCAGGGTCAGGATCGAGACCGCCAGCCCGCTCCAGGCCACGATGCCCATGGCCTGGACGAACGACACCTCGCTCGCGTAGAAGAAGCGGAAGACGAAGTACAGCACGCCGGCCACGACCACGACGAAGATCGGCACCCCGACGAAGGCTGCGACCCAGCTGATCCCCTTGGTGAAGCCGGCCCCGCGCTCGATCGCCTCCGCCCGGGCCTCAGCCGGGATCTTCTCCATCTGGCCGTGCTCCTCCATCTGCCCCTTCACGAACTCGGGCATGTCGACCTTGGAAAGCCAGGTGGCCGTGAACGCGATGTTCAGCAGGATCCCGGCGACGAGCGCGAGCAAGACCAGCGGTCGGCGGACGATCGACACGAAGGTCTCGCCGGGCGAGAACCACAGACCCGGGACCCTGCCGAGCCATCCCTGGCTCCGACCGCTGTCGACGACGGTGGCTTCCTCGGCCATGCCGACCTCCTTGGTTGTCGCCGAAGGCCCATCTCTACCGCAGACGACCGAGCCGCCGCAAGCCCCGGAGCGTCCCCGCGGGACGGCCGCCTACTCGTAGCGCAGCGCCTCGATCGGGTCGAGGCGCGCGGCCTTGGCCGCGGGCCAGAGGCCGAAGGTCAGCCCCACGGCGCAGGACACCACGAACGCGATCACGACCCACGTCGGCTGCACGACCGCGGGGAACGGTGAGAAGGTGTTGATGAGCCAGGCCACGCCCCCGCCGATCACGATGCCGAGGATGCCGCCGGCCGCGGTCAGGGTCATGGCCTCGGTCAGGAACTGCCAGAGGATGTCGCGCTTCTTCGCGCCCAGGGCCTTGCGGACGCCGATCTCGCGCGTCCGCTCGGTTACGGAGACGAGCATGATGTTCATGACCCCGACCCCGCCCACGAGGAGGCCGATCGACGAGATCGCGATCATCACGATGTAGATGCCGCCCGTGACCGACTGGTAGAGCTGGGTGAAGGTGTCCTGGCTGAAGATCGCGAAGTTGTCCCGCTCCCGGAACTTCAGCTTGCGCTGGCGGCGGAGCGTCTCGCGGGCCTGCTCGACCGCGTTCTCGATCTGGGCCGCCGACGTCGCCTTCATGTCCGCGACCAGGAAGTTGAAACGCGGGTCGCGCTTGGCCACCGCCCCGATCGGCACCAGGATCAGGTTGTCGCGGTTGAAGAACAGGAACTTGCCCTTGCGCTCGATCACGCCGATGACCTCGAAGCGGCGGCCGTCGAGCGAGATCTCCTTGCCGACGGGGTCCACGAAGGGGAAGAGGGCCTCGGCGGTGTCCGCGCCGAGCACCGCCACCTTCGCCAGCCGCTCCACGTCGGAGGGCAGGATGAAACGCCCCTTCTGCACGTAGGTGTCGTGGACGGTCTCGTAAGCCGCGTCCGCGCCCACGACCTGCGCGTCCTGCACCTTCTCGTTGCCGGCCTTGATGAGCACGGGGGCGAGCGGCTCGAGCGCCGCGATGGCCTTCACCGCGGGACGCTCGGCGATGGCCGCGATCTCGGGCTGGGTGAGGCCCTTGCGCCGCCGGAACTCCTCGGGCCCGATGTTCTCGCCGGGGCCGAAAGGGCGGAGGAAGATCACGGAGGCGCCGAAGGCGTCGATCTGGGAGGCCATGTTGCGGTTGAGCCCGGCCACGATCGAGCTCATCCCGGTCACGGTCATGATGCCCATGACCACGCCGAGGATCGTGAGGGCGGCGCGCATCTTGTACGCGCGGATCCCCTGGAGGCCGAGGCCCACGGCTTCCCAGAGCGAGAAGAGGATGGGATAGCGCGTGGCGATCCGCTGGCGGAGCGTCGGCCTCGCGCTCACTCGTTCCTCAACGCCACGACGGGGTCGAGGGCCGCGGCCCGGCTCGCCGGGTAGATCCCCGCGGCCAGGCCCACGCCCGTGGAGACCATGACCGCGATGACGACGGCCCACAGCCGGATGGGCGCGCTGAAGTCCGCGGACATGATGCCGCCGAGGACGGCGGAGAGGAGGAACGCGAAGGCGGACGCGCCCAGGATCCCCAGGATCCCCCCGAACACGGACAGGATCACCGACTCCACCAGGAACTGGCGCAGGATGTCCCGCCGCCGCGCGCCGAGCGCCTTGCGGACGCCGATCTCGCGGATCCGCTCCGTCACCGATACCAGCATGATGTTCATGACCACGATCCCGCCCACGATGAGGCTGATGGCGGTGACCACGATCGTGACCACGTAGATGCCCTGGGTCGCGCTCTGCCAGAGGTCCATCACGCTCTGCCCGGTCTCGATCGAGAAGTCGTCCGGCTTGTTGTAGGTCAGGTGCCGCTTGACGCGCATGGCCACGCGGACCTGGTCCTGGGCCGCCTCGAAGACGGCGGGCGATCTCGCCTCGGCCTGGATGGTGACCGAGCGGTGGCTGCCGTAGAGCTTCTGGAAAGTCGTGATCGGCACCCAGACGAAATTGTCCTGGCTGTTGCCGAAGACGGCGCCCTTCTTCTCCGCCACCCCCACGATCTTCACGGGGTGGTTGTAGACGGAGACCACCTTGCCGATCGGGTCCATGGAGCCGAAGAAGGCCTCCACGAGGTCGCTGCCCACCACGGCCACGGGCCGCGCGTTGTCGATGTCGTCCGCGATGAGCGGGCGGCCCGCGGAGAGGTCGCGCACGGAGCCGATGCGCGGGATGTTCTCGGTGATCCCCGTGACCTGGACGTTGTTCTGGGTGGTGCGGCCGTACTTGGCGCTGCGGCTCGTGGTGACCTGGGCCCCCACCTCCGAGCAGAGCCCGCAGGCCTTCTTGACGAGGTCGAGGTCCTCCATCTTGACGTCCTTGCGCTTCTGCATCTCGAGCCACTGCTCGCGGCTCGTGATCACGTCCGGCATCTTCTGGACGGAGAAGCTCTTCCCCCCGAGCTGGAGGACCTTGTCCGACATGTACTTGTCGAGCCCTTCCGTGATGGCCACGACCGCGATCACGGACGACACGCCGATCAGGATCCCGAGCACGGTCAGGAAGGAGCGCAGCTTGTTGGCCCGCAGGGAGGCGAAGGCGATGCGCACGGCTTCGGAGAACGGCATGTCAGGCCCTCCGCTCGTCGCTTTCGATCTTTCCGTCGCGGATGTGGATGGTGCGGTGCGCGTGCTCCGCGATGTCGCGCTCGTGGGTCACGACGATGATGGTGTGGCCGTCCTGGTGGAGCTTCTCGAACAGCCGCATGATGTCCTCCCCGGTCGCGCTGTCGAGGTTGCCCGTGGGCTCGTCCGCGAGCAGGATCGAGGGGTTCATGACCAGGGCGCGGGCGATGGCCACGCGCTGGCGCTGCCCGCCCGACAGCTCGTTCGGCTTGTGCGTGACCCGCGATCCGAGGTCCACCATGTCGAGCGCCTGGCGGGCCTTCAGGAGCCGCTCCTCCTTGGTCAGGCCCGCGTAGACGAGCGGAAGCTCGACGTTGTGGAGCGCGGTCGCGCGCGGCAGCAGGTTGAAGGTCTGGAAGACGAAGCCGATCTCGCGGTTGCGGACGGTGGCGAGGTCGTCGTCGTCCATCTGCGACACGAGCTTGCCCCGGAGCACGTAGCGGCCGCGGGTGGGCGTGTCCAGGCAGCCGATGAGGTTCATGAGCGTCGACTTCCCCGAGCCCGAGGGACCCATGATGGCCACGTACTCGCCCTTCTGCACCGTGAAGGAGACGCCGCGCAGGGCGTGGATCTCCTCCGCGCCCATCTGGTACGTCCGCCAGAGGTCCTCGGCCTCTATGAGCGGACCCCCGTTCGAAGTCGCGGGGGTCTCCGCCGCCGGCGCCGTGGTCATTTCTGGTCCTTCTTCGGGGCCTCGACCTTGATCTTCGCGTCGGCCTTCAGCGTCCGCAGCGTCTTGTAGGAGCCGGTGACGATCTCCTCGCCCTCCTGGACGCCGTCCTGGATCTCGATGTCGGTCTCGCCCACGATCCCCGTCTTCACGGGCCGGAACTCGACCTTGTCCTTGGTGCGCACGAAGACGCCTTCCTTCTCCTCGCCCTTCCGTTTGCCCGTGTCCACCACGGTGTCGCCGGAGGAGCCGTCGGCGGCCTGCACCGCGTCGGGGTCGACGACCTTGCCCTCCTTGTTGACCTCGCGCACGACCACGGACTGGATGGGAACCGCGACCACGCTCTCCTTCTTCGCGGTCGTGATGTCGGCGGTGGCGTTGAGGCCAGGGCGCAGGCTCGGCGGCGGGTCCTTGAGCGTGACCGTGACCTTGAAATCCTTGGCCTGGTTGCCGGTGTTGCCGGAGGCCGTGGTCTGGCCGGCGGTCTGCGACGTGCCCCGGACCACCGCCGAAGCCCCGATCTCCGTCACCTCTCCCTTGATCTTGAGCCCTTCGAGCGCGTCCACCCGGATCTCGGCGGGCAGGCCGAGCCTCAGGCTGCGGATGTCGGTCTCGTCGACCATCACTTCGGCCTCCATCACCGAGAGGTCGGCCACGGTCATGATCACGGTGGGGCTGAAGCTCTGGGCCCCGATCACGACCTCGCCTTCCTCCTTCGGCAGGCTCGTCACGACCCCCTCCATCGGCGAGGTCACGGTCGTCTTCTCGAGGTCGTCGCGCACGCTCTCGAACCCGGCCTGGAGCTGGGCGATCCGGCGCTTGTTGGCCTCGACGGTCGCGATGCGCATCTTGAGGTCGGCGTCGGCCTGGTCGTAGGTCTGGTCGGCGA
>JBKPTD010000212.1:0-24760 GCA_046735375.1 Actinomycetota bacterium | reverse complement strand
GCAATGCCGCATCTGCCGTGACCCGCGGCGCGACGCGGCCGTGATTTGTGTCGTCGAGGAGCCCAAGGACGTGGTCGCGATCGAGCGGACGCGGGAATTCCGCGGGCGCTACCACGTGCTCGGTGGCGCCATCAGCCCGATTGAGGGCGTGGGCCCGGACGACCTGCGTATTCGCGAGCTAATGCCGCGGCTGGCAGACGGCCAGGTCACCGAGGTGATCCTTGCCACCGACCCCAACCTGGAGGGCGAAGCCACCGCGACCTATCTGGCGCGATTGCTCAAGCCGATGGGGTTGCGCATCACCCGGCTTGCTAGTGGACTGCCAGTTGGCGGCGACCTTGAGTATGCCGATGAGGTGACCTTGGGCCGTGCGTTCGAAGGGAGGCGACTGCTCGATGTCTGAGGATGGGAAGGCCGGGACACGCTGGCCGTTGCCCGCCGAGGACGATCTGACCGGCTTCGCCGGTGAGATCGCAGACCAAGTGCAGAGCTTCCTTATCGCATTGCGTGAGATAGCGCGCAGCGGTCAGCCGAACGGCGCCGTACCGCTGCTGCTCCTCGAGGTCTCGCAGCTGCTGCTCGCCGGGGGAAGGCTGGCGGCCATCAGCGACGTCGTACCCGTAGAGCGGTTCGAGCCCGATCCAGGCTTCGACCCAGACGTCGAAGACCTGCGGGCTGCGCTCACCAAACTGCTCGACCCCATCGACCATTACGTCGAGGTCTTCGATCCTTATGCGGCCGAGGCCGTACCAGAGACCTACAGCCTGTCCGACGACCTCGCACAGATCGCCGTCGACCTCAGCCACGGACTCGAGCACTATCGCCGGAATCGGATCATCGAGGCGCTCTGGTGGTGGCAGTTCTCCTATTTCTCCAGCTGGGGCGGCCAGGCAAGCGGTGTGGTCCGCGCCCTGCAGTCCGTTGTCGCCCACGACCGCATGGACCGTGAGTACGGCAAGGAGATCGACGAGGAGGACCGCCTGCTCGCCGAGGTCGTGGCCGAGGCGGCCGAGCTCCCCTGAGGCTCAAGCACACCACCCGAAACCTGGCGGCTGCCGTCGTCTGTTGCGCGCCTCGGGCCGATAGGTGAGATGGCCGTCTCAGAATATGAATTCATCAGAGTGGTCACGTGGCTCTCGTTAGACTCGGCTGGCGAACAAACCGACCGGCTTCAGCGTCGTCATAGGGATCGTGGCGGTGCATCGAGGCAAGTCCAGGTGACGCGACCGATGGAGCAGACGTGGCCCGCATCGTGCAGAAGTACGGCGGATCATCGGTGGCCGACGCCAACAGCATCAAACGGGTGGCGAAGCGGATCGTCGAGACCAAGAAGGCGGCCAACGAGGTTGTTGTCGTGGTCTCGGCAATGGGAGACACCACCGACGAGCTGATCGATCTTGCCACCGCCGTGTCGCCTCTGCCCGCGGGTCGTGAGCTCGACATGCTCTTGACCGCTGGCGAGCGAATCTCGATGGCGCTGCTCGCGATGGCCATCGGCAACTTGGGTCACGAGGCGCGGTCGTTCACCGGCAGCCAGGCCGGCGTCATCACGACATCCGCACACGGCAAGGCGAAGATCATCGATGTCACGCCCGGCCGCATTGAGCAGGCGCTCGCCGACGGCGCGATCGCGATCGTGGCTGGCTTCCAGGGTGTGTCCCAGGACACGAAGGACATCACGACACTCGGCCGCGGCGGCTCGGACACCACCGCGGTTGCGCTCGCTGCAGCGCTCGGCGCGTCGGTATGCGAGATCTATACCGACGTCGACGGGATCTTCACCGCCGACCCGCGGCTCGTCCAGACCGCACGGCGCATCCCGCGGATCACCTACGAAGAGATGCTCGAGATGGCCGCTTGCGGCGCGAAGGTGCTGAACCTTCGCTGTGTCGAGTACGCGCGCCGATTCGGCCTGCCGATCCACGTGCGATCGTCGTTCAGTCATCGCGACGGGACGTGGGTCAGCGACCTCGATGGTGATGACAGCGAAGGGGACCAGATGGAGCAAGCGATCATCGCCGGAGTCGCACATGATCGGAGTGAGGCGAAGGTCACCGTGGTGGGCGTCCCGGACAAACCGGGCGAGGCCGCGGCCATCTTTCGTACGGTCGCCGATGCTGAGATCAACATCGACATGATCGTCCAGAACGTGTCGGCCGCGTCGACGGGCCGGACGGACATTTCCTTCACACTGCCCAAGGACGATGGGCCGACCGCGATGGCCGTCCTCTCGGAAATCCAGGACGAGATCGGCTTCGAGGGTCTCCAGTACGACGACCAAGTCGGCAAGATTTCGCTGATCGGCGCTGGGATGCGCACCCACCCCGGCGTTACGGCGCGCTTCTTCTCCGCACTCGCCGACGCGGGTGTGAACATCGAGCTGATTTCCACCTCGGAGATCAGGATCTCCGTCATCTGCCGGTCCGACGACGTGCCCGCGGCGGTCGCCGCGACGCACCGGGCATTCGATCTCGACGCGACCGGGGAGACCGCAACTGTGTACGGAGGGACTGGGCGATGACGGGTGGCAAGCCAACGCTTGCGGTGATCGGTGCGACCGGCGCGGTCGGCACCGTCATGCTCGAACTCCTGTCGACCAGGGACGACGTGTGGGGCGAGATCCGATTGGCCGCTTCGCCACGGTCCGCCGGCCGACAGTTGACCGTACGCGGGAAGCAGCTCGAGGTCTCTGCGCTGAATCCGGAGATCTTCGACGGCGTCGACATCGCGATGTTCGACGTACCGGACCAGGTGTCCGCGCACTGGGCGCCCGTCGCTGCGGCTCGTGGCGCCGTGGCGGTCGACAACTCCGCGGCGTTCCGGATGGATCCGGATGTGCCGCTTGTGGTGCCTGAGGTCAACTCGCACGCGGCGCGACGGCGGCCGCGAGGTATCGTCGCGAACCCTAACTGCACCACCTTGTCGATGATCGTGGCCGTGGGGGCGCTGCATCGCGAGTACGGCATCGCCTCACTCGTGGTGTCGTCGTATCAGGCGGCCTCTGGGGCGGGGCAGGCAGGGATCGACACACTGCGCGACCAGATGACGAAGGTCGCCGGATCGGGCACCATCGGCACTCAGCCGGGCGACCTGCGCCCGGTCGTGGGTGAGTTCGGGCCGTTCGGGGCGCCCCTCGCGCTGAACGTCATCCCCTGGGCGGGATCGTTGCGCGACGACGGTTGGTCGTCGGAGGAGATGAAGGTACGCGCCGAGTCACGCAAGATCCTCGGCCTGCCCCAACTGCCTGTCGCGGTGACCTGTGTCCGGGTACCGGTCGTCACGACCCACTCGCTCTCGGTTCATGCGACCTTCGAGCGGGAGGTCACCGTCGGGCACGCACGGGAGATCCTCCGAGATGCGCCGGGTGTCGTGGTTTGCGATGACCCGGCAGCAGGTGAGTGGCCGACCCCTGCCGACGCCGTGGGTACCGACCCAACCTGGGTAGGGCGGCTACGTCGTTCGCTCGACGACCCACACTCGCTCGATTTCTTCGTCTGCGGCGACAACCTCCGCAAGGGCGCTGCACTGAACACGGCCCAGATCGCCGAACTCGTTGCCGCCGATCTCCGCACGAAGGGCACCCTCACCCCATAGGTTCGAGTCAGGCGCACCTTCATGTCACCCGGTTTCGCCAGGCCGCACCCTCATGCCCTCTCCTCGTTCTGGAGGTACTGCCACGGGTGGGTGTGGCGTCCCGCCGTACGACCAAGTCCCTAACCGACTGGTCGTGCTCTTGATCGAGGCCTGGTGGCGGCGGAAACCCAAGATCTGAAGGGCACCTTCAGCCGATAGGTTCGGCTGAAGGTGCCCTTCATGCGAACAGACGGTGGGCGGCCGGGAGGTGGCGTGGCCACAGACGAGGCAAGCGAGTCGGATGAGGCCATCGGCGGGACCTTCGACAGGCGAGGGATCGAGGGGACGTTCCACGACGGCGAGGGGCCGAACGACGAAACAGCGGTCGAGGCGGCCTATGACGAGGACGAGCAGCGGGTCACCGCCCTGGAACTGTTCTTCGACCTGGTGTTCGTCTTCACGCTCACCCAGCTCACCGCGCTGCTCACAGCTGACCTCCACTGGGAGGGCGCGGCTCAGGTCCTCCTGATCTTCAGCGTGTTGTGGTGGATGTATGCCGCCTATGCCTGGCTCACCAACCAGGTACGGCCGGATCGGGCCAGTCGCCGAATCACGCTGATGGTCGGCATGGCCGCATTCCTCGTGTGCGCGTTGACGATTCCGCGCGCCTTCGATGACGGCGGGCTCGCCTTCGGGCTCGGCTATCTCGCCGTCGTCATCGTGCATTCAGTGCTCTATGCGCAGGCGCTGCCGCTGGGAACGCTCGTCGGTTTTGTCCCGTCGAATCTCGCCGGTGCTCTTCTCATCATCACGGCCGGCGTAGTCGATTCGGTAGGTCTCGGCTATGCGCTGTGGGTCGTCGCGATTTTGCTGCAGGTCATCACGCCGTACCTGTTCCGGCCCAACGAACGAATCGACGTCCACACAGCGCATTTCGTCGAGCGGCATGGGCTGTTGCTCCTCATCGCCTTCGGCGAATCGATCGTTGCGATCGGCGTGGGCACGGGGGACCTGGAGCTCGATGCCTCGTTCTTCGGTGCCGCCCTGCTGGGCCTCGCCCTAGTGGCGACCCTGTGGTGGACCTACTTTGGCGGGGATGAGGAGAGCGCCGAGCGGGCGCTGGCGGCCGAGTCGGTCGACCGCCGTGGACACCTGGCGCTCCGGGCGTACTACCAGGCCTTCGCCCCCATGCTGCTCGGTGTCATCGCGATTGCCGCCGGGGTGAAGAAGTCGCTCGGGCACATACATGAGGAGTTGATCACAGGGGCCGCGTTGGCGCTCGCCGGTGGCGTCGCCCTTTATCTGTTCGGCGATGTCATCTTCCGGTTCGTCCTGCGCCTCTCACCCATCCGCTACCGAGCCGCCGCCGCGATGCTGGGCCTCGCCACCATCCCGCTGGGTCTGTACGTCAACGGCGCCACGCAGCTCATCGCACTAGTAGCTGTCCTTGCAGCGTTGCTCGTCGTCGAGGCGCGGACAGCCCGCTGACCGCCGTCCATCGGCCCCTCTCTGATCAGACATTCGTACACCCGCCCAGCTGCCGTTCCCTGATCAGGCGGGCGCGCGCACGCCCTGGAAATCGCGCCTGCCAGCTGGGTAGGCGCGCGCATGCCTGATCCATGTCGGGCGGTACCTGAACCTGTGTCTGGCGCAGGCGTGATCGGGCCCCGGCCATGCGCGCGCATGCCTGATCCATGTGCGGCTGTGCCTGACCGATGCGCCGCCCCCGCGCGGGCGCCCTGACCGGTTGCTGTGAGTACGTCGCGGCGTGTTGCACTCGGTCGGACCGCTTTGGTGACCGTGTTCCTGGATACTTATCTCTTGATCAGCTTCGCGTGGCGAAGCGCCGGCACCGGAGGAGTGCCATGTCCAACTCGCACTACCCACTCAGAGTTCGCGCGCGCCTCGATGAGCCGCTGTCGCGCTGGCTGTGGCTCGTCAAATGGCTTCTCGCCATCCCGCACTTCATCATCTTGCTCTTCCTGTGGATCGCCTTCGTCTTCGTGGCGTTCATCGCCTTCTGGGCGATCCTGTTCACCGGTCGCTACCCACGGGGCTTGTTCGACTTCAACTTAGGAGTCCTCCGCTGGACCTGGCGGGTGGGCTACTACACCTACGACGCGTTGGGAACCGATCGATATCCCCCGTTCACCTTGGACGAGGTGCCGGATTATCCGGCGACATTGCACCTCGAATATCCAGAGCAGCTCTCGCGCGGGCTTGTCCTGGTCAAGTGGTGGCTGCTCGCCATCCCGCACTACTTGATCGTCGCCATTTTCTCTGGCAATTACAGCTGGGGTTGGTACAGCAAGGGCGGCGAGTGGCACAGCGGTGGTCCGCCGGGGCTCATCGCGCTATGCGTCTTCTTCGCGGCGGTAGCCCTGCTGTTCACGTCGCGCTATCCGAGAGGGCTCTACGACTTCGTCCTCGGCCTGAACCGCTGGTGGTTTCGCGTGGCGGCTTATGCATCCCTGATGACCGACCGCTACCCTCCGTTCCGCCTCGAGCAGGGTGGCGACGACCCCGCCGACGCGGAGCTGGTGACACAACCGGCACCCCCGGTGCCTCCTACTGAGCCGTTCGGAGGCGTGAGCCAAGAGCCTGGTACTTCACTGTGAGGACGTCGGCAGAGAACGTCTGCCGGATCGAAGCCGTTCGCTAAAAGTCAACGCGGCGGCAGGCGACATGGGGGGCCGACCCCGGCCGGGTCGGGCCCCTCAGTCGCCATATTCGATTGGATGCAGGCCTGCCTTGAACGCGCCCGTCGACGAGACCGCTTGAGTGACATCCCGCCAGGCACGTCGATAGCCGGCACGCGCCGCGCCCGTGATCTTCCGGTTGGCCAACGACCGGCTGAGGTCGACGACGCGCAGGCTCCTCCCCGTGGTGATGTAGGTCGGGAGGTATTCGGCGCGAGAGACCCAGCCGCCGTCCGGGCGCTCGGTGAAGGTGAAGCGGGCGAGCACACCCTCGCGGGTGTCCGGCGACATGCCGCGCTGGTCCGCGACACAGTTGCCGAGGCCGTAAGCGACCCACTTGCCACCGACCTTCCCGAACGGCTGGACGACGTGAGCGTGATGTCCGTAGACAAGGTCCACGTCAGGCGACATGAGCAGGCGTCGGGCCAGTCGCTGCTGATCGAGCGTGGGTTGATGCTGGTACTCGATGCCCCAATGCAGCGCCACGAGCACCAGGTCAGCGCCGGCCTTCCGGGCGCGCCGCGCATCCGCCAAGATCGCCTGTGGATCGATCGTGTTCACGATCCAGCTCTTGCCACTCGGTGGCGTCAGGCCGTTGAGCATCTGTGTGTACGCGAGGACAGCGATCCGCACCGGCCGACCGTCGCCGGCCGTGAACCACATCGGCCGGTGCGATTCGGCGGTCGTCCGCGCGGAGCCGGTGTGTGCGAGCTTCGCATCGTCGAGCGCGGCGAGGGTGCGCCGTATGCCGGTCTCGCCGGCGTCGAGGGTGTGATTGGACGCGGTTGTGCAGCCGTCGTATCCCGCCCATGCCACCGCGTTGGTGATCTGCGGCGGAACGCTGAACCTCGGATAGCCTGTGTACGGGCCGCCCGTCGTGGCGAGCGGGGTCTCCAGATGGCAGATCGCGAGATCTGAGCCCGACAGCACCGGGCGGATACCGTCGAGAATCGGCCTGAAATCGAAGCGGCTCCGGCCGCTGGCCGCGGCGTCTCGCCGGGCCTGATCCCAGACGGTGTTGTGAAGCAGGATGTCGCCGGTCAGCACGATGCTGACCTGCCGCGGTCGGGTGTTGCCTGGTGCGTGCGCCGCCCGTAATGGAGCCGGGTCAGCGCTGCCTGCACTGGACGGCTGTACGCCTGGGGAGGTCGATGCGACAGGGGTTGAGGCGGTTGCGCCAGCGCGCACGGCGTTCAACGAAGCCAGCTGTTGGGCGCCATCGCCGGACGACGTCACAGCGATGATCCCGGCGATGAGGGCGGCCACCGCGCTGGCCACGGCGAGCAGGCCCAGCGACTCGTGGCCGGCCCTTGTGTGCTCCGCTTCCCGTTTCTGCGCTTGCCTCAGCATGTGGTGACCCAGTTGCCCTCGCATCAAGCCCGTCATCAGCCCTCCGATGAACTCAGGTCGACCCATTCTGCGCGCCGCGGTGAACTGGCTCAGCTCCGAGGGTGACGTGGCCGTGGCCGGCCGGATTAGTCACGGCCATCCGCGGCGGGCAAAGTCTCAGCTTCGGGTGAGGGTTCCGGGTCGGCCGGATCCGCCGCAACGGTTGCCATGTGCGCGATCGGGGAGCGCAGCAGCCAGCAGACGGCGAGCGTCCCGCCGACCGCCGCAACGAGGAGGGTGGGGCGCAGGCCGATCGCTGTCCCCAACAGACCACCGACGATCGCGCCGACAGGGCGGCTGCCGTAGTTGATGGTCGAGAACGCACCGGCGGTCCGCCCGCGCATGTCGTCGGGCGTCACAGCGGTGATGACCGCGTTCTGGTTGATGTCGAAGAGCATCACGCCGATGCTCGACAGCAGCTCGGCGGCGCTGAGGACGATGGCGTTCGTCAGTGGTGCGCCATTGGCGGCCGCCGCGATGGCGATGGGCGCCGGGAAGAGTACCGCCCCGACCATGATCGTTCGGCCGACCCCGATCACCCGCGCGATCCGTGGCGCAACAACGGCGCCGATGAGGCCACCGGCAGCGCCAATGCCGAGCGCCAGACCGATCACGGCGTCCGAAAGGCCGAGCGTACGGCTCGCGTACAGGATCAGGAGCGCTTGGGCGATGAAGGTGAAGAAGTTGATCGTCGTCGTACACCCAAGGCTCGCGCGCAGGACCGAGTGACGGGCGACGAACCTCATGCCCTCGAGTGCCTGCCGGACCAGGCTCTGCCCCTCCGGCTCGGGCGCGGTTACGGCCTCGGCGGTGAGACCCCGCAGCCGCGCGATAACCCCTGCCGAGAACAGGAAGGAGATCGCGTCGACGATGATGGCGACCGGCGCAGTGACCGCGTGGATGAGGGCGCCCGCGACGGCCGGTCCGCCGACGAAAGCCGCCGCCCGCGACGCGCTGAGCTTGCTGTTCGCATCGACGTACGACTCGCGCGGGACCAGCCGAACGTAGAAGGCGGGGTATGCCATGTGGAACATGACCTCGCCCATCCCGGTGGCCAGTGCGACCGCGAAGAGGACGCCCAGGGTGAGGGCGTCGAGCGAGTACGCGATTGGTACCGCGAGCAGCGCGGCGGCGCGAAAGAGATCGGCCACGACGAGCACCCGCCGCTTGTGTGTCCGCCTGTCGATCCAGGTGCCGACGAACATCGCGATGAGATTGGGCAGCCAGACCGCGGCGGTGAGAAGGCCGACCTGACTCGGAGTCGCGTCGAGGACGACGACCGCGATCAGCGGCAGGGCGAGTTCGGTGACCCGGTCACCGACCTGCGAGACGGTATAGCTCGTCCAGAAGGCTGCGAACCTTCGGTCGCGCCAGAGGCTCCTGGTCCGGGAGGGCTCGGCTGCCACCGAGATTGCACTCATGATTCCTGGCCTCCATCATCGGTGTCTGCGGCAGCACCGGCAGGCGCCTCTTCCGCCTCCGGCATCACGTACCGCATCATCCGGACGCCTCGTGCGCCGGGCGGTGCGCCTTCGGCGCCGCGCTGGACGTACGGGGCAAGGACGTTCTCGATCTCGGCCTCCACCCGTCGCAGTTCGTCGAGCGTGATCGTGACCCGGGTGTTGGCGAGTCCAGATTCTTGCCGCCAGTCGGGCTCGAGCTGGGGCTCGTCGCGCTCCAGCCAGTCCTGCGGCAGATGGTGGTAGCGCAGGAACATCTGCTGCCCAAGCAGTCGGGCTGCGGCCTGGCCCGTGGGGTCGTCGGGGGCAGGCGAGATGCGGAAGCCCCGCCGGGTGGCCTTCCACCACCGCAAGCGCCGGTCATCCCCGCCGTCCCAGTCTTCGACAAGTCCGAAGGTGGCGAGGTGGCGAAGGTGCCAGCTGGTGACCGATGGCGTGGCGCCGACATGTGGCGACAGTTGCGTAGCGGTGGCCGGACCGTAGCGCTGCAACCTCTCCAAGATCGCAAGTCGAGCTGGATGGGCGAGAGCACGCATCGCCTGCGGGTCGGTCAGCTCGAAGTCACCATAAGGATTCGTGAGAGACATGTCTCGAGAGTAACCTCTCAGAATTCGGAGCGCAAGAGGTCGTTCGTAGACAGCGTGCGTAGCCCCAGCTGTCTGGCGTGTTCGCTATGGATGGGACCGGCGTCGCGGAGGGGTGACAGGTGTTGGGAGATCGCGCGGGGTGACGGCAGCCGACGCGAGGGCTGCTGGTGGTGTGCGGTTCGCCCGCAGCTCGATCTGCCCCGATCCGGCCTGTCGCATCAGCCTTCGGGGAGCTCTCATTGAAAGCCGGCGACGACATCGAAGATCACGATCTGCGGCGGGAACGGCCGGGTCGATGCCTTCTCCCCGGCGGTCGCTCGCGTTCACGGAGTGGCGTTTGCTATGGCATGTCTAGCGTCAACGTGGGCCGATCGAGCACGCTCACACATCGTTATCGCGGGGGACTAGGTAAACCCATACCCGTATGCGACTCTGTCCGCGTGCTCGACGAGGTTGGCGTGATCGCGCTCTACGAGGATCCCTTGTTGCGCATCCTGCTGCAGAGCGATCCGCTGGCACTGCGATTGATCGGCCAAGCGGACCTGACCCACCGTCGAGCCCTGGAAGAAGCCCTGCGTCGCGCCGAGCAAGCGATGACTGACGTACTGATTGACCTCGCCGACCTCGAGTTCATCGACGTCGGCGGTGCGCGGCAGATAATGGATCTTGCCGGAGTGCTTGCCATTGACGGGCGGAAGGTTCTGATCTCCGGCGTTCGCCCAGCCGTACAGCCGATCCTGCAAGTCTGTCTCTGGCCGCAGCCGGCCAACCTGCAGGTGAAGAACGCAAATGGTCAGGACCTTGAGCGTTCCGACACCCCGACTGCCCGTCCCAGAGGAGCAGGAGGAGCGACGGAAGGCAACTGAGACTTCGGAGACGGCCTACCTCGACGCACCGCCGCAGGGCTCCGACACTTTCTCGGGACCATGCCCCTGTCTCCGGGACGAGAACGTGGTGACAAGGGGCATTTCGCCGCCGATTATCCCGCGAAAGGGTCGGCGCAAGGTCTCGACGACCTCATCTCGGCTCCCCGCCGCCCGGGAACGGGCCGTCGTTCTCCGCCCTCACTCGCTGACGACCGTCCCGCCCGCAAAGACATGGCCGGCCTCCACCAGGTGCAGGGCCGCCCACACGTCCTCGATGGGTACGTCCAGCCCGCGAGCAGCGGCACGGCACGCCGCCTCGAGCGCCTGGCGGCGGACGGCCGGGTCCCGTGGCCGGATCCACATGTCGAGGTACACGATGCGATCCGCCTGCTCGACGATCCGCTCTCCAAGCGACATGCGGGTGACTGCGGTGAAAGTGCACCATGTGCTGCGCGGCTCCTCGCCGAGGGCGGCTGCGACCTCGCGCGCAATCAGCCGAAGCGCAGCGTCCGCCTGCTCGGTGCCACCATCCGGACGAAGACCCCTCACGTGGATCACTGGCATGGGAACTCCTGCCTGATCTGAGCATCCAATGAGCTTGGCGCCCTGCACCGATTCCTTCGACCACGTGCGTCCATCTGATCACGCCCGGCCTACTTGCGGTGGACGACCGCAAGCGCGGGCCACTGCACGCCAGGTCCTGCGGAGCCGCGCGGACGGGCACGTCTGGGAGCGCGGACGCGAGTCTTCATGGACAGGCAAGGAGAGATGACGTGGGAGTTGGGGCTCGTCGGCTCGCACAAGTGTCGTCTGCGTTCTCAGAGCTGGCGGATCGCAGGGAGGATCTTCTCGGCTGCTACCTCTGCGGCCCGGACCGGATCCGGGCCTGAGCACGAGACCACCAGCTCGTTGAATCCGGCCGCATACCAGCGTCTCAGTTCTTCAATGGTCGCGCCGGGATCCTCGCCATCGAAGCCGAACTGCGCAGACCAGCGGATCGTCCGGGGGTCGCGGCCAAGCTGGCGGCATGCCGTGTTCAGTTCCCCGCCGGCTGCCTGCGCGTCCTCCAGGCCTTCCCCGGCCCAATTCCAGACGTCCGCGTGGCGCGCTGCGACCCTGATCATCATTGGGCCAGCCGCTCCGATCCAAATCGGAGGATGTGGCGTCTGGACGGGTTTCGGATGCGCGACCGCCTCCCGCAGGCGGTAGTAGCGGCCGTCGAGGGTAGAACTCCCTTGCGTCCACAGGAGCTTGATCAGCTGCAGGCCCTCGGAAAGGCGGCCGACCTGGTGATCAGGGCTCCCGATGCCGAACATCTCGTGCTCCAGCGCCGCCCATCCCGCGCCGATCCCGAACTCAAGGCGACCGCCCGCGAGATGATCCACGGTGACCGCCTGCTTTGCGAGCAGCGCGGGATGCCGGTAGATCATCCCGGTCACCATCAAGCCGATCCGAACTCGGGTGGTCGCCTCTGCCATCGCCGCGAGCAGCGTCCAACCCTCAAAGAGGGTCGGGTGAGCTCCATCGGCGCTTGCTGTGGCGAGATGGTCGAAAGCCCAGCAGTGGTCGAACCCGGCGTCGTCGGCGATATGCCAGACCTTCCTGAACGATTCGATTGGAGCCCCGCGGGAGAGCTTGAGTCCGATACCCGGGTTGCTGTCGAGCGGGCTCATCGTGTCGCCTCTCTCCGACCCGCAGCCGGCTCCCGTCTCATCGTTGCGCCTCCGGCAATCTCGATCGAGCGTGGCATTGGCACCAAGCACGACCCGAGGTTCGTGCGGTCCTCTGGCGTGAACACAGAAATCGAAGGAGCTATGCCGAGCCGCACGCCGTACTCATTGCCGCAGGTGGACAGGCCGGGCCCTATTCAGTCGCTCGCGCCCCGCAGTACGGGTGCCGAGTGGCGGATGGGAACCGCCCCGGGTCCTAGAGGGGAATGCACCCGGGGTGCATGTGGAGGCGAGCCGCCCTGGGTGGCGGGGAGGGGATCCCCACCACCCAGGGGTGGTCTCACGGCTGGGCGGCGGCCTCGGCGGGCTCCTCGATGCTGACCCCGCGCCGCTGCCCGTCGTGCGGCGGTTCGATGGTGATGTTGGGCAGCAGGCGGTCGAGCCAGCGGGGGATGTACCAGGACTTCTCCTTCAGGAGAGTCAGCAAGGAGGGCACGAGTGTCATCCGAACGATCAGGGCGTCGGCGAGGATCGCGACCGCAAGCAGCAGCCCGAACTCCTTGGGGACACGGTCGGCGCTGAGGATGAAGGCGGCGAAGACGGTGCCCATGATGAGCGCGGCTGCTACGACGACACGACCGATGGCGGCGATGCCGTGCTCGACCGCCTCCCGTGTCTTGAGGCCGTGGACGTGCTCTTCGCGGATGCGGCTCATCAGGAAGACCATGTAGTCCATCGACAGCCCGAACAGGATCGCGAATGCGATCGGCGGGACGAAGGTCTCGATAGGACCGGTCTTATCCAGCCCAGTGAGTCCGAGCAGGTGACCCTCCTGAACCACCAGCGTGAGCACGCCGAACCCGACGAACGCGGACAGGATGGTGGTGATCGCCGCGGTCAGGGAGACAACGATCGAGCGGAACGCCATCGCCAACAGGATCAAGGTGATGCCGATGATGTAGAGCAGGAACAGCGGCATCCGCGCGACGATCCGGTCGGCGATGTCCTTGAACGCCGCCGTCTGGCCAGAGACATAGGCCACCGCGTCGCCACCGGCGGTCGAAGCTGGCACCACGTTGTTTCTCAGCCGGTCGACGAGCTGATCGGTCTTTTCGTCCTGCGGCGCTGAATCAGGGGTAACGAAGACGATGGCAACCGTGCCCTCCTCGTTGAGCTGTGGCTCGCCGACGGAGGCGACCCCCGGAAGGCTCTCGACCCGGTCGTGGATCTTCTGTGGAGCCTGTTGGTCGTTGTTGACGTCGACCACGATGGGGATCGGGCCGTTGAAGCCTGGCCCGAAGCCTTCGGCCAACAGGTCGTACGCCCGGCGGCTGGTCTGCTTCTTCGATTCGGTTCCTTGATCGGCGGCGCCCAGGCGGACGAGGAATGAGGTCGCCGCCAGCGCCAGGACTAGGAGCAGAACGGTCGGGAAGACGACCCGTGCGTTCGCGGTCACGAAACGACCCCAGCGCGCGATAGGGGTGCGCTCGCGGGCCGCCTCCGAATCGTCGATTGGTTTCAGGAAGGGCACCTTGAGCTTGTCGATGCGGTGTCCGAGCAACCGCAGCACCGCGAGCAACAGGGAGTTCGCGATCAGCACCGTGGTCAGCACGCCGAGCGCGCTGCCCAGGCCGAGCTTCGTGACGAAGTCCAATCCGATGAGGGCGAGGCCGGTCACTGAGATGGCGACCGTGACGCCGGCGAACACCACGGCCCGCCCAGCCGACGCGCCCGCCTCGGCCGCCGCGTCACGTGGCGAGAGTCCCTCGTGCAAGAGTTGTCGGAACCGCGTGACGATGAAGAGCGAATAGTCCACGCCCACACCGATACCGATCATCGAGACCAGGATCGGTGTGATCGTGTTGATGTCGGTCAGCCCGGCCAGGATGAACAGCAACAGGAACGCCGCTGTCACCGCCGTGATTGCCAACGCGATCGGGATGATCATCGCGACGAACGTCCGGAAAACGATCAAGAGCACGATGATCGCGGCCAGCAGGCCGAGCATCTCCGACGTGCCCTGTTCCACCGGCGGGAACTCGGCTTCGCCGTTGTATTCCACCGTCACGCCGGCCGGCGCTACTGTCTGGCGGACCGCATCTTCGACTGCGACGACCGCGTTACGGTCCTTATCCTCGATCGTCTCGTTGAACTGGGCTTCTGCGTAGGCGATCCGCCCATTCGAGGAAAAGGTCTGCTCGCTGAACGGGTCACCCACACTCACCAGGCCGGCCTTGTCCGCGGTGGGTGCGAACTCCGATGACTTCAACCGTGCGATCGCCTGATCGATCGCTGCCTTCCGATCGGGTGTGTCTAGGCGCTGTCCCTGCGGGGCCGCGAAGACGATATTCAACACGCCACCCTGCTCAGAGGGAAACTCGGCCTCGATCAAGTCGGTCGCCTTCTGGGTGTCCGATCCGGGGATCTCGAACTCATCCCGCAGATTCCCACCGACCGTGCCCACCAGCACGATCAACCCGATGAAGATCCCCACCCAGCCGGCGACCACGCGCCACGGATGGGTCGCACACGCCCGTGCCCAACCGGCCAACATCCCGGTCGACGAACGCTCGTGGGCCGCGCGGCGGCCCGATTCATCCACCGGCACCTCTTGGTTGCTTTGAGTCGTCACCTGTGCCCTCCCTTGGCACGCCGGCTCGCGCGTTGGCGTCCGGCCTCCCGCTCGAGGACGCCTTCGGGCGCGACTCCACAGAGCCGCTGAAGGATCACGTCGCTTCCCCGCCTCGTGCGGTCTTCCTCATGAAAACGTCGGCTAGGTCCAAAACTCATCGGTTCCACCAGCGACAAAGCGTCATCCGGCCCAGATGCGACTCAGGCTCAGGACGCTGCCGCGCCGGTTGTGAGGGCCCTGGCTCGGCGGACATCCGGGTCACGAGGGTCGAGCGGAAGGACCTCGGGCCATGCACGTTCCCGCCGCATCCTCGGCCTCTCGATGCGGGTGCGTCGCACTGCCCTCTCCTCGTCCCCTCGCCCCTCGTCGTCAGGGCGCCCAGCCTCCTTGCGGCGCGAAGCTGGTCGTCCTCGGTGCGGGAGGCGTTCAGGTGGGGTGCACAGCCGTTCATTCCGTAGCAGGATGCGGGTGGACAGGCCGACCGTCATGATCCGAAAAGTCCACGGGCGAAGCCCCTGAAACCGCGCGGGCCGACTTCGTCCAGTACGACAGTGCGGGTCGATCCGGAGGAACCCCTTTTGCCACGAAGCTTTATCGGCCGGGATCGGGAGCTCGGCGAGCTCTTGGTCGGCTTGCAGGATGCCATCGAGGGTCGCGGAGGTCTCTTCCTGATCGTCGGTGAGTCGGGGATCGGGAAGACTGCTCTCGCCGACCGCCTGGCCAGCTATGCGACGGAGCGAGGAGTCCTGGTCCTGTGGAGCCGTTGTTGGGAGGGACCGGGCGCACCTCCTCTCTGGCCGTGGGCGCAAATCATCCGAGCCCTCGCCAGTGAGTACGACGATGAAGGCTTGCGATCGCTTGTGGCTACTGGTGCGACGGAGATCGTGCACTTGGCGCCCGACCTGGCGGCGCGGTTGGGTGAGCCGCAAGATCGCAGCCGCGCGATCGACTCTGATGCCGCCCGCTTTTATGTCTTCGAAGTGGTTGCGAAGTTCCTGAAGAACGCTGCGTCGGCACGTCCCGTGGTACTCGTGCTGGACGACCTGTTCGCCAGCGACCGCGCGTCGATTTTGCTGCTTCAGTTCCTCGTGGGGGAGATTCGCACATCGCCGATGCTCGTCGTCGTTACGGATCGCGCGGTGGGACAGGTTCAGGCTTCGGAGACCGTAGAGGCCCTCGCCGATCTCGTTCGCGAGGGACAGGTCCTTCGCCTGCAAGGACTGGAGCGGGATGAGGTCAGGCGGCTCGTCAAAGATGCCTCAGGCATCGTGCCGTGGGACGGAAAGGTCGCGGCGATTCACGAGGCCACGGACGGCAACCCGCTCTTTGTGCGCGAGGTCACGCGGTTGGTCGCCACCGAGGACCAGCTGGACCGGCCCGGGCAGCTGAGCATCTCCATCCCGCAGAGCGTGCGCGCGGTGATCCGCCGCCGGATCTCCCCGCTATCTGCCGACGCCGTTCGCGTGCTCGCGGCTGCGGCCGTCGTGGGTCGGGCGTTCGATATTAAGGTCCTGGGTCCGGCCAGCGAACTTCCGGACGATCGAGTCATCGCATCGCTGTCGGAGGCCATGGCACTTGGAGTCCTCGGCGAGGCGTCGGATGCGGTCGGTGCCTACCGTTTCTCGCACCCGCTCATACAGGAAGTGATCTACGACGAGCTTCCTATTCCGGCGCGAATCCAGCTGCACCGACTGGTCGGCGAGGCGATCGAGCGCCTTCATGGTCCAGACTCGCCGTTCCATCTCGCCGAGCTGGCTCACCATTTCGCCAAAGTTGCTCCTGTGGGGGAGGGCGCGAGAGCCCGAGACTACGCTCGCAAGGCCGGGGACAAGGCGATGGAGGCATGGGCCTACGAGGAGGCGGTCGCGGAGTATCGCCAGGCCTTGGCGGCCATGGAGTTCGTCGGCCCCGATGACGAGCTGCGCTGCGAGCTGCTGCTGTGCCTCGGCGACGCCCAGGCGCGATCCGGTGACTATCAAGAGGCCAAGGCGAGCTATCTCTCCGCCGTCACGATCGCCCGGCAGCGTGGGGACGCTGAACAGTTCGCGCTGGCCGCGCTCGGCTTCGGGCAGCCTCAGGTGGAGGCGGGTGTTGTCGACCGGCAGCTCGTCCTGCTCCTCCAAGAGGCGCTGGACACGCTCAGACCCGGAGATGGTCCGCTGCGTACCCGGGTCCTTTCCCGGCTCTCTCTCGAGCTGACGTTCTCCGAGCAGACGGAGCTGAGGGAGAGTCTCAGCCGTGACGCGCTGGAGATGGCTCGCCGTGTGGGCGATGTCGTCTCTCTGACCAGCGCGCTCCGTGCTCGGTGGATGGCGGTCTGGGGGCCAGATGGTCTTGACGAACGGTCCGCACTTGCCGACGAGATCCTCGGCCTGGCGGTACGAACCGGCGATCCTGAGTCTGAGTTGGTCGGTCGGGCAAGGCGCATCGGTTGCTTAATTGAATCGGGGGATATCCGCGCGGCCGAGGCAGATATCGCCGTGCATGCCGAACTCGCGAATGAAGTGCGCATGCCCTACCACCGGTGGACCACTGCCTCGATGGTGGCGATGCGAACACTGCTCCAGGGCTCGTTGTCCGCGGCCGAAGAGCTGGTTGCGGCGGCGCCCGACCTGCTCCCCGGCCGACGGGACGCGCAGTATGCCAACCTCAGCCAGCTCACGTTGATTCGCTGGGACCAGGGTCGACTCGACGACATGCGAGCTGGCTGGCAAGAGATCGTCGATGCGTTTCCGCAGGCGAGCTTCTCACGGGGATGGCTGTCCCTTGCTGCCGCAGAACGCGGCCGTGAGGACGATGCCCAACGGTGGCTTTCGTCCTTGGTCGACGCGGTCCACAACGTACCCAAGAACGGGATCTGGCTGCCTGCGCTGGCCGTGGCCTCGCTCGCCGCCGTCAGGCTTGGGGACGCCGAAGCCGCGGCGAGCGTCCAGCCGCTCCTGCTTCCTTATGCAGAGCAGGTCATTGTGGCGACCGTGCCTCATCCGGTCGTCTGCTTCGGGGCTGCCTCGCTGTATCTCGCTTTGCTGGACGCGATGATGTCGCGGTGGGAGGAGGCCGACGCTCACTTCGCCGCCGCGATCCGTACGAACACGAGCCTTGGGGCAAGATCCTTGCTGGCTCGGACGCAATTCGAATACGCGCGGATGCTCACGCTCTGGGGGCGGTCCCGGGATCGCAGACGGGCGTTCGGCCTGCTCGAGAGCGCGGAGACCACGGCAAGGGCTCTGGGAATCACCGCCGTACTTGACGGGATCGGACGGCTTCGGGAGCTGGAGGCCGGAACGGCCGTCGCTGCGAGCAATCGACGGGCCGCGTTTCGCCGCGAAGGGGAGTACTGGACCGTCATCTATGAGGGCTCCCTCGTCCGAATCCGCGATTCCAAGGGTCTCCGCTACCTCGCGACGCTTCTCGCGAACCCGGGGCGGGAGTTCCACGTGATCGACTTGGAAGGCCAGGGGCAGGCGGAGGCGTCAGGGACGACGGGAAGTACTGGACCGTGGTCGGGCTCCGGAGAGCTGGAGACGCGCTCTGGCCTCGGCGATGCCGGCGCGATGCTCGACGCGACCGCCAAGGCCGCGTACAAAGCCCGCCTTGATGATCTCCAGGCAGAGCTCAGCGAGGCGGAGGGCTTCCACGACCTGGCGAGGGCCGAGAGAGCAAAGGAGGAGATCGACTTCCTCACGAGAGAGCTGGCGAGGGCCGTGGGACTCGGTGGCCGCGATCGTCGAGCCGCCTCCCACGCTGAACGGGCCAGACTCAACGTGACGAGGGCCATCCGAGCGGCGATGGGAAACCTGTCTCAAGCGAACCCCGCTCTGGGCCAGCACCTGTCCTCAACGATCCGGACCGGCCGGTACTGCTCCTACACCCCCGATCCCCGAGCCGAGATCGCCTGGGAATCCTGAGCCCAGCCAAGCCGCCCCTGAACCGCAGTTCTCCTGCTTTGAACACCGTGATTAATGGATGGCCACCAGCGGGGAGAGGGCATGGGGATTGCTGGAGAATCAGGCGATGCAGTGATCCGGATTCGGGTGCTGCGCGTGGATCCGTTGACTGGCATCGCGGTGAGCGAGGACGGCGCCGAACGCGGATTCGAAGGGTGGATGGAACTGATCGGTGCGGTTGCGAATCTCATTGGTTCGCCCGATCTGCCGCCGGATCGTGGACCAGCAGGCCACCAGCATGTGCTCGAAGCGGAGAGCCGACCCGTGAGCCGATCGCGGGCTCGATCAGAACGAGCGATGAGGTACGAGTTGCCCGCTCAGCTCGCCACCGATCCGTCCTATGTCCAACGCGACCTCGGTCGGGGTCGAGCACTGGCCGGACGGGAAGTCTCCTGACGTGAGGGGTGACGAGACCGGGAGGGCAGCTCATGACTGACGCCCAATGGCCGCAGGACCGCAGGATCACGATCGGCGACCTGCAGGCCGCGACCGATTGCGGCGAGCGGTGGACCATGCTCACGGCGTACGACGCGCTGACCGCGCGCGTCTTCGACAGCGCTGGTGTGCGCGCGCTCCTGGTCGGCGACACGGCGGGCATGGTCGTCTTCGGTTACGACGACACCGTCCCGGTCACTCTGGAGCAACTGCTGCCGTTGGTCCAGGCGGTCGTCCGAGGTACTGAACACGCGCTGGTGGTGGCCGACCTCCCGTTCGGGAGCTACCAGAGCGGGCCGGTCGCGGCCCTGGCCGCGGCAGCGCGTTATATGAAGGAGGGTGGCGCGCAAGCCGTCAAGCTCGAAGGCGGGGAGCATGTGCTG
Organism: Actinomycetota bacterium; assembly: GCA_046735375.1. GTDB lineage: Bacteria > Actinomycetota > Actinomycetes > JAKEEW01 > JAKEEW01 > DASYTV01. Next base: position 5,119 of record JBKPTD010000212.1, on the reverse strand, counting down.
CCGCAGGTCATGAGGATCGTCGAGTCGGGCATTCCGGTGATGGGCCACCTTGGACTTACTCCGCAGAGCGTGAACATGCTTGGGGGACTGCGCCGGGTCCAGGGTCGCGGTCAAGACGGAGACCGGCTGCTCGAGGACGCGTTGGCGCTTGAAGCGGCCGGAGCATTCGCGGTGGTCCTCGAGGCCGTGCCCGCCTCACTTGGCGCACGCGTGGCCGACGCGTTGCGGATACCGGTCGTCGGAATCGGCGCCGGGCCCGACGTGGATGCCCAGATCCTGGTCTGGCAGGACATGGCGGGACTCACCCCTGGCCGGCTGCCGCGGTTCGTGAAGAGGTACGCGGACATTGGTGGCGAGCTCGCCCGGGCCGTTTCGGCTTATGTCGCGGACGTGGCGACCGGCCGATACCCGAGCACGGAGCACAGTTACGGCTGACAGACGGCCGAGCTCAAGGAGCCCTGATGATCGAGCATGCCGAGAAGGCACGGCGGTTTCTGGCGCTGCATCAAGAGGAACGACCCCTGCTCATGCCCAATCCCTGGGACAGGGGGTCGGCCCGGCTCCTGGCGTCGCTCGGCTTTCACGGGCTGGCCACGACGAGCAGTGGGTTCGCGGCGACGCTCGGGCGGCTCGACGGATCGGTGACGCGGGACGAGGCGCTCGCGCATGCCGCCTCGATCGTCGACGCGACCGATGTGCCGGTATCCGCTGATCTGGAGAACGGCTTCGCGGACGAGCCCGAGGAGGTGGCCGAGACAGTGCGGCTCGCACTTGAGACCGGGCTGGCTGGGTGCTCAGTGGAGGACTTCAGCGGGCGAGAGGATGCGCCCATCTACGACCCCGGGCTGGCCGTGGAGCGGGTAAGCGCCGCGGCGGAGGCGGCACACGGCGGACCTGTCCACCTGGTGCTGACCGCGCGGGCCGAGAACTACGTGCGCGGCCGGCCCGACCTGCCCGACACGATCAAGAGACTCCAGGCGTACCAGGACGCCGGAGCCGATGTGCTCTTCGCCCCCGGTATCCGCGACCTGGACGACATTCGCCAGGTCGTGGCCTCGGTTGATCAGCCCGTCAACGTGCTGGTGCGTCCCGGCGTACCGACGGTCTCCGAACTTGCCGCCGCCGGTGTCAGCCGGATCTCGGTCGGCGGCGCGTTCGCCTTTACCGCCTTCGGTGCCATGATCGAGGCGGCTCGCGAGCTGCGCACAACCGGGACGTACACGTTCTGGGAACGAGCCAGCATCGGCGTGGAAGGCGTCCGCGCTGCCTTTACCAACTGACAGCGGGATTGCGGTTGGGGGCCCTGCCGACACTTTCTCGGGATAGCTGCGGGGGAAACGCCCCGTTAGTGCCGATATCGGGGATCAGCTAGCCGCGTTCACACCGAGAAAGTGTATGGCGAGGCTCTGGAGCCAGCATTCCTGGCGTCCGCTCCACACTCCCGATGATCGTTACTGGATCATCGGTGGACTATAGGCGGGTGCGGGGCTCCATGCGATTACTCATGCGATATGGCTCGCAGGATCCGTAGGCGGGCGGCGCGCCTGGCAGGCCAGATCGCGGCGGATACACCGATTGCGATCGCAGCCAGGAGATAGAGCCCGAGCTGGCGGAACGGGATGCTGAGGACGGCCATGCCGTCCGCTGCCGACGCCCGTTGCAGGGCAGAGCCGTACAGCACGCCAAGGCCAAGACCGAGGAGGGCGCCGAACACCGCGATGATCAAGCTCTCATACCGGATCATGCGGCGCACCTGCCGCCGCTCCATGCCGACGGCGCGTAGCAGGCCGATCTCGCGAGTGCGTTCGATCACCGACAGACCGAGGGTGTTGACGATGCCGAGCGCAGCGATGACGACCGATAGTGCCAGCAGGGCCAGGATGGCCGAGACGAACTCGTCGATGGAGCTGTGTGCGGCTGCCTTGATGTGTTCTTGATCTTGCAGGTCCAAACCCGGCCAGGCCCGCAGTGCTGATTGCAGCCCCCGCCTGGTGGCGACGGCATCAGCCCCCGGAGCCGTAATGATCTCGATCTGGCTGATCAGGGCGCTCGGATAATGGGCGCGATAGCTGGCCGGGTCGAGAATGATCGCCGGGCCGATTGGTGGGTCGGCATAGATTCCGGCGACACGGAGATTCCCCCGACCACCGTCGGCAAATCGGGCCGGAACCGTGGTGCCCACTATCCAGTCGGTTGACTTGGCGGTCTGGTTGCTGATCAGCAGCTCCCCGTCGGCGAGTGACAGCGACCCGTCCGTCATCTTGAGCCGGTACGGTGCGGCGAGCGCCCGTGGGTCGCCGGCCACAGCGCTGCGTACCCTCCCGTCGAGCTCCAGACGCGCGGTGCGGATGGCGACCGCACGTCGCACGCCCGGGACTCGGCCGACCGCCTCCATGGCGCGCGGGCTAAACGGGTTCTCGCCCTTTGACGACACCACATAGTCAGAGCCGAGTCCCTCGTCGAGCTGCCGGTCGAGGGAAGCCTTCAGGGACGAAGCCATCACGGTGACCGCGCCGCTGAGTGCCAGGCCGATCATCAGCGCCGACGCGGCGGCGGCGGTGCGCCTCGGATTGCGCTGCGCATTCTCCCGGCCCAGCATCCCGGCGCCACCGAGGAACCGGGCGAAGGGCCAGCCGAGGATGCGGGCGGCGGGCGTGCCGAGCACGGGGCTGAGCATCATGACACCCGCGAAGACCAGCAGCGCGCCGACGCCGAGCAGGGATCCCGCGTTGCTGCCTGTGGGATTCGCGCCCGCCGCGCCCATTGACACCACGCCGGCCGTGGTCATGACGCTGCCGGCCCAGGCCCGGCGACGAAGTGAGCGGATCCGCGGGGCGGTCCCGTCGAGCATCGCTGCGACCGGGGGGACGGTTGCCGCGCGGCGGGCAGGGACGTACGCCGCAGCCAGAGTGACGAGGGTTCCTACCGCGAACGCCCAGAGCACCGTCGATGCCGACAGGACCAAGCCGTTGGGCGGCAGGTCCCCACCGATGAGATTGACCAGCGCCCGCAGCCCGACCGCAAGCGCCGTGCCGGCGCCAAGGCCAAGCAGCGAGCCGATGAGGCCCAAGCCGGCCGCTTCACCCAGCATCAGCCGTCTGACCTGCCGACGGGATGCGCCGACCGCGCGGAGTAGTGCCAGCTCTCGGGTTCGCTGCGCAACCAGGATGGAGAAGGTGTTGACGATGATGAATGAACCGACGAGGACCGCCACCACAGAGAACCACAGCAGGAGTTTCGGGAAGATGTCGAGGCTGGACCGCAGGTCGCCTGAGGCCTCGTCGCTCGCCTCCCGGCCGGTGAGTGCCTCAAACCCGGTTGGCAGAACCCGAGCGATCGCGTTCCTTACCTGTGTCTGAGAGACACCGGGCCGGGCGTGCACGTCGATACGGCTGTACGTACCTGGCTGTTCCATGAGCAGCCGCTGTGCTGTCGCGGGCTCGAACGCGACGATCGACATTCCGCCGGTACTGTTCGCCCCGCCAAGGGCGAAGATGCCGGCCAGCGTGAAGGTGTGGCTGGGACCAGGAAGCACGACCGTGACCCGGTCGCCGACCCGATAGCCGGTCTTCTTCGCGCTAGCAACGTCGATCGCGATCTCGTCCGGAACGCGGGGACCGCGGCCGGACCTCAGGTGCGTCGTGGAGAAGTCGGGATCCTCGCTCCAGTCGACGCCGATCTGGGGAGCGCCTTGGGCACTCGTCACCACTTTGCCGTGCCTGTCCACGATCGCGGCGAACCCGCTGACCGCGCCGTGGACCTTGGCCACGCCGTCAACGCCCTGGACTGTCCTGAGGACTGTCGCCGGAACCGGCACATCGGCGCTGTTGCCGGCTTCGTCGTTGCCGGCGAAGAGCTGCTGCGGGCGAACCACCGCGTCAGTCCCCTTGCCTGCCACAGTGAACAGACGGTCGAGTGCGGCGTTCGTCGTAGCGGAGAAGATCATGGCGCTGGAGACGAAGGCAACTCCCAGGGCGATGGCCACCAAAGTGACCACGAGGCGCAGCTTGTGCGCGACGAGGCCTCGGATAGCGAGTGTCGCGATCATTGGGTGCCGCCCTCGAGCCGCTCGAACGCCTTCATCCGCTCGAGCACCTTGGGCGCAGTCGGATCGAGCATGCGATCGACGATCCGGCCATCCGCGAGGAAGAGGACCTGGTCGGCATACGCCGCGGCACCAGGGTCGTGGGTGACCATGACAACGGTCTGGCCAGCCTGCCGCACAGCACCCTGTAGCAGCGACAGCACGTCGGCACCGGCCTGCGAGTCCAGGTTCCCGGTGGGCTCGTCCGCGAAAACGATCTCCGGGCGGGCGGCGAGCGCCCGTGCGCAGGCGACCCGCTGCTGCTGGCCACCGGAAAGCTGTGCGGGCCGGTGACGAAGCCGGTCACGGATGCCGACCGTCTCTATCACCAGGTCGAGCCATGCTTGGTCGGGCTTGCGACCGGCGATCCTCACCGGAACGGTGATGTTCTCCAATGCGGTCAGCGTCGGCACGAGGTTGAACGACTGAAAGACGAAGCCCACCTTGTCGCGCCGCAGCCGCGTCAAACGCTTGTCGTCGAGACTCGAGAGCTCGACCTCACCGACGTACACCTCACCACTGCTCGCTGCGTCCAGGCCGGCCATGCACTGCATGAGGGTGGATTTGCCGGAGCCTGACGGTCCCATGATCGCGGTGAAGCGCCCGCGGGGGATGTGTACGGTGATCTCATCTACCGCGATCACTCGAGTGTCTCCCGAGCCGTAGATCTTGGACACGGACTCGGTACGTGCCGCCGCCTCGGCCACCTCGATGGCTTGGACGGCAGCGAGATGAGCCGGGGCCTGCGCGGCCGACTGGTTCATGATGTCCCTCCGCTGCTGATGGGCGATGCCAGAGGGCGGCTCGCCTTCGCTGTCGATTCGAGCCGACGACCGGAGCGCGGCGGGAGCGTGAAAGGTAGGGACTCAGGCCTGCGAAGGTCGTGACCTGCGCGGCAGGCGTGCGACTTTCGTAGGGTCTTGGCGGGATAGATCGCGCTCGGCCTGGCGGGGCGGCCCGCGATGCGTACCTTTGAGATGTGAAGGGCGCGATCTCTGGCCCGCGGCGCGACACAGCCTTCGACATCGCAGCGGT
>JBKPTD010000211.1:0-9647 GCA_046735375.1 Actinomycetota bacterium | reverse complement strand
CACCACCGGTTCTGCAAGCGTGACCTGGACAAACTGTCGCGTCAGGACTCTTCGCACTCGTGACGGGTAGGCCACGACTGGCAGCCACGCGGCCCGGGCTTACCCGCTGAACCGCCGCTGGCGAAGTCGGTCGAAGGCCTTCGGCGTCTGGACGAGGGGAGCTGATCGACGATGAGGCGGGCGTAGTCCTCGGTAGGACGGTCGTGGTGTCCACCTCGATGTCGCAGTCGTAGTGCACGCGACCGGGTCTGCCCAGGCGATACCTGATCCGTCAACGCAACTGACCCTCCGTGGTCACCGTCTGGACCACGCGGACTCTCGCAGGTTGTGCGGGCACCCCGCCCGGGTTCAGGAGTGTGCGCAGGTCGCGTGTGGTGACGGCGGTGTTGGGGCGGGCGCGGTCAGCTCGCGCGCTGACCGCGGGCGACCTTCGACACGTAGCCGGCGGACACGTCGAGTGCGGCGGCGATATCTCGAGTAGACCAGCCGGCAGCGAGCAAGCGGCGGGCGGCATCGGCGGTGCGCACCGCCACCTCGTGACGCAGCTGCTCCGCGGTGACCCGCTGGTCACGAAGTCGGCTGACATCCTCGACCATCCCGGCGGGCAGCTCGATGACGTCGACAACGCGGGCGCCGCGCGTGTCCAGTTCGTCGGCGCTGGACAAGTCCAGCCAGACCGCCAGCGCCTCGCGGGCGTACCGCTTGGCCTGTGCAAGCGTGCGCCCGTAGGTGGAAAGGTCCGGGTCGGTGAACTGGACGATCCAGTTCCGCCCGTCGTGACTGTAGTGGGCGCGGTACTCGGCCATCTCATTGTTCCTCTGGTCAGGGCCGGCCCGCTCGGCGCAGCCAGCTCTTGCCGAAGCATTGCTCACCCTGCCTGCCGATGCTGGCCAGGGTTCCGGGTGGGATGTCGCGCCCACCGTGAACCGGCACGACAATCAGGCATCCGCGGCTGGTCCGCCACTTTTGGTGCGATCCCACCTGGCCGACCATCATCGCGGCAGGGTCGAGCTTCCGAATGCGCTGGATCACCTCCCGCGACGTCACCCTTATCACCGTATACCTGGTTAACGATAGCTGTAAACTAGGTAAGCACTCAAAGCGGCGCGTGCGGGGGACGGTCGCTTCGGCTGCTGGTCGGCCAGCCGGGTGCCACCACGGTGCCGAGCCATCGTGCACAGCCGACCCCGGCCGCTGTGCTCAATTGTGAGCAGCGTCGGCCGCAACGCCCCACCCGAGGGTCTTGGACTGAAGATGGCGAGTGGCGAGGGGTACGTTGGCCCCGGTGAGCGACGTACCAGGGCTGACTAACGGCGGCATCGCGCCTGCGGCGACGGAGGAGATGGCGGCGCTGCGGGCAGAGCTGACACGCCTGAAGGCGGAGAACGCGCGCCTGTCCCGACTGCTACAGATGTCTCCCGTGGACCGGACGGTTCCCGGTCCAGCGCAGACGGGTATCTTCGAGGCGCCGCCGGGGCCGGTTCACCGCAGCTCGCCGCCGGGCGTGAAGGTTGCCTTCTTCGGGTCACTGTTCGGCGCGCGCACCGACATTTACGCAACGCGATGGGAGAACCGGCGGACCGGCAGGTCTGGATGGTTGCCCGCGGTGCGGGGTGGTTGGCGCAGAGGGGTGCGGCATGAGGAGCGCGAGTACCTGCCGCTGACCGAGGAGGTCATCACCGCGCACTTGACCGGGGACATACATGCTGGCCTGTACCCACTCCTCGACGGCGACCGGTGCTGGTGGTTGGCGGCGGACTTCGATGGCGACGCGGCCATGCTCGACGCACTGGCCTACCTGAAGGCGGCCCGTTCCCTCGGTGTTCCTGCAGGGCTGGAGGTCTCCCGATCAGGGGTCGGGGCCCACATTTGGTGCTTTTTCACCGCCCCGGTGCCGGCGGAGACAGCGCGACGGCTGGGCACCGGGCTGCTACGGGAGGCGATGGCGCTGCGCGGGCGGATGGCCTTGGCCGGCTACGACCGGCTGTTCCCGTCCCAAGACATACTGCCGGCTGGGGGTGTGGGGAACCTGATCGCCGCGCCGCTGCATGGCCGGTGCAGGGAAGCGGGCACGACGGTGTTCTTGGATCCGGCCACGTTGGAGCCGTACGAGGACCAGTGGGCGTATCTGTCCACGCTGCCTCGCCTGTCCCCACGGGAGGTCAACCGGCTGGCCGACCGGGCGAGGTCCGTGACGGTCGGCACGGCGGTCGACCGGATCGAGGCGCCAACGTCGACCCGGACCCGACCCGCGCTTCCCGCCGTGGTCACCGCCCGGCTGTCGGCGGGCATTCGGCTGGAGACCACGACGTTGACGCCCGCGCTGCTGGCCACCCTGAAGCACGCGGCGTCGATGCCGAACCCGCTGTTCTACGAGCGGCAGCGGCTGCGTCTGTCAACCTGGGACCTGCCCCGATTCTTCTGCAGCTTCGACGAAACCCTCGATGGGGGGCTGATCTTGCCTCGCGGGTTGATCGATACCGTTGCCGCGCTGGTCGAGCAGGCCGACGGGCGCCTGGAACTTATCGACGAACGCGTCCGCGGACGAGGGCAGGAGTTCACCTTCGCCGCCACGCTCACCGGCGAGCAGAAGGACACGGTGGCGGCGTTGCGTGACCACGACCTGAGCGTGCTCGTCGCTCCACCCGGCTCCGGCAAGACGGTGATCGCCTGCGCGCTGATCGCCGAACACCGGACGTCGACCCTGGTGCTGGTCGATCGCAAGACCTTGGCCGACCAGTGGCGTACCCGAATCGGCGACCTGCTCGGAGTCAAGGCCGGTCAACTCGGCGGCGGTCGCAAGAAGACCACGGGAGCGATCGACGTCGCGATGCTGCAGACCCTGACCCGCCGCGACGACATCGCCGGACTCACCGACCGGTACGGGCTGGTGGTCGTCGACGAATGTCACCACGTACCCGCCGCCGGGTTCGAACACGTGGTGAAGCAAATCCCCGCCCGCCGCTGGCTCGGCCTGACCGCCACTCCGTACCGGCGGGACAAGCTCGATGACCTGATCGCGCTCCAGACTGGACCGGTGCGCCACAGCATCACCCAGCCCACAACCAGGGTTGGTGCGGCCAGTCCTGAACCGCAGGCGGTACTGGATCTCGCCCAGGCCGATGAGCGTCATCCACACCCCACGCCGGTGCTTCGCATCCACCAGACAGCCTTCTGCTACTCCGGCACGTTGGAGCCGTCACAGCCTGGCGGCATGTCCGCCGTGTACGAAGAACTCATCGCGGATCAGCACCGAAACAGGCAAGTGGTAAACGACGCCGTTGCGGCCCTGCAGCGCGACCGGCACTGCCTGATCCTCACGCGATGGCGCTCCCACGTCGCCGACTTCGAGCAAGCACTCCGCCAGGAGGGCCACGACCCGGTCATTCTGCGTGGTGGTATGGGAGCCAAGGCACGCGCCGCCGCGCTGCAACGGCTGGAACCGACCGGTGAGACTCCCCTCCTCGTGATCGCCACCATCCAATACGTGGGTGAGGGCTTCGACTGCCCCGCCCTGGACACGCTGTTCCTCGCGGCACCTCTGGCATTTAAGGGCGGCCTGGTGCAGTGCGTCGGACGCATCCTGCGCCCGTACCCCGGCAAGACCACCGCCGAGGTGCACGACTACCACGACGCCCTCACCGGCGTACTCGCCTCGTCCCTGGCCAAACGCGCCGCCGGCTACGTCAGCCTCGGCTTCCCCGACCCGCGCCGCTGACTCACCACGTGGGCCTCAGGATGGAACGCATTTCCCAGTTCCGAGCGCGCCGTTGATCAAGTCGACGGGACCCGAAGATCCACTGCTGACTACGCGCTGACGAGACACCACTTGGCTCGGCCCGATCCGTATTCCTCCACGCATTAGGGTCGGGCATGTTCAAGTGTGCATAAAGGCCCCTGGCCCGGCGGCCTCGGATGATTACCGGGTACTGGTTGGGCTGACGGTGCAGAGCAGTGCGCATGGTACCTGTGCGGCTGCTGCTGAACTCCGTCGGGTTGCACCCGGTCGAGGGTCTGGCCCGGCCGATGTGCTGTGACGGTCCCATGTAGCTGCTCAACTGCTGCACAGTGAGTCGACAGAGGCCTAACCAAGATCGCAATAGGCCTCTGACCTGGGTCGGCCTACTGGCCCGGTATTCAAACCGTGACGATCTCCTTCGTCCACTAGCTGACCTGCTTTACCGCCTCGAGCAAGCAACTCCGGACGTTGAGCCACCACCGCGCCAGGTCGCCTCCAGGGCGCATCGTCGACCGGTACGTTACCGGCTGACTGATGCCGACGTGCAGCTGCTGGTTGAGCTCTACGAGTTCGGAGCCACCGGCCAGGAACTGGCAGCCAAGTTCGGCCTCGGTCTGACGAGCGTCAAGCGGCTGCTGCGCGGCATTCACCACACGCCGAAGTTCAGCGCGGAACAGACAGCAGCGATCTTTGCCAGCTATAGGGCCGGAATTGGCCCTTGTGAATTGTCGCGGCGTTACGGCGTCACTGAGCGAACTATCAAGTACCTCCTGCAGAAGCACGGCGTCCAGCGCCGGCGATCGCGTGGGGAGGTGACGGAGGGCCGTGTATGACCGCCCTCGCGCGCAACACCATCATCATCGGGGATGCCCGCGAACGGCTGCGCGAGTTGCCCGCCGCCAGCATCGACTGTGTTATCACCAGCCCGCCGTACTTTGCAGTCCGGGATTATGGCCACAGCCTGCAGATCGGCCACGAAGCCAACGTCGATGCCTGGGTCAGTCAACTGCGGACGGTCTTTGCCGAAGTGGCCCGCGTGCTCAAGCCAAATGGAGCTCTGTGGCTGAATCTGGGTGACGGCTACGCCCGAGAACTGGACGAGGGCGCGCCACGCAAGAGCTTGCTACTCGCACCGGAGCGAGTGGCACTGGCCCTATGCGCAGATGGCTGGATACTGCGCAACAAAGTCGTCTGGGCCAAGACCAACCCGATGCCGAGCTCCATTCGAGACCGACTCAGTTGCACCTACGAGGTGCTCTACTTCTTTACGAGATCGAAACACTACTTCTTCGACCTTGATGCCATCCGTGCGCCGCACCGGACAACGCAACGGCAGACGATCGGTGATCCGCACCGCTCATACCCGCCAGTTGGGACGGGCGCGCCGATGCGTCCTGGACGCGGCCAGAACAGCAACAGCGGCCTCTCCCGCCTAAAGGCACGCGGTCTGGTTGGTCATCCGCTCGGTAAGAATCCAGGTGACGTATGGGCGCTTCCCACAGCCGGCTACCGCGGCGCCCACTTCGCCACCTTTCCGGTCAGGCTCATAGAACGGCCACTGCTCGCAACCTGCCCGTCTGCCGTCTGTGCGGTCTGCGGCAAATCTGCCCGTAGGTTGCGGCAGGTCTTGCGGGTCTGGGCTTAACCTGCAGGAGCCGGCGTGTGCAGGTCCGGCCCGGTCGGAGGCGGGGTCGGGGCGAGATGACCGCCTTCGGTCTCCCATACATCGACGCCGTCGGTTTCGGTTGAGTGGAGTTTGCTGACGGCGGGCAGGATGTGTTGGGCGTGCACCAGGTTGCTTGTGGTGGCGGCGAGGGCCATCGCCCTGTCGGCGGTGCGGCGGGCGGTGTCATGAGGAACGATCAGCAGGTCGACCCGGCCGCTGTGGTGTAGCGCGGTGAGCAGACTGGTCGGCTGGCTGGCGAAGTAGCCGATGCGAACGACCCGGCCGGCCACAGTCAGGCGCCGCGGGTGGCTGTCCCAACCCTCGGCGCTGAGGAGCAGCCGAGTGACCGGCCCGCGGAGTTTGTCGAGAGCGAGGACGAGACCGGGCAGCTCTGCGACGGGGTCGGTCGAGCGGGGCCACCAGCCGCCGTCCAGCACAATTCCGCGGGAGGCGGTGGGTTCCATCCGCAGCCGCGGCGTTGATGGCGCCGATAGCGACGTCACCGTCACGCGGTTGTCAGTCATCAGTGTCATGTCGAGTCCTTCCCGCCCCTTGACCGGATTTGGATCTGGGTTGCGCTGATACTCGTGCGGTCGCGCCAGGCAGCGATGGGTGTACCGCAGGCCGTGCTGAGCCCCCGGTTAGCCGACGTGCGACGACGCGGTCGTGCTGGTGCTGAGGGCTCTTGACCTGGCGTCTGTGCTCAGCACCTCATCGCTGATCCGGGGCTGGCCGGTCGCGCGGTTTCTCGGGCGCGGCTGCGGCATGGGTGGGGATTTGGGGACTGACCGTTGCCGACGCGTCTGCGGCGGGGTCTACGGGTTGGGTGCTGGGCGTCCAGGAGACGTACGGTCTGGCGGTGGAATTGTGGCGGTTGCGGCGGAGGAAGGACATGACGTTCCCTTTGGTGAGCCGGCGTGGCGGGCAGCCTCAGGGTGGTTGTCGACGCAGTCCCGGTTGTCTTTCAACGTACGCCAGCTACTTCCGAGAATCAATGTTCTCGGAAGTACACTTGTGGAGTGACATCCGGCCACGCACGCCAGGGCAGGCGGCTGGAGACCCAACCGGCCGGAGCGACCGCGCTCGCCGGCGCCCGACGGCGAGGACGCCAACCCGTCGCGCTGCCGGTGCGGCTGGCGGCCGCCCACACCGCCTACACCGCCCAGCTCAGTGCCGCCCCGCTGTCGGCCGAGACCCGGCGCACTTACGCCTCCAAGACTCGCCAATACCTCGCCTGGCTACCCACCGCCGCCGTCGACGGTGACCCGCTGACCAACCCGGCCGCCCGGGACCAGGCGGTCGCCGGCTGGCGCGCCTATCTCGTCACGGCCGCCAACCAGGCCCCGGCCACCGTCAACAACGCCCTGGCCGCCGTCGACGACTTCTACGCTCGCCGCGGCATGGGCCCGGCCGCCGTCGAACGAAGCTCCGTTCCCAGCAAGGCGCCCCGGTTCCTCGATCGGTCCGCCCAGCTGCGTTGGCTGCGTGCGGTGGAGTCCGACCCTTCCCCGCGCGACCGGGCCTTGGCCAGTCTCCCGTTCTACGCTGGTGCCCGGATCGCCGAGACCGTTCGCCTCGACACAAGCGACGTTGCCACGTCGGGTCATCAGGGCGTGCTGCGCATCCACGGCAACGGCGACCGGATCCGCGAGGTCCCCATCCATCCGAACCTGCGAGCTGACATCGGCTTCTGGCTGGTTGACCGTGCGCGCTGGCCCGGCGCCGATACCAACCCAGCCTTGTTCCTCAATCACCGCGGCGGGCGGCTGTCCGTGCGTGGCGCCCGCGATGTTATCGCCCGCATCGCCGTCACGGCCGGCCTCGGGCCCGACATCACCGCCCAGGTCCTGCGCCACACCTTCGCCGCCACCCTGGTAGCCGGCGGCGCTGATCTCGTCCTCGTCGCCGACCTGCTGGGCCACGCCCGCCTGGACACCACCCGCAGCTATGCAGCGCCGACTGCCCAGGACCGCGTCAAAGCCGTGGGCCTGCTCCCATCCACCACCGACCGAACTGCCGCGGAAACATCCGGGCCCTAAATCCGCGGAGTCGAGCACTGACGCAGGGGATCGGTCAGGCACCCCGCCGGCGCCTCAACGCGCGTCGCGCTCCGCGGGTCGGGGCCGGTCCGCTCGGGTCGATGAGGAGCCTGCGCCAGGCTTCGGCGAGCCACTGCCCAAATCTCTGCGCTGTCCAGCCCCGGTCGTGAACCAGCAGAATGTAATACTCCGCCGCGTTCATGCTCCACAGGATGTCGGCAATCTCGTCGCGGCTGAGCCCTGGGCGTAGCTCTCCGGTGGCGAGGAGGTCCGCGGTAAGCGCGCGCATGTCTTGTACGCGCCGGTCCGCGACCTGGGACCACAGCTCGGCGAGTTCGGGGTGGGCGGTGGCGGCCTCGCGGAGCGCGAGGAACAGCGGAGCCAGGCGCTGGTGGATCGCGGCAATCGTCGAGGCGTACAGCTCGATCTTCTCCCCGGCTGTGGGTGCCGATCGAACCTGCAGGAGGGAGTCGCCATCCGCGACGGGCCCGTCTTGATCCCGGCCGGCCATCGCGGCCTCGATCAGCTCCCGAAACAGCGCAGGCTTGCGGCCGACCGAGGCGTACACGGTGTCCACGGCGACGTCCGCGGCCTCGGCGATCCCCGCGATGGTCGTCGCGGTATAGCCGTTGCGCAGAAACTCCGAGCGCGCCGCAGTCAAGATCACCTGCCTGGTGGCGGCTGCCGCCGCAATCCGGCGAGGCGAGTGATACGGACGCCGTTTGACTTCCTCTCCCATTCGCCATAGTGTACAGGTATTCATCCGAAAAGCTTTCGGGTGAATATGGATCCACCGCCAACACGAAAGGAGGCGGGGTCCCGTGACATACGTGTTCACCCAGGACGTACCCATCAGCGCAGAGGTCTACGACAAGATCGCCACAAAGGTCGGCAGCGAGCCGATGAAGGGCCTGATCGTGCACGTCGCGTCCAAGACGACCGACGGCAAGCTGCACTACTTCGACGTCTGGGAGTCCAAGGAGCTCTGCGACCGGGCATTCCTGGAGCGCATCAGCCCGGCCACCCGGCGCGTGCTCAGCGACAGTGGCACGATACCGATGAGCGAGCCCGAGCGACAGGTGCTCGACACCGTAGACGTTCGCCGGAGCTAAGCAACCCGAACCGAGGTCGGCCGACCTGCAGGTCGGCCGACCTCCCACGCCACCCCCGAGTTCCGCAAGAAGCGCGGAGCTCGACTGGGAGGCGGCGACGCTTGCTGAGGTGGCGCCCCGGCTGGTGGGTGCTAATGCCTGGCGCCAGCTGTGGACCATGCGCTGGCGCTGCGCCGCCTAGGTGTACGTCATGCGCGGTTCATCGCAGAAACGGCCGCGCTGTTCCGCTCGATCGCCACCGAGGCACTTCAGACTCCACGTGACGAGCCGGGCCACCGAGACAGTTAGCTCTGCTCCGGGGACATCAGCCGTAGACATCGCGAGCGCCAGAAGCCACCCGCTTCTGGCCGCCGAACGGGCAGTCAGGGTGGGTTGGTTGTGCCGCCCGGTCCTGTTAATGCTGTGGTTGCCGGCTGCCGCCGCGTCGGCGTGGGCGTCGCGCTGCCCTCGAGTCCTCCGACGAGGGTGTCGATGCCGGCCGCGAACCTTTCGTCGCGGTTGTCGACCCAGACGTGTTCGCCGTGGGCGACCAGTGTGGGGAAACGGTCGGCCGGCAGTGACCGGAGGAACGCGTGGAGCTTGGTTCTGGTCGCGGCGTGCTGGACGCGTTGCTCGTTGACGGAGGTGGGGGTGCTGAGCGCGAAACCGATGGTGTAGTCGTAGATCGCAAAGAAGGCCAGGCCGATCTCCCGTACGGGCAGGCCGGCCGCGTGCAGCGGTGCCAGGAACGCCTCGGCCAGTGCGAGGGAGTGAGGTCCGAGTGGGTCGCGGGTCTTGAGCAGGCCGGCGATGCCGGGATGGTTCTCGAGGACCGTCCGCAGCCGGTGGGCGAGCACCCTGACCCGTTCGGTCCAGGCGAGGGCGTGATCGACCTCGCAGTCGACCTCGGCCAGCACCGCGTCGAGGACGAGGTCCTGCAGTTGCTGCTTGTTGCGCACGTGGCGGTAGAGCGCCGCGGGAACCACTCCCAGACGTGTGGCGAGGGCGCGCATGCTCAGCGTGTCCACGCCGTCCGCACCGATGACGGTCAGGGCCTCGGCAACGACGCGCTCGCGGGTGAGCGCGCGGCGGCGGTTTTCTTCGCCGGCGGG
>JBKPTD010000210.1:0-3663 GCA_046735375.1 Actinomycetota bacterium | reverse complement strand
AGCGGCGGCGTGAGAGCCTGGCTGCGACCTCGGAGTGACCAGGCTGGTGGGCCACGATGGATCATGTTGACGTCAAAGGACTGCGAATCGGTTACGAGCGCGCAGGCGCAGGGCCCCCGCTGGTCCTCTTGCACGGCTTCGTTGGTGACGGTCGTGCGACCTGGTCAGGTCAGCTCGAGGACTTGTCCGACGAGTTCACGGTCATCGCCTGGGATACCCCTGGCACGGGCGGCTCATCGGACCCGCCGGAGTGGTTCCGATCGCCCGGCTTCGCCGACTGCCTTGCCGGTTTCATAGATGCGCTCGGCTTGGTCCGGCCCCACCTCGTCGGATTGTCGTTCGGGGGGGTGGTCGCCCTCGAGCTGTTCAGGCGACACCCGGAAATTCCGCGGACGTTGGTGCTGGCCGGGGCTTATGCAGGTTGGGCCGGATCCATGTCTCCACAGCGGGCCGAGGAGCGGTTGCGATTTTGCCTGCGTGCTGCCGAGCTCTCGCCGCGGGAGTTTGTGGACGCGATGCTCCCGTCCATGTTCTGCGACGCGAAGACCGCGCGGGTCGCGAAGTTCGTTGCGAGCATGCGGAGCTTCAGTCCTGCCGGATTTCGACTCTTGGCGCGCGCCTCGGCCGAGGCGGATCTCCGGGATGTCCTTGCCCACATCAATGTGCCCACGCTGCTGCTCTATGGGGACCGGGACGTACGGGCCCCCATCCCGATCGCGGAAGCCCTCCACGCCGCCATTCCCCGATCACGTCTGGTCGTTCTGTCCGGTGTCGGTCATGTCAGCTGCGTCGAGGCGCCGCAGCAGTTCAACCGCGAGGTCCGCGACTTCATCCGGTCCACTGAGGACCGCTATGCCCACGGAGCATGACCCATCTTCGCCTCGCTTCAGCCGGAAAAGATCGTCACCTCTCCTCGTGGATCCCTTCTCCACCAGTGTCCTGGCCTACGGATCGTCGAGAACCGAGATCACCCCCACGGTGATCCGGCCGATGAGTTTGGCGCCGTCCAGCGGTCTGAGTGGGAGGACCCCAGCTAGGAGGCTGCCCATGAACGAGGAGCAGAATCGGTATCACCGGAGTGCGACCGCGGGTGCGGGTGGGACCGCGGGGGAGTACGGATTGTCGGGGGGCCCGGCTACGGTCTCCGGCATGGAGCTGGCGGTGGAGACTGAACGCCTCGTCAAGCAATACCGCAGCCGCACCGAAACGGTCGATGCGGTTCGCGGCGTGGACTTGCAGGTTGGCATCGGCGAGGTCTTCGGGTTTCTTGGACCGAATGGTGCGGGCAAGTCGACGACAGTGCGGATGCTGACGACGCTTTTGTCGATTACATCGGGCACCGCGCGGGTGGCGGGCGTCGATGTCTCCGCCGACCCCGACGGTGCGCGGCGTCGGATCGGCGTTGCGCTGCAGGAAGCTGGGCTAGATCCGCGTCAGACAGGGCGTGAACTCCTGGTCCTGCAGGCGAGGTTGTTCGGCATTTCGGCTGCGCACGCGGTCCGACGGGCAGAGGAGCTGCTCGAGCTGGTCGACCTGGTCGATGCCAGTGACCGGCGGATCAAGGGTTACTCGGGCGGGATGAAGCGTCGTCTCGATCTCGCCTCGGCGCTCGTCCACGAGCCCGAGGTGTTGTTCCTCGACGAGCCGACGACCGGCCTCGACCCGGCGAGCCGGCTTGTTGTGTGGGACGAGTTGCGGCGGATCAACGCGCGCGGTACCACGATCTTCCTCACGACCCAATACCTCGAGGAGGCCGACCAGCTGTGCGACCGGCTCGCCATCATCGACGGCGGGCTCATCGTCCGGGAGGGGACGCCGCCGCAGCTCAAGGCCGAGCTGCGACAACGCCGCGGCATAGACGCGGATCCCACCCTCGACGAAGTGTTCCTGGACGCGACGGGACGGACACGGGAGCGGGCCGCGGGCGAGGTTCAGGAGGTTTCGGCATGAGCGCCATCCAGCAGGCCAACGTCCTTGGAGGCCGGTCCTTGCGGGAGGCCTGGCGTACGCCCGAGGCCCTGGCTCCGACGCTGTTCATCCCGGTGTTCTTCCTGATCGTCAACTTCGGGCAAGCCGGCAAGATCTTCCCGTCGGATTCGACGGGGTTCCTGCACGGACAGACCTACGCCGCCTTTCAGCTGCCAATCTCCTTGCTGCTTGCGGCATCGTTCGGCTCCGCGGCGCTCTTCCTCGTGGAAGATATCGAGGACGGCTACTTCGACAAACTGCGCGCGGCACCCGTGTCCCGCAGTGCTCTCGTCCTCGGGCGCCTGCTCGCGGAGTTCGTCAAGAGCGCGGCCATCACGACGGTCCTCGTGATCGTGGCACTGCCGTTCGGGGTCTCCATCGCCAGCGGGCTGATCGGCTTCGTGCTCCTCGTCCTGCTGACCTCACTGTGGGCCGTCGTCTTCTCCGGCTTCATGCAGCTCATCGCGCTCAAGACCCGCAGCGCCGCGGCCACCAACTCCGGCGGGCTCGTGTTCTTCCCCCTGCTCTTCCTTACACCGAATTTCGTACCGCGCGACATGCTGACCCGACCGATGGAGATCGCGGCGACCCTGAACCCAGTCACCTACGTGATGGAGGCGATGCGCTGGCTGGTCCTGCAAGACCTTGCCTGGGAGCCGCTGGCGCGTGGGTTCGGAGTCGTCGCGGTGCTCGGAGTCCTGATGGTTGCACTCAACGTGCGGGTCATCCGGAACTACGACTGACCTTTGGGTGGAGCGCCAGATTCGCCCCGACCGAGCGCCACCCTAGCCGCCTGCGCCTCTCGCTCCGCTCGCTGTGCCTGCGCGATTGCCACCCGCAACTGAGCCAAAGGGCAGGGGCTGTCCGCCCAGCTTGGCGTGGGCGAGTGTTCGTCAGCGGTTCCTGGCCTGGACATCGTGTTCGAGTGTGACCTTCTCGCCAATGAGGACACCACCTGTTTGGCTGGTCGCGGCCGGCCGAGATCAGCCGGCGGGCTCCTTGCCTCGCGTTGTCGTCAATACGACGAGCGGGAGGCCGGGATGGGGACAGCCCACCCATCGTCACATTCCTTCGCCGCGTCCGGTCATGGCTATGGGCGGCCAAGCCGGCCGATGTGACAACAGATCGAATACTCCTGAAGCTGACGGAGCGCAATCATGGCGTACGACACGCACCAACCTCTGGATCTACCCGGCCCGACCGGGGCCTGGGTGGATGGGGAGGCACCGCGGACGCTCGACCCGCGCCGGTGGCTGGCTCTCACCGTCGTCCTCGTCGCCGGGTTCATGGATCTGCTCGACGTGACGATCGTCAACGTGGCGATCCCGACGGTCCTGCGGGATCTCAAGGCCGAGTACGCACAGATCGAATGGATCGTTGCCGGTTACGTGCTGGGGTTCGCGGCAGTCCTGATCACCGGCGGCAGGCTCGGCGACATCTTCGGTCGCAAACGGATCTTCCTGATCGGCGTGGGAGGTTTCACCGTCGCTTCCGCGCTGTGCGGGCTCGCGGCCGGCCCGACAATGCTCATCGGCGCGCGGTTCCTGCAGGGTGCGATGGCCGGCCTGATGGTCCCGCAGATTCTCGCGATCATTCATGTCACCTTCCCGCAGGAGGAGCGCGGCAAGGTGTTCGGCCTTTGGGGCGGCATCTTGGGATCCGCCTCCGTCGCCGGGCTGGTCCTCGGCGGCCTGC
>JBKPTD010000209.1:0-13093 GCA_046735375.1 Actinomycetota bacterium | reverse complement strand
AAAGCCTTGATGTACAGTTTTCTGTACAGGAGGTTGTGATGAAGACGATGAGCTACACCGAGTCTCGGGCACGCTACGCCGACGTACTTGACGCAGTCACCAACGACCGCGAGGAGGTCGTTATCACCCGCGCAGGACACGAGCCTGTCGTCATCGTCTCCCTCGCCGACTACGAATCCCTGCGCGAGACCGCTTACCTGATGCGATCACCTGCCAACGCGCGACGGTTGCTCGACGCGATGGAACGGCTAGAGGCTGGCCGCGGCGCGGCTCACGACCTCATCGAGACCGACTGACGTGCTGCTGGTCTGGGATGAGAACGCCTGGGACGACTACCTCTGGTGGCAAGCACAAGATCGCAAGGTGCTCAAACGGATCAACACTCTCTTAGCCGACATCCAACGCAACGGCAATGAGGGCATCGGCAAGCCCGAAGCCCTGAAGCACGACTTCGCCGGGTACTGGTCCCGACGCATCACGGACGAGCACCGTCTGGTGTACAAGATTGCCAAGGACGAGGTCCGAATCGCTGCCTGCCGCTACCACTACGGATAGGCCGCGCGGCGGCGCCTGACGGCTGGCCGCATATGAGATGGCTTGTCGTCGCGTGGCCGCGGGCGAAGCGGTTAGCCTGGTATTTCATCGGACGTCCGGGACTGTCTATCCGGGGATGCAGGGGGGTGGACAGTATGCGCCGACGACTACGAATGATGATCTGGGTATCGGCGATCGTCCCGGTCCTGATCCTCGAAGGGTGCAGCTCGTCGGACGATTCTGGCGGTTCCGCGTCGCCCACCGGCGGGTCGTCGCCGTCATCGCCCGCAGCGGCTGCCTGGGCGGAATCGGTGTGTACCGCCGCCGATGGCGTGCGTACCGACATCAGTGATCTGGGAACGGACCTCAACGTGCGGGCGTCGCCCTCTCCGGGTGCTCTGGACCAGGTGAAAGCACAACTAGGGACCCAGGTCGCCGCAATCACGGCGTCGCTGCAGGACCTGTCGACCGCGTTGGCGGCAGTTCCGACCGATCTTCCCGGTGCAGACCAGGTCAAGGCGTCGCTGGACGCATCAGCGAACACGCTCAAAGCCAGTGTGCAGACCCTGACGCAACAGGCGCAGGCGGTCGCGTCCGCGTCCTCGGCAACCGAGGCCTTGAGCCTGGCCGGTCCGGCCGTGGGCGCGCTCCAGGCAGCGGCCAGCTCGGCACAAGCGTTGGCGAACAGCGTGAAGACGGCCACCGACCAGGCAGGTGGCGAAGTGAAGGCAGCCTTCGCCTCGGCACCGAGTTGCGCCAAACTCGCTGCGAGTCCCTCCGCGACCAGTAGCTGAGCCCGGTGATGACGGCAGGTGATGGGTCGGACGCAAGAGGTGAAATGTCCCCGGGACTATGGCCCTGACGTGCGTGTGCTGCCACTATGAACTAACTTTTCGCGGCCTACAGGGGGAGGGCCCATGGGGGCACGTTCCGTTTTACTCATCACCGGCCTGGCGATCGCGGGCGCTATCAGCGTCAGCACATCGGCAGCGGCTCAGCCGATCGACAAGGGCCACTTCCATGACGTCTCCACGAGCGACGTCTACGACTGCGACGGCACCCCCGCCCAGGACAGCGTGGACGTCTCGGTCAACTTCCTGTTCAACCAGCGCGGCTCGTCGCCGTTCCCCTACTACCGGGAGAGCGTGCATGGCACCGGCGTGACCACCAACCTGGACACCGGCGGCACCTTCACTAACGTCTTCGCCACCAGCTTCGCGGACCACACGATCGTCGACAACGGCGACGGCACCATCACCATCACCACCTTCGCCTCCGGTGTTTCCCGCTTCTACGACGCCGACGGCAACTTCGTGCTCAAGGACCCCGGCGAGGTCCGGTGGGCCATCGACATCGACTACAACGGCACTCCCGGTAACCCCGACGACGACACCGAGGTTCCCGACTCGTTCCGGATCGTGCGCTCCTCCACCGGGAATAGCGACCTTTCGGACCGCGACTTCTGCGCGGACCTGAGGGAGTTCACGAGCTAGCTGACACGCCGCTAACGGCGCGACCGGATGGCTCGTACGGGGCGATGCCGGTCAGGCGGGATCGCCCGCGCGGAGGAGCTCTACGACCCCCGGCCACCTCACGGCCGGGGGTCGTCGATGTCAGGAAATCAGGGAGCGGTCCGGGAGCTAGGAGCCTTGCCGATCCGGAGCGACCGACGGCGGGATGTTCTGGTTGAGCCGGAACAGGTTGGTGGGGTCGTAGCGGTCCTTCACCGCTACGAGCCGGGCGTAGGTGGCGGGCGGATAGGACGCTCGTACGTATTGGTCGCTTGCCTCGCCGGTGAAGTTCACATACGACGCCGCGTCCGGTCCGAGCGCGGCGGGCGCCGAGCGTGCCCATTGGACCACGCTGTCGAAGCCATCCGCGTCGGGTGCGCGAGCCACCACGTTCAAGATGTACTCGCGATCGCGGGTACCGAACGCTGTGGCATCGGCTGGTATCCGGCCCATCGCTCCGCCGAGGTGGTGGATGTGAAGTTCGGACAGCGCGTTGGGCTTGCCGGTGTACGCAGAGACCAGCGCGTCGATGGTCGTCTCGCCGAGGTCGCTGAAGAATGCCGAGCGGAAGTAGTTCCATATGCCGGGCGGGTACAGCGGATCGAGGAGCGACTGCATCGCGACGTATGGCATCGGGCCGAAAAGGTCGGCCACCACCGGGGCGAGCCCGCGGAACGCGGTGGTCGCCGCGTCGCCATCCTCGACTCGGCCCGACCACACACCGAGAACGGCGACGATGGGCTTGCCGTGGATCTCCTCTGGCAGGAACGGCAGCGGCGGCGCGGTCGTGAGGTTGATCGCCAGGGACAGCTCGTCGGATGCGTTCGCTGCCGCCTCGCCGAAACCGTGGAGCACGCGGGCGGCGTCCTCGCCTCGGTAGAAGACAAGGCCGGCGAAGACCGTCGGACCCACCTCATGTGCTTGGAACTCGAACGACGTCACAACCCCGAAGTTGCCGCCACCGCCGCGCAGGGCCCAGAAGAGATCGGGGTGTTCGTCCTCGCTGGTGTGCAGGTACTGACCGTCCGCCGTGACGATGTCGGCCCCGACGAGGTTGTCGCAGGTCAGTCCGCAGCGGCGAACGAGCCAGCCGATCCCGCCGCCGAGGGTGAAGCCCGCGATGCCGGTTGTGGACACCAGCCCGCCGGTGACCGCCAGCCCGAACGCCTGAGCCTCCGCGTCGACGTCCTGCCACAGGCAGCCGGCCTGCGCCACGATTCGGCGCCGGTCCGGGTCGACCCGAACTGCGTTCATCGCTGACAGATCGAGCAGAAGGCCGCCATCGGACGTCGAGAAACCGGGGATGCTGTGTCCGCCTCCGCGGATGGCGAGGGACAGGCCTTCGCTTCGTGCGAAGTCCACTCCGCGCAGGACGTCGGCCACCCCGCGGCACCGAACGATTGCAGCCGGCTTCTTGTCGTGGGCGCCATTCCAGATCGATCGCGCCTCGTCGTACGAAGGGTCTCCGGGGCGGATCAACTCGCCGCGCAATGCCTGGGCGAACTCTCCCAGCGTGGCCTCTCCGAGCGCGTCGGGACGCGTTTCCGTCGTCGTCATTCTTTCTCTCCAGTCGTGGTTCTCGGCAGGTGCCGTGGACGACCACGACGCTAGGAAGGCCACCTTTGCAGTGGCTTAGCGTGCCTTAGCGGGCTGTGAGGGCGAACTGTCCGAGGCCTCGTGCCCGTGGGGGAGGCCGGCTGCCCGCGACATGCCGATGTGAGCACCCAGGCGGGTGAAGAGTTCGGCCGCCGTGCGGCCGTGCCTCGCGAGGGTCTCCGAGTCGTCGTCGTCGCGGGCGAGTTCGGCGGCAAGCAGCCGTGCCCACGCCTCGAGTCGCACGAACCCCTGCGGTTGATATGCCTCGATCGCTTGTTCGGTGAGCGCGCGGGCGGCGTGCCGTTGGCCGGCGAACAGCTCGACGACGGCAAGGCCTAGCAGCGCACCGCCTACACCAGGTCCGTCGTCGACTGCCTCGCCACGTTCGAGAGCAAGGCGGGCATATCGTCGGCCCTCGCGCAGGTCGCCGGCCGCCGCGCACAAGAGTCCGAGGTTGGCAAGGGTCAGGTTCTCGCCGCGGCGATCCCCCAGCTGCTTGCGGATCCGCAACGCCTCTCGCAGATGACCGTCGGCGGATTCGAGCGATCCCCGATCGCGCTCGATGCACCCCAGATGGTTGAGAGCGTGGGCCAGCCCCGCAGCGTCGTCGATGCCGGCGAAGGCCTCGACCGACTGGCGTACGGCGTCGATGGCGGTGTCCAGGTCGCCCGCGAGCCGATGGGCGTCTGCGAGCGCCGACAGCGTGTAGCCTCGCCCCTGCTGGGCGCCGACCCGACGGCCGAGCAGCCAGGACTCCTCGAAGACCGGAACCAACGATCCGTTGACCGGGGCGAGCGGCATCGACATCGTCACGGCTGGGAAGAATGGGACAGCTGTCGCCTCGATCAAGCCTAGGTGGTGAAGGCAGTCAGCAAATCGTTGCTGTGCCAGCGCCACGTCCTCGCGGAACAGGGCGGCCAGCGCGGCCAGGCCGCGGGCGGCGACGGCCACCGGGGCCGCCCCAAGGGACTCGGCGTCGGCCAGGGCTACCGCAGCCGTTCGCTCGACCTCGTCGAGTTGTGTGCCGGCCAGCATGAGGATGCCGCGCATAACCCGCGCGTACACGACCTCGGCTGGATCACCTGACAGCTCTGCGACAGCGACACCAGCATCGGCGAGGCCTTGCAAACGGTCACCCCGGCCTCTGCGTCCATTGAGGATTGCCAGGCCGAGCAGCGCCCTGCCTCGCTCCGGGGACGGTGCCACGGCCACATCGAGGACACGTTCGAGCCACCCCGCACCTTCGACGAAGTGACCGCGCGCCAGCCAGTATCGCCACAGGCTGACGCCGAGTGACAGCGCCCGCTCGTGGTCGTTCCGTAGCGCCCAGCCGAGTGCGGCGCGGAGGTTGTCGTGATCGGCGTCGAGCAATTGCGGGCGTTCGACGACGATCCCGGCCGCACGCTCCGGATCGTGGTCGCGCGCAAGCTCCAGGAAGTGTCGACAGTGTGCGGCCTCAAGCAACTCGACCTCGCGCGCGGCGATGAGCTGCTCCCGAGCGAACTGTCGAATGGTCTCGAGCAGACGATAGCGGGAGCGAGAACCAGCGCGTTCAACCTGCACCAAGGACTTGTCGGCTAGCCGACCGAGGCAGTCCAGCACGTTCTGGCCGGGAAGCCTTTCGTCTGCGCACACGTGCTCGGCCGACACGAGCGAGAAGCTGCCGGCAAAGACCGCGAGCCGACGCAGCAAGACCTGCTCGTCCTCGGACAGCAGTGCGTGGCTCCATTCGAGCGCGGCCCGCAAAGTCGCGTGCCGGGTGATCTGACCGCTCGGACCTAGCAGGTGAAGCGCATCGCTCAGCCGCTCGGCGATCTCGGCCGGCTCGAGGTGGGAAACCCGCGCAGCAGCGAGTTCCAGGGCGAGTGGAATGCCGTCGAGCCGACGGCAGATTTCCACGATGGACCCGGTATCACCTGCGTCGAGGATGAAGTCGGACCGCACGTGCTGGGCACGGTCGAGGAAGAGCCGTACCGAGGAAAGAGTCCGCAGCCGGTCGAGATCACCAGCGTCTGCGGGCTCCGGTAGTTCCAGCGACGGTACGCGGAAGGTCACCTCGCCCGGGACACGTAGTGGCTCCCGGCTGGTCGCGAGCAGCGTGACGCCGGGGCAGCTGCCGCGCACCGCGTTGGCTAGGTCCGCACAGGCGGCGAGGAGATGCTCACAGTTGTCGAGCACGAGGAGGAGGGTCCGTGGGGACAACCAGGCGACCAATGTGCGCAGCGGGTCGTCACTCGCCGCGGGATCCAACCCGAGGGCGGCCGCCACGGTGTCGGCGATCAGGCGCCGGTCGGCTACAGGTACCAGATCCGCGACCCACACCCCATTGGGGTACGTGTCGAGGAGCTCGCGAGCCACCTCTTCCGCGAGGCGTGTCTTGCCGGCACCACCCACCCCGGTGAGCGTGAGGAGGCCGCCCCGGCTCAGCAGGCGGCGGACATCGGCCATCTCCCTTTTGCGCCCGACGAAGCTCGTGAGCGCCGGCGCGAGGTTATGCCGCTGCAGGTCGCGTGGCTCCTCAACCTCGAGGCTGCCCGTAAGCAGGTCGCGGTACAGCCGCCGCGTCTCGGGATCGGGATCGGTGCCGTACGCCTCACGCAGGTCGCGGCGCAGCTGCTCGTACCGCTCCAATGCCTCTGACCGTCGGCCCATCGCCGCATGGCGCTGCATGATGCTGCGAACGGCACGCTCGTGGAGAGGGTCGGTCGCGAGCGCGCGCTGCAGCGCGTCGAGTGCCTCCGCCTCGTGGTCGGTCGTGCCGAGCGCGTCCGCCAGGTCCACGAGGAGATCGCAAAAACTCTCGCGGAGCTCCTCACGCGGGCGGCTGGCCCAGTCTTCGAACCGGTCCTCGGGGAGCAGGTCGCCTGTGTACGCGGCCACCGCGGCGCGCAGATCGGTGAGGTCGCCGTTGGCTCGGGCGAGCGATGCCAGCTGCTCGAAGCGCCGTACGTCCACATCGACGAGACCGTTCGCGTGCAGCGACACAACATCGTCACGCAACTCGAGCCAGCCGTCGCTCGACCTGTTATCCGCTAGCACCCGACGGGCGATGTGCAACGCCTGGTGGAGGTTGTTCACCGCGGACGTCGGATCACGTCCTGGCCACAACGAGTCGAGGAGCACCTCGCGGTGCAGCCGCTGATCACGCGTTAACGCCAACAGCTTGACGAGCGTGCGCGCCTTACGCAGACGCCATGTCCCCGGCTGGATGGACTGGCCCCCGCGTTCCACATCAAAACCACCCAGCAGGCGGATCTGCACGCTCGACCTCCGAGTCGAGCGTAACCGTACGGCCGGGGCACGGACCTTGCTATGTCGCGTACTCGACATGGACTGTTGGCCCGGCCACCTCGCGGTGGCGAGCCGAGCACGTCGCGTACGGAGGACCAACTGAGCCAACGCGCACGCGTTCCCTGAAATGCGTAGGCGGCTCAGCGATCAGTCAGGTCACGTACGAAGATGTCTGCTTCGCCGTTGGTGTCACCGCGCACCAGATTCGAGGCGAACGAGAAAAAGGCGATGTGCCGGCCATCAGCGGAGACATCCGAGCCGCCGTGCGAGTCGTTGGCCTGCGCTCCGCCCAAGCCCACCGTCAACAGACTGGCCCGCCCCGTGAGACGATCATGAACAAACAGGTTCTCCTCACGGAACGGATCGCCGGGAACCAGCCGGAGGGGATGCGTCCAGAAGACGATCAGGCGGCCGTTGTCCGACATCGGGCCAGTGAAGCTGTCGCTGTCCAGTTGTCGGCCTGCGTTGTCCACGGAGACTCGGGTTGTTCGTCCGGCCCGGCGGTCCCGGACGAAGACGTCGAAAGACTCGTTCGTGTCCCGGGGCACGAGATTGGTCGCGTTCGAATCGAAGGATACGAAGCGACCATTCCGGGAGATGGTCTCCGGAAAGCCGGTGTCGAACGGATCGCCGCCGCGTGCCTGTTGCCCGTCAGAGTTCACGTTGACCCGCTCTGTCGTGCCCTTCCTGAGATCCCGGAGAAAGATGTCGAAGAGCTCATTCGTGTCACTGCCCACGAGGTTGGTAGCGCCCGACACGAACGCTGTGTAACGACCGCTGAACGAGATGACCGGCCCGATACTGATGTTGTTTCCTTGCCGCTCCGCTGAGGACACGGAGACCCTGGTGGTCCTGCCCTTGAGCAGATCGCGCACGAAGACGTCAACAAGACCATTCGTGTCTCCTGGCACGAGGTTCGACGCCTCGGAGATGAACGCGACGTACCGACCGTTGCCCGAGATGTTCGGGTCGAAGCTCAGACCATTGGCCTGTCGACCGCCCGAGGTCAACGACACGCGGTGGGTGGTTCCCCTCGCCCTATCGCGGACGAACACGTCTGGAGCGCCGTTGGTGTCACCGGCGACCAAGTTCGACGCGTCCGAGAAGAAGGCCACGTAACGTCCGTCGTTCGACATCGTGGCGAAGCCGCTGTCACCGTTGCTTTGCGTGCCGCGGGTCGTAACCGAGACTCGCTCCGTCACTCCGGTGGATCGATCGCGGACGAAAACGTCGACACGGCCATTGGTGTCAGCCGCCACGAGGTTAGTGGCCTCCGACTCGAACGCTATGTGCCTGCCGTGCGCAGAGATCGCCGGGCAGCAGTAGGTGGGTCCGTTTGTCTGCCTTTCTGAGGAACTAATCGAGACGCGAACCGTCCTCGATCCCCAGGTCGGCACGTCGACCGCGGCGACCGCGACGCCTGCCTCAAGGACCAGGAGAGTCGAGACTAACGCTGCACACCAGCGAGCCAGCCGACGGGTGACATTGGCGACTGCTTCTCGAGCGCTCAGTTTCATGACGCCCCCTGCGTCCGCGGTATCCCCCGACAGGCACCCGCTGCGCCACCCTGTCGATCATTTATGACGATGCACCGGCACGGCAGGGGTTGCAATAGTTGCTGGCTGGCTTCAGGTCGGGCCAAAGGGCGTTGGTGTGTTTGTTTCGACCCCGGGGCAAGCGGCCAGCTAACCAGGACAACTCTCACCCGCGGCTGGGTGGTGGACCTTCGGGGTCCGGAACATCACGCTGGTGGCATGGATGTTCGGTTCATCACCCCGTCCGGAGTTGAGGATGCCCTGGCGCAGGATCTGCCGAATCTGCTGGAGCGTGGCGGCGGCTTTGTCTGGGTCGACGTCCCACGCTGGGACGCAGATGCCGAGGCGACACTGGGCCATGTCTTCCGTTTGCATGCGCTGGTCATCGACGCGTGCCGACGCCGCAATCACACCCCGACGGTTCATGGCTACGAGGACCATGTCTTCCTCACGTTGCACACACCGCTGGTCGGGCAGGCCGGGCATGTGCATCTGCTCGAGCTCGACGAGATCGTCGGGCGTAATTTCCTGGTCACCGTGCACGGGCCGTTGAATCCCGCGGTTGACGAGGCCGAGGCGCTGGCCGAGACCGACGCGGTGCTTCGACGGATCCAAGCTGGCCGGTTCGCACCGCGCTCACCGGCCGAGGTCTCTTATGCCGTCGGCTCGGCGATCGCACGCCGGCAGCGGGACCTGATCGCCGCGGTGGCCGAGAAGATCCCGGACATGGAACAGCATGTGATGACCGGTGACTTCCGCCAGCCTGAGATCTTGCTCGAGGAGATGTTTCTGGTCCGGCACGAGCTGATCACGGCCCGCACCATGGCAGCTCAGTCGTGCGATGTCTACGCCAGGCTCACCACACTCGAACGATTGATTCCGGAGCAGGACCAGAAGTTCGCGAGGGACCTGACCGACCAGTTCGACCGGGTCCGCTCGATCGGCGACGGCGAATCTCAATTCCTCTTCGCGGTGATCGATCTGTACCAGA
Source organism: Actinomycetota bacterium (assembly GCA_046735375.1). Lineage (GTDB taxonomy): Bacteria > Actinomycetota > Actinomycetes > JAKEEW01 > JAKEEW01 > DASYTV01. The sequence continues at coordinate 3,635 of JBKPTD010000209.1, read as the reverse complement.
CTCGCGTCAGCACCAAGATGACTGTCGCGATGGAACGTCTTGCGGTGATCGCGGCGATCACCCTTCCCATCACAGCGCTCGCGTCCGTTTACGGCATGAACGTGATCGTCAACCAACGGACGCACTGGACGCAGCTCGCGATCATCATCTTGGTCATGCTGACCATCAGTGCCTTGCTGCTTCGCTGGGCACGCCGTCAGGGCTGGTGGTGATCACGCGAGTGCGTGGAACCAGGATCGGCCGATGTCGGATTCGGGCACCTCTTGTTCGTCGTCGGGGCGTACCTGTTCATACGCAGAAAGGGCATCCGTCGTGCGATCGGACGTTCAGACAGAAAGCTTGCAGCGCGGGGGAGTGGCGGCGCCGTCGGTGAACCGGGAGATGGAGCTGTTGCTCGGGTATCTCGACGCACAACGACGGCATGTGCTCGGCATCTTGGAGGGCTTGTCTGAGGAGCAACTTGGGCGGCCGGTACTGCCCTCTGGGTGGCACTGTCTCGGGTTGATCAAGCATCTTGCCTGGTCGGATGAGCACTACTGGTTTCGGTCTGTCGTCGCCGGTGAGCAAATGGACGACCTCCCACAGGGACCAGACAGCCATTGGCGGGTCGGACCTGACGAGTCGGCGACGGATGTGTTCGAGCACTACCGGGACGAGATTCGCCGGTCCAACGAGATCCTTGTTGAGACCGACCTCGATGCGGCGCCGAAGCAGCCCGACCCTGACTGGGCGACCTGGGGTGTGGACTTCCCGGACGTACGCTCGGTCGTGATGCACGTGATCACCGAGACCGCCGTCCATGCGGGGCATCTCGATGCGGTACGCGAGCTGATCGACGGCCGGCAGTGGTTGGTCCTCTAGATCTGCGGAAATCGGTTCGCATCGCTGTCGGATCGACCGACTGCCCAATCGTCATATGTTCGTCAGCAGCGCCTAGCCAGGAGTACGAAACCAATGAAGTACATGATGTTCGTCGTCGCAGACCCGGACGCGGCTGCCGAAGCCAAGCCGTCAGAGGATGATCTGACCATCGAGGAGTGGCTCGCCGACGTCGAGAGCCGGGGGAAGCGAATCACCGGTGATGCCCTTCGCCCGGTCAGCGATGCAACCACGGTCCGAGTCAGCCACGGGCAGGTGCTCGTCACAGACGGCCCGTTCACCGAGTCCAAGGAGTGGATCGCCGGGTTCGACATCCTCGAGTGCGACAACCTCGACGAGGCCATCGCCATCGCCGCGCGGCACCCGCAGGCCAACGGCGGCAAGCTCGAACTGCGCCCGTTCTGGACGGACGAGGATTGACCACGGACGCGGACCGCGCCACGGCCGAGGCGGTCACCTCGGTCGTGGCAGCGGAACGCACCGGGATGGTCGCGAGTCTCATCCGGCTCACGGGCGACTGGGACTTGGCGGAGGACTGCGTCCAGGATGCGATCGAGCGAGCCCTCGTGCATTGGCCCCAAGAGGGCATGCCACGATCGCCGGCCGCCTGGCTCACTACCGCGGGCAGGAACCGCGCCCTCGACGTCCTGCGTCGTCGCGAGACGGAGCGGGCGAAGCTGCAGCAGCGCGCGATCATGGATGAGATGGGCCGCGACAGCGCCGAACAGGCGGTCCTACCCGACGACCGGCTGCGGTTGATCTTCACGTGCTGTCACCCGGCACTCCCGCTGGACGGTCAGGTAGCCCTGACCCTGAAGACCGTTGCGGGTCTGAGCACCGCAGAGATCGCGCGGGCATTTCTGCTGTCAGAGCCGACCATGTCTCAGCGACTGCTGCGCACCAAGCGGAAGATCTCCAACGCCGGAATCCCTTATCGCGTGCCGCCGGCCGAGCTGCTCGCTGAGCGTACCGCCGGAGTCCTTGCGGTGGTCTATCTCATCTTCAATGAGGGCTACGGCCAGCAAGAGGACTATCTGGCCGCCGAGGCACTGCGCCTCGCCAGGCTCCTAGTGGATCTGATGCCGACCGAGGACGACGCTCGCGGGCTGCTGGCGTTGATCGCCTTCCAGATGGCCCGGCGCTCGACCCGCTTCGACGCCCGCGGCGATCTCATTCCGATGGAGGAGCAGGACCGCGGCCGTTGGGATGGAGCGCTCATCGAGGAGGGGAACTTGCACCTTCGTCGTGCGGCGAGTTCGGGGCGCTCGCCTGGGCCTTACCGATTGCAGGCACATATCGCGGCCTGCCATTCCACGACTGCATCGGCGGAGGCCACCGCCTGGGGCACGATCGTCACCCTGTACGACGCGTTGCTCGCCGCCCAGCCGTCACCAGTGATCGCCTTGAATCGTGCCATCGCCATCGGCTTCCGGGACGGCTACGAGGCCGGGTTGGCGGCACTGGACGCCCTCGATCCGAAGGCCCTGGCCGGCTACTACCTCCTGCCGGCGGCTCGTGCGGACTTCTTGCGCCGCCTCGGCCGCAGCGACGAGGCGCGGCGTGCCTACCAGGCGGCGCTCGAGCTCGCGCCCGCGGGTCAGCCCGAGCAGCGGCTCCTGCAGCGTCGCCTCAATGAGCTCTAACTGGCGAAGGAGAGCACGTTATGTCTGACTCGATCAAGCTCAGCTCAGTCACACTCGATTGCCCGAACGCCGGGGATCTGGCGGCGTTCTATGCCGACATCACGGGCGGGAAGGTGACCTTCGTCAACGATGCGTGGGCGACCGTCAACAGCCCGGGCGGCAAAATCGAGTTCCAGACTGCCCCTGGATACACGCCGCCGACCTGGCCCGGTCCGACCTCATCGATGCAAATCCACCTCGACTTCTATGTCGATGATCTGGATGCGGCCGAGGCTCGCGTACTGGCCGCCGGTGCGACGAAGTATGACTTCCAGCCGAACGACGACCACTGCCATGTCTTTGCCGACCCTGCCGGTCACCCGTTCTGCTTGACGACGTGGGACGACGTGCCGTCCTGACCGAGCAGGCGACGGCTACGTCAACTGCTTGTTAACTGTGCGCTGTTCGGCGAGCAGGTCTTTGATCGACAGCGGCCCGCGCCCGGTGAGGCGGGCGACCTCGTCCGTGACCGACGCCCAGCGCCCCTGTCGTACCGACTCGAACATGCTCGAGAACGCGTACGCCCACCACGGCTCCTCGCCGGCCTCTGCCATCTCTTTGCAGTGCTCAGCGGGTGTCACCTCGGAGTACCGGACGTGTCGACCAAACTCGTCTCCGGTGATCGCCGCAATCGCTGGGAGGTCCGGAGCCTCCGGTCCGGTGATGTCGTGGTACCGACCAGTCGGCGGCGCGACAGCGAGGGCAGCAAGGCAGCGCCCAACGTCGGTACGGGAGACCAGCGAGATGCGGCCGTCTCCGGCCGGTAGCCGGATCTCGCCGCTGATGCGGGCAGGTGTCAGCCATCGCATGAAGAACTCGCTGTAGATGGATGCCCGCGCGATGGAGACCTGGCAACCGCTGTCGTCGAGGAGCTTCTCGGTGGCGCCGTTAACCACCGCATAGCAGAAAGGCGAATCGATGTCGGCATCGACGCTGCTCAACGCGACGACATGGGCGACCCCGTTGTCGGCGGCTGCGGCGATCACATTCTGGTGGTGGAGCAGAACCTGGGTGGCGTCGCCGTCGCTGGAGATGAAGACCAGTGTGTCGACGTCTCGGAGCGCAGTCCGAAGT